>CACCOR010000030.1:0-2296 GCA_902547695.1 uncultured SAR86 cluster bacterium | reverse complement strand
GATTGAGGCTGGCGCATGTGCAATTCAAATAGAAAACCAAGTATCTGATGAGAAACAATGTGGGCATCAGGATGGTAAGGTAACTGTGCCCCATGCAGACTTTTTAGCAAAAATAAATGCTGTTAGATATGCCTTCTTAGAACTAGGAGTCGATGATGGAATTATTGTTGCAAGAACAGACTCTTTAGGTGCTGGTTTAACAAAACAAATCGCAATTACAAATGAAGAAGGTGATTTAGGTGATCAATATAATTCATTCTTAGATGTCGAAGAAATAAATGATAAAAATATGAACCATGGTGATGTAATGATTAGTCAAAATGGAAAAATTGTTCGTCCAAAAAGACTACCTTCAAATTTATATCAATTTAGAAAAGGAACTGGTGAAGCTAGATGTATTCTTGATTCTATAACAAGCCTACAAAATGGTGCTGATTTAATTTGGATTGAAACAGAAAAACCTCATATTGGTCAGATTGCTGCGATGATGAATGAAATTAAAAAAGTTATACCTAATGCTAAATTAGTATATAACAATAGCCCGTCCTTTAATTGGACATTAAATTTCAGACAACAAGTGTTTGATGCTATGAGTGAATCTGGTGATGATGTTTCACAGTATGATAGAGAAGATTTAATGAATGAGAAATATGATGAAACTGAGCTAGCAAAACTGGCTGATGATAAAATTAGAACCTTCCAAGCTGATGCTTCTAAAGAGGCTGGTATATTTCATCATTTAATAACATTGCCTACGTATCATACTGCTGCACTTTCTACTGATAATTTAGCAAAAGAATATTTTGGATCTGAAGGAATGCTTGGGTATGTTGCGAATGTTCAAAGAAAAGAAATTCGTCAAGGTATTGCATGTGTAAAACATCAAAATATGTCTGGTTCTGATATGGGTGATGACCATAAAGAATACTTTGCTGGCGAAGCTGCTTTAAAAGCTGCTGGTAAAGATAATACTATGAATCAATTTTAACTAATTGCATCATATAGTGCTTTTGTAAGCATATTAGATGTCTTATAAAGACTAGAAGATTTTTGCTGTTTATTACATACAAAACTGTATCCTAACTGATTTTTTTTATCTCCGAAGGCAACTGAACCCCCTATTCCAGCATGTCCAAAAGTACCTTCATAAAATATTGGAGCAAAATTTATATTAGGCTTCTTGTTACCATCTAACATAAAGCAATATCCAAATTTAAGTTTTACTCCAAATAGAACAGTATCAGGACCGCTTGAATATACTCTTGTTGCTTGATCTAAGGATTTATTATCCATTATTTTAATATTGTCTCTATTACATCCTGTTGCAAGAATACCAAATAGTTTTGCAAGACCAGCTGCTGTTCCATGACCATTACCAGCTGGGAGTTCAGCCGACCTGAAGTCAATTGAATTTACATCGTTCTCTTGAAAGGGTTCTGGCATAAATGCTTTTAAGAAATGTTTTGATTTAAGAGATTTTTTTAGATTAATCAATTCATCATTAAGAACAAAATTCGGTATAAATTTTATAAAATCAACGGGTGGTTTAATTGAGTCTAATCTATCAAATGATGTAATTGATGCACATCTATTAATTTCATCCTCATTTAAACCAATATGAAAATCAATATCTAAAGGTTCAGCTATTTCTTCTTTAAAGTATCTTCCAATAGTTCTACCCTCAACTCTCTTGAACAATTCGCCTACTAACCATGCAAATGTAACTGCGTGGTATCCTTGAGATGATCCTGGAGTTACAAATGGTTTTTGCTTTTCTAAAGCTTTTACATAAACATCCCAATCATTCCAGCTAGCTTGTGGAATATCATTTTCAAATCCAAACATACCTGCTCTATGGGTAAGAAAATCAATAACTTTTGTATTTTCTTTACCATTACAAGCATATTCAGGCCAATAATGGCCAACATTTTTATTTACATCTAATAAACCTGCATCAATTAGTCTTGTAATACAAATTCCTGAAATAGCTTTCGTTACTGAAAATACATTAACAATAGTATTTTCATTCCATTTTGAATTTTTATTTTCATCCTTGTAGCCGCCGTAAAGATTAACAACCTCTTTGCCTTTCCATTCAACAGCAACAGATGCACCTAATTCAAAATCAGAATTTAGTTGTTGTTCTAAGATTTTTTTAAGTTCAGAGAATTTTTCGTCGCAATGACCGTTAACCATAAATATTAGGATCTAATCTCTACAATTTTCTGGATCTGATCTTCCACATATTTCGCAAGTGGAACCATCCTCAAGATTAGCCATTCCTCCACATGAACCT
>CACCOR010000029.1:0-2305 GCA_902547695.1 uncultured SAR86 cluster bacterium | reverse complement strand
GTAAAGGTTAATTTTAATGTGAAAAATAATGTACAAGCTCCTATAAAAAGAGGCGATAAGCTTGGAACTTTAGATATTATTAGTAATGATGAGGTCGTTTTAACTACTGATCTGCTTGCATTGAATGACGTTGATGCTAAAGGCTTTTTTGGAAGGATTTGGTCAAAATTCGTTCTCTGGATAATGAGCTTATTTGGATTAGCTTAAATGGAAAACGTTCATGCTGTATTCAATGGAACATTTGATAACTTAGAAAATATAAAAATATCACCCTTAAGCAGAGCTTACACCTTTTCAGATAGTGTTTATGAAGTCATTCCTTTTCATAATGGAAAAGGTATTGCTTTTGATAGACACATAAAGAGACTTCAAAAAAGTTGTAATTCGTTGTCAATTTCAGCAAACATCGACTTAATTTCGAAAGAGATCATTGAACTTATAAATAAAAGTAAATTTAAAGATGGTTACGTTTACTATCAGGTTTCAAGAGGAGTTGACCAAATACGATCACATATGTTTAATGCAGATATTTCAACTGAGACATTTGGTTATGTCGTAGAACATACCTTTAAAGCACAATCACTTAAGGTGATGTTATGTGAGGACGTAAGATGGCAGAGGTGTGATATTAAATCTACTTCATTATTAGGTAACATAATGAGTATGAATAATGCCAAAAATAGCGGATGTGATGAAGTAATTATGCATAAAGACAGAGTAATTACTGAGGGCGGAGCTTCAAATGTTTTTTTTGCAAGTAATGATTGTGTTTACACACCCAATTTGTCTAAAAATATTCTCCCTGGTATTACCAGAGAACTTTTAATTGAAAAAATCAAAGCATCTGGAATTAATGTTCAGGAGGGCAGCTTTAAAATTGATGATCTTACAGATGCAAAATCAATATGGTTAACTAGTTCTACGAAGGGGCTTGCTCAAGTAATTGAAATTACAAATCAAGAAACAAATATTATCGTCGATCATCCTTTATTTTTAGAGTGTGAGAAAATATTTAAAAATAACTTTCTTAGTTAGAAGTTAGACTAATTACCATATTATCTAGCTCTTGCCAAAACTGATCTTTTGTCATGCCGCCTAATCCTTTTGAGGCTAAATCTAATTCATAAACTTTTTTCTGAAGTATAAGCATTTTTTTGAGCGGGTTCTTTTTAATAAAATTCATATAGCTTGGAATTTTATTTTTCCATATTCCAGCTTTTTCTAAATTAATATTGTCTTGAAGCGATCCAACACAAGTATTTATAATTTTTCCAATAATCCAAACTAAGAGAGGGCCATAGTGATCATCATTTTTTTTGATTGATTTAGTTATTCGCAAAGCATATTTTGTATTAAGTTCAACAATTTTATCTTCTAGCTGGTAGGGTAAAAATTCTGCATTATCATAGCCTATTTTCTTATCTTTATTATTTTCTGAATAAGTTAGCTTAAGAATATTTATCTCATTTTGTTGAGCAATCAAATTGCCTGAAAAAATATCTGTAATTCTTATTGAAAACTCTTTAGCATCTGATTCGTTCATAAAATCTAATTGATTTTTAACCCATGTCTTTTCTTCAAATGATTTAAGTTTGTTACATTCGACAATCAATCCAAGACTATCCATCAATTTCACCCATTTGGTACTTTTATTAATCTTTTCGATAGAAGATTTGATAATCAATGCAATATTATTGAATTCTTTAATATTCTTCATTTCAAAAATATTGGTAATTTCTTTTGGTATTTTTCCTTTTTGATGACGAATTTCAATAATTATTTTAGATCCAAACAAAGAACCTGAGGCATTCTCAATTATCATATTTTCTATTTTTGAGTAGTCAGTTTCAGTAATAATTTTCTTTTCAGTAAAGTTCTGTTCCTTCAAAAACGAATTAATTTGATCAACTGAATTATTTTTTAAAACAATCTCTGAGCCAAAAACAAAAAATATATTTGAGGATTTACTTAAATATTTATTTAATGATGTAGACTCACAAATCAATTAAGTTAACCTCTAGTATTAGTTGCTCAATTACATCATTTATAATTTCCTCTTCCATAAATTTGCTCATCTGATTTTCCGCCAAAGGATTAAGTTCTATTGCACTAAATCTTTTCATTGAATTGATAGTCTTTATGTTATTTGAATGATTCATATGCATCGAGTGATTAGAATGCATGGAATGATCCATTTTTATTGATTTTGAATCATCAATGCTGAAATTTAATTTTGCTTTGAGTTCAATTTCCATAGCTCTCAAAGATGTCCCCGAGTAAACTTCATATTTATTTAAATCAAAGC
>CACCOR010000028.1:0-2544 GCA_902547695.1 uncultured SAR86 cluster bacterium | reverse complement strand
TAGGACATATTCAAAATTTCCGCCCAAAATTAAGATTGGTGTATCAAACTTTTTTAACAATCTTGAGGATGTTGAAACTTCTATTAATCAATTTCTTCAAGGCAAACCAAAAAAATCTATAAATGATTTTTCAAGATTTTTAATAAATTCAACAATCGGATTGGGTGGGTTTATTGACGTTGCCTCAAAAATTGGTCTTGAAAGGCATGAAGAAGATTTTGGACAAACTCTAGCTGTATGGGGTGTAGGACAAGGTCCTTACATAATGTTACCTGGATTAGGACCATCAACTTTAAGGGATACATTAAGTAGGCCCGTATCATCTTTTTCATCAGTTACATTTCATATGACCGATGCCGATGTAAACATTGCCCTAAAAACTATTGATGCAATTGAAACAAGAGAGAGGTTGTTGGATGTTGAATCATTACTGTCTGGTGACAAATATTCATTTGTTAAAGACGCTTATATCCAATCAATGAATTATGAAATTGCAGATGGTATTGATGTTCAAGATGATTTTATCGATGACATGGAAGATTTTTTAATAGACTAAAAGATCTTCAAGTTCATTTTTGTGATTTTTCAAACTATTATCTCTAATGACTTCCAAAATTTTTACTCTAAAAGACTTGGCATATTTGTCTCCTCTAGATAAACCAAACAAATGCTTCATCATCCTGCTTAGATTGTGACCATTTTGAATTTGTCTCTCAACATATTCTAAATATAGATTAAGTACTTCTTTTTTTGAATTTATTGATGAGTCAAGTTTATAAAATCTTGGTTCAATATCTTTTAACATAAATGGATTATCATATGCAGCTCTTCCAATCATAACTCCATCAACTTTATTTAAATGATGTGAAGAATCATTAAGATTCTTAATTCCGCCATTTATTATTATCTCAAGATCAGGAAAGTCATTTTTTAACCTATAGACATAATCATACTTTAAAGGAGGTATGTTTCTATTTTGACGTGGGCTAAGTCCTTTTAAAATTCCATTTCTGGCATGTATTATAAAAACTTTAATTCCTGATTGTTTAACGATTGAAACAAAGTTATAAAGAAATTCATAATCCTCATTATCATCAATTCCAAGCCTACATTTAATAGAAACTGGAATACTTACCGAATTTTGCATATTTGATAAGCATTCAGATACTAAATTTGGTTCAAGCATTAAACATGCTCCAAACTTTCCTTTTTGAACTCGATCAGATGGACATCCTACATTAAGATTTATTTCGTCATAACCAAATTGTTCACATTTTTTTGAGCATTCAACAAGATCCGAAACATTGGAGCCACCCAATTGAATACCTACAGGATGTTCCTCTTCATTGAATTCTAACTGATCAAAACATTTACCATATATCAATGAACCTGTTGCAATCATTTCGGTATATAAAAAAACTTTTTTTGATATTAAACGCAATAAAAAACGATCATGCATATCTGTGTATTGCATCATTGGAGCGACGCAAAACTTTCTATCCAAAGCTTTCATTAAAGAAATAAATTAATTGCTGTGTATCCGACGATTGATAAAACTATTGTGTATGGTAGTGCCATATATACCATTCTTAAATAGGAGAGATTAATTAGTGGCGCAAGTGAAGATGTTAATAAAAATAAAAAGGCAGCTTGACCATTTGGTGTTGCAACACTAGGAATATTTGTACCAGTATTAATTGCAATAGCAAGATTATTAAACTGTGTTTCAGTAATAACTCCACTATCAAAAGCACTTTTGACTTCATTGATATAAATTGTTGCAACAAATACATTGTCACTTATTGCAGATAGAAAACCATTTGCAACAAAGAATAGTGAGGGTTGAGTTGAAGGATCCTGTGATAAGACATAATCAATTACAGGAGAAAAAAGATGTTGGTCATGAATAACACTTACAATTGCAAAAAACACTGCAAGTAATGCTGTAAAGGGAAGAGCCTCGTGAAATGCCTCACCTAAATGATGTTCTTCTGTGATACCTTTGAATGCAGTTAGCAAAATTATCACACTTAAACCAATTAGACCGACAGCAGCCAAATGTAATCCAAGAGCAATTACAAGAAAAACCGCAACCAAAGACTCTACGAGAAGTTCTGCTCTATCTTTGGCTGTGATATTTTCCTCTCTGTATACTGAATAATCATTAAAGATTTCTCTTATGTTAGGTGGCAGCTGGTTGCCAAAACCAGCGATAGAAAATCTCTCAATGATAAAACATGTAAAAATACCTGCTACAAAAACAGGCATCGTTATCGGAGCCATTCTTAGGAAGAACTCAACAAACTCCCAACCAGCAATGGTAGCAATCAGTAAATTTTGTGGTTCTCCAACTAATGTACAAACACCACCCAAAGCAGTTCCAACTGCACCATGCATAACTAGATCTCTAAGAAAAGCTTTGAAGTCCTCTAATTCTTCTAGTTTCAGAGTATTTATTGACGAGTTAGCATGGTAATCATGCGATTCATCAGAGAATGAGCTACCTGATGCTACAGCATGATAAATTCTGTAAAAGCCTATAGT
>CACCOR010000027.1:0-3266 GCA_902547695.1 uncultured SAR86 cluster bacterium | reverse complement strand
TATTTATCTGATTTACCAAATCCAACCATATCTGGAGCAATAACTCTAAATCCTTCGTTTACAAGGGTTGGTATTATCTTTCTAAATAAATAACTCCATGTAGGTTCTCCATGAAGTAAATAAACGATTTGCCCATCTTTAGGACCTTCATCAATATAATGAATTCTTGTATCACCAATTGTTAAATAATTTGGTGTGAACGGATAATCTTTTAAGTCTTCAAATCGTTTATCGGGTGTTCTTAATACTCCAGGAGAAACTAAATTGAATCTCTCATAATTAATAGATGGTTCAGAGTTTCGAATGTATTGGAATAGCCCAATTGATATAATCAGAACAAAAAATAAAATTGAAAAAACTTTATTCATCACTATTCTCCAGTAATATATTAAAAGATAATATATTGACGTAATATATGTCAAAGGTGAATTAATTATGAAAGTAGAAAACAAAGTTATGCCTAACGAAGCTCAAATAAATGGTTTCTTAGAAAATTCTGAAATTGGACCTATATCAATGGTAAATTTGCTTAAATATAAAGATAAAGCCAAATACGATGATGGTCGTGATACTAATCTGACTGGAGAAGAGGCATATGGTCTTTACGCTGTTGAAGTAATAAATTTTGTTGAGAAATATGGTGGTGAATTTATTTTTGCAGGTAAAGTTACTAGATTAATGTTGGGTGAAGTTGAAGATTTATGGGATGCTGTTGCAATTGCTAAATATCCAAATAGAAAAGCAATGTTAGATATGACAATGGATCCAGGATATCAAAAGATTCATGTTCATAGAGATGCGGGATTAGAGGGTCAGCTTAATATAGAAACAATCTAAAAATATGAAAAAAATATTAATTTTTATAAGTTTTATCGTTTCAATATTTATTATTGGTCTAGTATCAATAAACTCTCATTCGGTTCAAGACAGAATTTTAAATATTGGTATACAAAATATTCTTTTTAGTGCAGAACCTTTTCTAGATAAAGAAGATACATTAAAAGTTGTTATTTGTGGTTCAAGATCCCCTCTTCCTTCTCCTGGACGAGCTGAATCATGTGTTCTTGTAGAAGCTGGTGACGACATATATATTTTTGACATGGGTAATGGAAGTGTTAATAATCTTCAAGAATTTCAGGTCCCATGGCCAAATGTTAAAGCAGTCTTAATTACTCATATGCACTCAGATCATATGGCAGATTTACCTGATGCCCATCTTCAATCTTGGATTCAAGGGAGGACTGCACCATTAAAAGTTTATGGACCAGAAGGAATAAATCTTGTTACTAAAGGTTTTGAGTTAGCATACTCACCGGATTATCAATATAGGAATGAACATCATGGTGAAGAAATTTTACCAATGAGTGTATCTGGATTTAATGCAGTCGAAATAATTAATAATGAATTAATTCCAAATGATACGCCAGGATTAGAAATATTGCCTTTTGTAGTTGATCATCATCCTGTTAATTCATCATTCGGTTTTAAAGTATCCTATAAAGGAAGAACAGTTGTTATAAGTGGAGACACTATTCATGATGGGAGTGTTCAAAAATATTCACAAGACATAGATTTATTAGTTCATTCTGCTATATCAATAGATATTGTTGAGAGGATGAGAAAAGTCGCCCCAACACCTCAATTTAACAAAATTCTATTCGATATACAGGATTATCACACCAAAATAGAGGAAGCAGGTGAAATTGCTAGAGATGCTAATGTAAAACATTTGCTCATTTACCATTCCATACCAACACCTCGAAATACTGTAATGGAAAGAGTATTTTTTAGACCTTTAGAAGGTATATATGAAGACTATACACTTTCAGACGATGGAACTAGGGTTGTTATGCCTGTAGGTAATAATGAAATTGTTATTGATAAAATAAATTAATGACACTTTTTCCTAATAAATTAAATGATGATTACAAAGGTTCTAAAATAGCGATATATGGTCTTTATCCTGTTTTTGCTTTATATATATTTAGATCACTTGTACATTTCCTATCAGAAAATGCAGGTCTTGTTGGAATTGCAACAATAAAAGAACTTCCAATTATAGATACTATAGATCCGAATAACTTAGTTTATTTATTTGCATCGTTATGGGGAGCTACACAGGTATCACTAACATTAGTTTTATTAATTTTATTTATTAAATATAAAAGCCTCGTACCGTTAATATATATGATATGTCTTTTAGATCATTGCTTTAGATTAATATCAGGTTCACTTCATCCTTTGACCGATGATTACTATATAAACACACCCCCAGGGGTAATTGGCAATGTACCAATATTAATATACTTTATGATAATGTTTTATTTGTCATTAAGAAAAGGAAGTGCATAAGATGATTGATTTTTATTTTTCATACAGGAGTCCTTATTCATATTTAATTCTTCCAAGAATGCTTAAACTTAAGAATGAATATAAATTGGACATTAATTTTAAAATCGTTTATCCAATAGCTATAAGAATGCCTGAATGGTTTGATAACAAAAATATATTCTTCTTTATTCCATTCATAAGAGACTTTAAGAAAAAAGCAAAAAAATTAGATATGCCATTAAATATGCCTATAAAACCTGATCCAATCAGGCAAAATACATTAACTGGAAAAATAGCTGATCATCAACCTTATATATTTGATGTATGTCATATGGGTCAGTTAATGAGTAACAGAGGTAAAGGAATAGAGTTTGCATATGAATTATCAACCTTGATATGGAGCGTAAAGAATTGGAATTCAGATGATAAATTAAAAGATCTACTAGCTGATTTTGGAGAAGATTTAGATGAAGTCAGGGCATCAATAAAATCAAATGAAAAGAGTTTAATTGAAGAAATTAAAATGAATCAGTTAGATCAAAAAGAAGCTGGACATCATGGAGTTCCTTTGAATGTATATAAAGGAAAGTATTATTTTGGACAGGACGATCCATTTGAAGAATTGATCAAAGAATTAATAAATGATGGAGTAATTAAAGATTTTTAATGAAGGTACTGAGAACTCCTGATAAGTATTTCACAAATATTAAGGGTTACCCATTCGATCCAATATACACAGATATTTATGCAGATGATGGAACTGAAATAAGAATTCATCATATCGATGAAGGTCCTTCTGATGGTCCAATTTTATTAGCCATGCACGGTCAACCAGTTTGGAGTTATTTATACTCTAAAATGATACCTATCCTTAATGATTCTGGAATAAGAGTAATTGCACCCGATTTAGTTGGATATGGTAAGTCAGATAAACC
>CACCOR010000026.1:0-3599 GCA_902547695.1 uncultured SAR86 cluster bacterium | reverse complement strand
ACTAAAATCTATTGATAAAAATAAAAAAAAGATTGAATCAGTTATTAAATCAGTGGATATTTCAAGTTCAAGTATTGAATTGATTGATAAATCAATTCTAATTTTTGCTATCAACGAAATGTTTTATGGTGACTTGGACAAACCCATAATTATTGATGAATCTATTAGGTTAGCAAAAAAGTTTTCAAGCCCAGACTCATATAAATTTTTAAATGCTACATTAGATAAAATTTTAAAAAAAGGTATTTAATAATTATCTTAATATTGTTTGATCTCTTGATGGTCCGGTTGAAATAATTGAAGCTTTGCTCTTAACAAAATCTTCAATATATTTTATAAAGATTTGTGCGTTATTAGGGAGACTATCATATTCAGTGATGCCTTCAGTTGAGGATAACCAACCCTCAAACTCTTTGTATACTGGCAGATCATCTTCATAATCAATACATACATTAATCTTTTTCATTTCATCTAAAACATCAAGTTTTGTAATGCAAAGGTCTGTCACAGAATTTGTAAAAATAGCTTTTTTTAAGGCAACTAGATCAAGCCAACCACATCTTCTTGGTCGTCCAGTTGTTGCTCCAAACTCATTTCCTCTTTCAGCAAGCATTTTGCCATTATCATCAAAAAGTTCTGTAATAAAAGGTCCTTCACCAACCCTAGTCGTATATGCCTTTGATATCCCAACTATTTTGTCAATATACTTTGGGCCTATTCCTAAACCAGTAGAGACACCTCCTGCAGTTGTACTAGATGATGTTACATAAGGATAAGTGCCATGATCAATATCTAAAAGAGTTCCCTGAGCTCCCTCAAATAGTATAGATCTGTTTTCTTCAACCCACTTCTGCATCAAACTTTGAGAATCAACGCAATAATTTTTATACAATTCTTCATATCTAATTACTTCTTCATATACCTCGTCAATGTCATGTGGTTTTTGATGATATAAATCTAATAACTTATTATGATATTCGACAAGAGAACCAATTTTTTCTTTTAGATTTGTCTTATTACCAAGGTCTCCGAACCTTATAGCTCTTCTTCCAATTTTATCTTCGTATGCAGGACCTATCCCCCTTCCAGTTGTACCAATTGATTCTGTTTTGTCTCTAGCTTTATCAATTGATATGTGACTGGGTAAAATTAAAGTACAAGCTGAACTTACAAAAAATCTATCATTAAAAGTTATATTTCTTTTTTTTAGATTTTTAATTTCTTTATCAAGTGCGTCTAAGGCCAGAACCACACCATTGCCAATTAAACATATAGAACGTTCATGAAGTATTCCTGATGGGATTAAGTGAAGTACAGTTTTCTCTTCATCAACTTTAATTGTATGACCTGCATTATGTCCACCTTGGAATCGGCAGACAACATCTATATCTTCACTAAGGTTATCAACAATCTTTCCCTTTCCCTCATCTCCCCACTGAAGACCTAGAATTAAAGTATTGTTAGACACTTGTAAGCCTAATTTTGATCTTTTTTATCGTTAAGATATTTAAAAAATTCTGAATCTGAATCAATTAGCATAACATCTGATTTGTTTTCAAATGTTTCTACATAAGCTTTCATACTTCTTGTAAATTCATAGAATTCTGGATCTTGTGAGAAAGATTCTGCATATATACCTGCAGCTTCAGCATCACCCTCACCTCTCAATTCTTCAGCTTTTTTATAGGCCTCAGCTAATATGACAACTTTATCTTTATCAGCAATTGCTCTGATTTCTCTGGCAATTTCCTTTCCTTCTGATCGAAGTTCCTCAGCAAGTCTCTGTCTTTCAGTTCTCATTCTTTCGTAAACGGAATTACTTAAATTTGAAGGAAGATCAATTCTTTTGACTCTAAAATCAATTATTTCAACACCCAAATCTTTCACAGATTCATTTAAAGAGCTAAGCATAATGCTCATTAATTCATCTCTTTCACCGGAAACAACTTCTTTAACTGTTCTTTTACCAAAATTATTTTTTAAAACAAATTCAGACCTTTGCCCAAGCAAACTATTAAGACTGTTAAAACTTCCATTATTTGCTTTGTAAAATGTTAGTACATCAGTAATTCTATATTTAATAAAAGAGTCAACCAGCAAATATTTACTTTCAACAGTTAAGATACGATCTGGCTCTTCATCAAGAGTTTGAATTCTTGCGTCATATTTTTTTACATCTTGAATGATTGGTAATTTAAAATGAAATCCTACAGGGATATCAGGCCTAACTGCTTCACCAAATTGAAAAACGATTGCCCTTTCTTTTTCGTTTACTACAAACAAACTATTAATTAATAGGCCAAAAGTTAATGCAGCAAAAATTATGTAAAAAGTATTTCTATTCATCATCATCACCTTTCTTTTTATTTTCTTCCATTATTTTATCTAGAGGTAAATATAAAAGATTGTTACCGCCCTCAACGTCAACCATAATTTTGGTTGAATTAGAAAGAACTGACTGTAATGCATCTAAATACAATCTATCTCTTGTAACCTCAGGTGCTTTTGCATATTCCTCGAGGAGTTGATTAAATCTCTCAACTTCACCTTCAGCTTTTGCTACAACCTCTTCTTTATAAGCCTCAGCACCTCTAATTCTTGCCTGAGCTTGTCCTCTAGCCTCAGGGACAATAGATAATGCATATCTTTCGGCTTCGTTTTGTAATCTTTCTTTATCCTCTCTAGCAGCAACAACATCGTCAAAAGCATTCTTTACCGCAGCAGGAGGATCAGTTTTTTCTATATTAACCTGTTGAACAATTAAGCCTGTTTGATATATATCTAAGTAAGACTGAAGTCTAGTTTGAACTTCTTGTGCGATATTTTCTCTTCCAACAGTAAGCGTCTGATCTAATGTATTATCTCCAACGACATGCCTTAATGCACTTTCTATAGCATTTCTCAAACTTCCTTCAGGATCCTTAACGTTAAGGACAAAATCTTTTAAATTTGCGATTCTATATTGAGCTGAAACTGTAACATCAACAATGTTCTCATCTTTTGTGAGCATGCTATTAGTTTGAGTGTATCGTCTAGTTAGTGATACATTCTCAATATATCTATCATCAATACCAGCTAGTCTAAAGTTAAGACCTTCTTCCTGTTCTTCGTAAAACTTTCCAAGTCTCAGTATTACTGCTCTTTCAGAAGCATCTAATTGATATATACATTGAGATGCATATACGATTGAGAATCCAAATAAAGCGTACATTAGCATTCTAGAAGATGGAAACTTAAATCCACCACTATTTCCGCTTCCACCAGATCCGTTACTTGAAGATTTTTTACCTCCAAGAATGGATGAAAATTTCTTCATTAATTCATCAAAGTCAGGAGCATCATTTTTATTGCCCCATGGATCTTTATTATTTTGATTTTCCCAGTTCACTTTTATGTATTACCTCGTTTGAAATTATATTATAAACTTATGTTGGGACTTATTATTACATTTAAAGTGCTGTAATTAACTTTTTAACGTCATTTTCGAGCATCTCAGGTTTCATTAAATCAATTTCTTTAAATTTATCCCAACTTCTTATCCATGTAGTTTGTCTTTTTGCAAGTTGTCTAGTTGCGAATAACGCTTTATCAAAAAAAGT
>CACCOR010000025.1:0-4677 GCA_902547695.1 uncultured SAR86 cluster bacterium | reverse complement strand
ATAGTACTTTTTAAAACAGATAGGATATCTACTTTTTTATACATACCCTATGTTCTATGGTTGTGTTTTGCGTCTTATTTGAACCTTTTTATTGTTATAAACAATTAAATAAAAATTCCAACAATTAGGCCAGTCATGCATGATGCAAGAGTTGCTCCAACAAGCGCCTTAAAAGAAACACTTATAAGATCATCTTTTCTTTCAGGAGCCATTGCGGTTATGCCAGATATTAATATACCTACTGAAGATAAATTAGCAAAGCCACACAAACTATAAAAAGTAATTAATTTTGATCTATCTGAAAGTTCACCATTATCTAAAGCAGCCAATCCAGGATAAGCAACAAATTCATTAAGAGTAGTTTTAATACCCAGTAATTCTCCAGCAATTACTGCCTCGCTCCAGGGGATACCCATTAACCAAGCAATTGGAGCAAAAACATAGCCTAGAATAATTTCTATGGATAAATCAAAACCAAACTGATTTGAGACAGCACCTAAAATTGAATTCACAATATATACTAATGCAATTACAGCAATAAGAATTGTTCCAACACTAACTGCAATACTTGCTCCATCTGATGCTCCTCTGGTAACTGCATCCATTGTACTTTTATAAACTTTTGGAACCTTATTCTCATTAAAATCAGTTATTGAATTTGAAGGAATCATAATATTTGCATACATTATTGCCGCAGGAACTGATAAAACTGAAGCAGTAATAAAATGTTGAATCAAATTTTCATTTATAAAAGCATTTTCTAAAATACTTATAAGTGCAACCATTACTGAGCCTGCAACGGTAGCCATACCTGCAGTCATTAAAATTAATAGTTCTTTATTTGATAATTTGCTTACATATGGTCTCACTAATAAAGGCGCTTCAACTTGACCAACAAATATATTTGCAGCTGCACCTAAACCAACGGGTCCACCTATATTAAAGAGTTTTTGGCATGCTTTAGAGATCAAATTAACAATAAAAGGTAAGATTCCCCAATACCACAATATTGCAGATATGCACGCCATTACGATAATGTATGGAAGAACGCCAAATGCAAATGTTTCTAGTAAAGATCTATATGGATTCGTATCATCAGATGGAGGGTAACCGAAAACAAAATTAGCTCCCTCAATTGTTGCCTCTTGAAGAATCACTACTCCATTACCCAATATCTCAAATGCACTTATTACTAATGGCACTTTCAATAATATAGCTGCTAATAATATTTGGGACAAAATACCATAAAGCACATATTTATAATTTATGATTTTGTAATTATCTGATAAAGGTAAAGCTATAATAATTAATCCAAAAAAACCAATTATTATTTGAAGTAATGTATAAAAATCCATATTAATAAAGTTTAATTTCTTTTAGCCTTTGATCTAAGAAAGTATCAGCAAGTATTCCTTCATCATCATCTCTAAAAATTGATTTCAAATTAATTGATGGAGCAGGATGCAGAAAAAATGGAATACTATATCTTGATTTAGGTTCTGCCTCAGGATCTTGAATAACTCTATGAGTAGTACTTTTTAATTTCTTATCAGTAACTAATTGCATCATGTCACCAATATTACAAACAATAGCTTCAGAACTTGGTTCAACCTTAATCCATGATCCATCTTTGTTTAAAACCTCTAAACCACCTTCTTCAGCACCAATTAAAAGAGTTATTAAATTAATATCCTCATGAGCTCTTGCTCTATGAGGATTAGACAAGGATTCGACAGGAGGATAATGTATAGATCTCAAGAGAGAGTTACCTTTCTCAACCCAAGACGTAAAATAATTTCTATCAAGGCCTAATGACAATGCAATTACTGATAAGACTCTTGAACCTATTTTATGTAATTCATCGTAAAGCTCATCAAAATTAGAATTAAATTGAGGTACTTGCTCTATATTAAGATTTTGAGGTATTTTTTTATCAAATGAATCATCAATAACTGGTCCATGATGCCAAAACTCTTTTTGGTCTGCTATCTTCTCACCAACTGCTGTTTCAATACCTTTTGGGGTATAGCCTCTTGCACCCTTTGATCCAACCGAGCTATATGTATTTTTAATTTCATAATCCAAATCAAAAAAAGCTTTTGATGATTCGTAACAATTATCAACAAGTTCTTTAGATAGGCCATGTTCAGTAATCGAGAAAAAACCGTGATCTGAAAGAGCTGCTTTAAGTAAATTGATTGAATAAGAATCGCCCTTTTCAATCTCGCTAAAGGATAGTTCTGGTATTTGGTTACTCATAATTAAAAAAGGCGGTATAAAACCGCCTTTAAATTATATATAAGTATTCTTAGAATTTATACTGAATTCCAAGAGATGCTCTCCACAAACTTTGTGTTGTAGATCTATCAATATTAAATGGATCATCAAAGCTATATCTGAAAGCATTTCTACTATAATCATATCTTTCGTTATCAACGATTCTTAGGTCTATTACAGGCACTCTTCCTGAATAGTATCCATATCTAATAATACCCTTATCATCATCAATAAAGTTCAGAAGATTCTCAAGAGCGAATGTAAGAACAAAGCTATCGCCTTCTCTAAATCCAGGAATTTCTTGAACAATATTTAAGTCTAATGAACTCTGCCATGGGAAATTACCTGCATCTCTAGGAGCAATCTTACCTGCGTAATCCGCAAGACCCCATACGTTGTATAAGAAGTTTATAACTTCCTCTTGTCTTTCAGCAGCTTCAGCAGATCCTTCGCTTAAGCATTTATATGAATAACAGACCAATGGATCATTAACAGTAGGTATATACAATAGTGATGAACTATCGTCATTTAGGTTAAATTCATAACCAAAAGCTTTAGATTTGTAGTCACTAACCCTGCTTGTATATGTATCAAATGTTGGATATTTAACATTTCCTGACTCTCTTGAGAAAACTAAGCTAAATGTTGTTGGTGCATTTGCTCCAAAGAAATAATGCTTAGATGTAAGAGTCATTAAGAGACTATGTTCTGTCTCATAGGTTGATCTATTTTTAATTCTATTATTAAAGTCAATCGCACCTGTCTTACCAAAGTTTGAGTTTGAAGTAGATGATGTCATATCACTTCTGTTTTGGTGATCTTGCGCTGTATAAGCAAGCGTTACAAATGTATCACCATCTCTAAATGCTTTTGAAAGACTTGCTGAGAATACTTCTCTGTCTCCACAACAAACATTGTAAAGTCCTGCACGATATCCGTATACACCAGTCTGATTATAAATAGGTCTACCATCAGGAGCCTTTTCTGTTGGTACAGTAGGCTCATCACCAATTAATGGATACCCTGTATCAACTATTCGATATAAAGCTTCTTCTTCCTCTGATCTCAAAAGAGTAAGAGTCATATCTATGTCATAAGGTAGAACTCTGTTATAAGTGATATTAAGAATTTGTGATTTTGGCCACTCAAAACTCGGAGCAATAAAATCAACCTTACCAGAAACATTTGCAGGGTTACCTATGGATGATATTACACAATCAGGTTTTGAATTTGATCCTGTAAATGAAAAATCACTGTATAGATTTGTGCCAGGACAGCCGCCATATGCACTAACGTAGTTAGCTACATTAACACCTGTGTTTGAGTAAGCATTTGAGATCCAAACATTTGGTAGTTTTGCTGAATAAGTTCCATAAGTAATATTTAAGTCACTTAAATCGTCAAGTATAATGTCTAAGCCAAATCGATATGTGAACAAGTCAGTTCCTTTTATACCACCATTCTTGAATCCATATTCACTTTGGAATGCTGCATTTGTTGGAGTATCGTCTCCAGAATATTCATCATATCTAACCCCATAGGTTAATGTCATAGCGTCAGAAATAGTATATTCATCCATTATGTACATTGATGAAAGTTCGTATTCAAAATTTGCAGCTGCGTCATTAACATCTCCAGTTTTTGAACCAGATGCAGAATATGAACCGATTTGACCAGCTTGAAGAGCTGCTAAATCATCAAACTCAAATGAACCGTCCTCATTAATAATAAATAAGTTATATGTGTCATATACAGTGTTTTCATATCCAGCTGTTATTTTATGATTGTTTTGATAATAGGTCAGTTTAGCTTTAAAGAAATTTGTCTCAGTATCTAAATCGTTGGCCATCCTAAAAATATCTGGGCCAGCAACAAACTCATATCCAAAAGCATCCTCAACTACAATATTTGGCATATTTTGACCAGCTGGTGAGACTTGATCTGTAGCAGTTTCTTTTGAAGAAATATAAACCTCAGAAATTAGGTTATCAGCTAAATCTGATACAAGGTGAAAACTGTTAGTAGTTGTTTCTTCATCTTTGATATATCTTGAAGAATATAACGCAACTCTATTTCTACTTGAAGATGATCCTCTTAAATCATTACCAAAAACATCTTTATGATTAAAAGTTAATCTATGCTTATCGTTTATGTTCCAGTCTAATCTTATAGACGTGTTCTCTTGAGTTGATTCTGTTGCACCAGTAGGTCCAAACGGATCCTTCCCAATTAATGATATAACTGCGTTTCGCACTTGTTCAGCTTGGTCTGCAGTGACATCAAGAATATTTTCAGCACCAGAGCCTTGAATTCCATATCTTAATGGATTTGCAATTTCTGCTTCACTATAAGTTACATAGAAAAATAATTTATCTTTAATTATAGGTCCGCCAACTGCAA
>CACCOR010000024.1:0-5156 GCA_902547695.1 uncultured SAR86 cluster bacterium | reverse complement strand
GATAAATTTATAAAACCATCTTCGTTAGCTAAATATGTAAGAGATGCTGAAGCTGAATTACTTGAAACAAAAGGAATGTTCTATAACCCTCTTACACATAAGGCAAACCTGAATAATGATTTAGGTGTTAATTATCTAATGTATGCAAGAAAATCATAAAACAGAGCTTATTTTATTTGATCTAGATGGGACTCTAATAGATACGGCACCTGATTTTCATACTTCATTAAATATCATGCTAAAAAAATATAATATGAATGAAGTCAGTGAATTTGATATTCGGCCTCATATTTCTGAAGGAACATCAAAACTGATAAAAAATTTTTTTGCTATAGATGAAGATGATGCTGAATTTGAACCATTAAAGTCAGAATTTCTCTCTGAATACAATATGAATAAAACAAAAGGCTGTAAGCTTTTTGATGGCATGACATCATTAATTAATTTTATGGACAAAAATAATATTAAATACGGAGTCGTTACTAATAAATTTTTTAAATTTGCAAGTCCTATAATTGACTCATTCTCAGAATTAAAAAATATCAAAGTAATAGTTTGTCCTGATCATGTAAAAATATCTAAGCCTGATCCTGAGGGTATTTTGTTAGCTTGTAAAAAACTTGATATCAATCCATTAAATACAATTTATTTAGGAGATCATATTAATGATTTAAAAGCTGGATTAAGCGCGGGGGTCAGAGTCTTAGGGTGTCTTTATGGATATTCTCTAGATGAAAACAATCTTATTAAGCTTAATTATCCATACATAAGAGATATTTCAGAAATTTACTCACATATAAATATTTAACTACTAAGAATGACAAAAGATTTTTTATTGGATAAAAATATACTTATTACGGGTGCGACAAGTGGTATTGGCAAATCACTTACAAAATATCTTAGCGAGCATGGAGCAAATATCCTAATGCTCTCAAAAGATGAGTCTAAGCTTGATGTTTTATATGATGAAATTGTAAAAAAATATAATACTGATCCGTGTATATTTAAATGTGATTTGCAGAAACTTAACGAAGATAGTGCTATAGAAATAAATAAAATTATTAATGAAAATTACTCGGGTATAGATGCAGTAATCTTTAATGCTGCAGCTCTTGAAAAGATGTCACATATAGAAAGTTATGATCTAGCTACATGGGAGAAAATTTTGAAAATAAACTTAACAAGTATTTTCCTCATTGCAAAAAATTTAATACCTATGCTTAAACAATCCTCAAATCCAAGAATAATATTTACTACTTCGAGCGTTGGTAAAAAAGGAAAGGCCTTTTGGGGTGCTTATTCTGTTTCTAAAGCAGGTTTGAATGCTTTATCAGAAATAATTGCTGATGAGGTTGAATCAGTATCGAATATAAAAGTTTTTAACTTTGATCCAAAAGCTACCAGAACTAAAATGAGATCTCTCGCATATCCTGCTGAAAATCCTAACACCATTAAAGAGCCGCTAAAGCTTATGGATTATTATTTATGGATGCTTTCAGAGGATAGTTCTTCTTCAAATGAAATCCATATCGAATATAGAAGTGATAAGTTCAGATAGTAACATTTTCATCTTCAAGCACTCTCCATAAAAAAAGACACATATAGCTTCTATAAGGTCTAAAAATTTCGTAAAAAGACTCTTTATAGGAATCAATTTTAAACATCTTCAGGTGAGCATTTCTTAGGCCTAAATCTAAAATAGAAAAAACATCTGGATCACCAATAAAAAATATCCTAGACATTTCAATTGACCATGGTCCAATGCCTTTAATTTGAATTAAGAAATCAAAATACTCTGCTGCACTCATTCTATTAAGTTCTTTTTTTGAGATATTTATAAGGTCTTTATTAAAAATAATTCCATTTAGATATTCAATTTTTTGCCTTGATAAACCAGCATCTCTAAACTTTTGGTTAAGTTTTATATTTTCCTTTTTATACTTATTTTCTTTAAGGATTTTATCTGTCCTTTTCCATATTGCCGCCGCTGATTGAACAGAAAGCTGTTGACCAATAATTATTTTTGATAAATGGCTTACAAAATCCATCTTAGATACTTTGATTTTTAAAGGGCCAACTCTCTTAATATGATTTGCAAGTTGGATAAAGCCTTTTTCAATAGCTTTGTCATATAAAAATTTGTGTGCAAGTTTATATTCCATAGTTCTTTATTGAATCTATTTCTTTGCTAGATAATTCTATATAGCCACCTTTTTTTAATGAAGAAGGCAAAAAAATAGGTCCAAATCTTGTTCTTTTTAATCTGCTTATCTCTAACCCAACAGCATTAAATATTTTTCTTACTTCTCTGTTTTTTCCAGACATAAGACAAACAGAAAACCATTGATTAGATGATTGTTTTTCTCCTTCTACAATATCTGTAAATCTGTAAATATCATTGTCAATCTTAATTCCTGAGAGCATTTTTTCTTTCTTTTCTTTTGTAAAATCCCCTCTAGCCCTTACCAAATACTCTCTGTCAATACTTGATGAAGGATGCATGCAATAATTAGCGAATGTCCCATCATTTGTAAAAAGCATCAAACCTGACGAATTTATGTCTAACCTCCCAATTGAGATCCATCTGATTTTTGATTTACCTTCAGGCAAAAAATCAAAAACTATTGGTATGTTTTTTTCTTTTTTGTTTGAAGACAAAACCCCCTCAGGTTTATTTAGCATTAATAATTTAATTTCTGACTCAGTAAAAGAAATAATTTTGCCATCATATTCAACTTCATCATTTTTATTTACCGACGAACCTATTAAAGCTATTTGACCGTTAACCTTAATTTTTTTAGATTTAATTAATTCCTCACAATACCTTCTTGATCCGATACCAGATTTTGCTAAGAATTTTTGAAGTCTCTCTGCCATTAATTAATTATATGGCTTGAGACAATATGTCTTTCTCTTCGTTTTCCTCAATTTCAGGTAATTCTGGTAATTCAGAAATACTTTTAAGGTTCAAATCATTTAAGAAATCTTTTGTTGTTACGTATAAAATTGGCCTTCCAGGAACATCTCTATAACCAGATACTTTTATCCAATTCCTTTCCAATAGAGATCTTATGATCCTTGTACTTACTGTAATACCTCTGATGTCTTCAATATCACCTCTAGTAACAGGTTGCTTATAAGCAATTATTGAGATAGTTTCCATTAATGCTTTTGAAACTCTTGGAGCTTTTTCATTCCAAAGTGCGCTAAGAATATGACCATGATCCTCTTTGATTTGAAGTCTATATCCAGATGCAACTTCTGTAACTTTAAGAGATGTCCCTTCATATCTCATCTCTAAATCATTAATTGCTCTTTTGATTTCACTTAGCTCAACACTTAATCCTGTGTTTTCAAGAATACTTTTTATTTCTGACAATCTTATAGGCCTTCCAGAACCAAAAAGAAGAGCTTCAACAGAATTAATAACCTTGTGTTCCAATTTATATACCCCTTACAGATTTAATAAACAATTCTTCACTCTTATTTTGAATTAACTCAACATAACCATCTTTAGCAAGTTCCAATGAGGCTAGAAGAGTTACTACGACTCCCTTTTTACCCTCTGGTTTTCTGAGTGTCTTTGAGAAACTGATAATGTTTTTATTGTTTAATATATCCAACAGAATCTGAATTCTCTCTTTGGTTGATAATTCTTCGAAATCTATTAAATGACTATTTTTATAGTTCGGTCTGTTCAATACTTCAACTACAGAAGTAAATAAGTCCGTAATATTTATTTCAGATTCTTCTTTTAATAATGATTCTTGTAATTTTGGTACCTTAGCACTTGCTATAAAAAAATCTCTATCAACCCTTGGTAAAATTGCTATTTTTTCAGAAACTGTCTTAAATCTTTTGTACTCCTGCAATCTTTTTATAAGAGCTGCTCTTGGATCTTCTTCCTCATCTTCAAAAGATTCTTTTGGTAACATTAATCTTGATTTTATCTCAGCAAGAGTTGCCGCCATGACAAGATAATCAGCTGCTAATTCAAATTTTAAAGAATCCATTAATTCTATGTACTCTAAATATTGGTCGGTTATCTTTGATATATCTAAATCAAGAATATCAATATCATCCTTTCTTATAAGATATAAAAGAAGGTCCAGGGGCCCAGAAAATGTCTCAAGAAAAATCTCTAGAGCGTTAGGAGGAATGAAAAGATCGTCTGGCAACTCTTCCAGGTGATTTCCCATCACTACAGGAATTTCAAGCTGCGCAAGACTATTATGTTGCATATTTAAACACTATATAGTGTAAGTTTTAGCTATTTTAATACAATATGTTGTGTATTTCCTTAAAAAATGCATATTTATAACAAATTTTTTATTTTCAATTACTTCATAAAAATGGTTTTAATCAGTGAATATTAATTTAATAATATGAAACCATTTCTCTAAATAGAGTTATAAAATATAAAAAATATGAATTATTCAACTGATAACACAAGAATTATTGATAGAAAGAAAGTTCCTGCTCCCTATGAGTTAGTAAATAAGTACCCTATTAATGATGAAATTTCAAAACTTGTATACGGTACAAGAAATGAAATTAGCCAAATTCTTCATGATAAAGATGATCGAATATTTGTAGTGGTTGGGCCATGTTCAATACATGATCCACAAAGTGCAATTGAATACGCAAAAAAGTTATCTAATGAAAATAAAAATTTTAGTGAAAATCTCTTAGTAATAATGAGAGTTTATTTTGAAAAGCCAAGAACTACAGTTGGATGGAAAGGATTGATAAATGATCCCGATATTAATGAAACCTATAACATTGCCAAAGGTGTTGAGATGGCTAGAAAATTGCTTATTGAAATTGCTGAATTGGGATTGCCTGCAGGAACAGAGTTTTTAGATCCAATTTCACCTCAATATGTAACTGATATTATTTCGTGGGGAGCAATTGGTGCAAGAACAGCAGAAAGCCAAATTCATCGAGAGCTCGCATCTGGTCTTTCATGTCCTATTGGCATAAAGAACGGTACAGATGGTGGTTTAAAAGCTGCAATTGATGGAATACAAGCAGCAAATCATTCCCATGTTTTTCTTGGTGCAACAAAAGAAGCTGATATTGCTATGCTTAAAACAGCTGGCAATAATGATACCCACATTATTTTAAGAGGTGGTAAAGTGCCAAATTTTGACAAA
>CACCOR010000023.1:0-5794 GCA_902547695.1 uncultured SAR86 cluster bacterium | reverse complement strand
TAGAGCACTAGTTGCAGAAACCACTGCTTGTTCTTGAGCTTCTACATTTGCAACCAAGGTGACTACATTTGAGAACTGAGATCTTACTTCTTGAATAACTCTCCTTTCAGTGAAGAGAGTATTTTCATCAGCTTCATTATATTGAGAGTATGCTTGCTTTCTTCTTGAACTCACAGCTCCACCTTGAAAGATTGGTACACTCAATTGAATTGCATAATTTCTTCTACCAGTCACGGCAGGTACAGGAATTCCTTGACCATTAATCTCGAATCCTTCGTAGTTAAATTGATTAGTTTCAGATTCTGATCCAGAACCAACTATATCTATTTTTGGAAGATGATTAGAAGCAGCACTTCTTGCATTGCTTTTGGCTGCATCTTTTCTTAAATAAGCTGCCTTTAGTTGATAATTATTTTCTAATGCTGTTTTTACCCATTCTTCTTTAGAATTTGGAAATGGGGATGAAACGCTAAGACCATCACCTAACTCATCGAGGGAAAAGATCTCCCTTCCAATTAGCGCATTTAAAGCTTCTCTTGCAGAAAATAAATTACCCTCACTATTAATCCTGGAAGCTTTACTTAGATCAAATGCTAATTGTGCTTCTTGAACACCAGTGATTGCTGATAGACCTACCTCGAATCTTTGTTGTGCTTGATCAAGTTGTTTTTTTATTGCTTTTTCTTCTGAAATTGCAGCATTCAAATTATCTATAGCTCTTAAAACCCCAAAATATAACTCAGCTGTTCTTAACAATAGATTTTGTTGTTGATATGCAAAATCTGCTTCTGCAGCATTTGTTAAAGATTTTGATCTTTTAAAATTAAACCATGTATCAAGTCTAAAAAGTGGTTGCGATACTCTGGCAGATTTAGAAAACGAGTTATATTCCTGTTGTAGAACATCATTTTGATAATATTCATTCCAGTTTGTTGAGCCACTTAAGGTTATGCTTGGTAAAAGCGCTGCTCGTCCTTGTACAACTATTTGTTTGTCTGCTAGATATGAGTATTCAGCTGCCTTGTATGTTGGATCGTTTTCTAGAGCCTCGTTATATATTTCTAAGATATTTTCAGAATTGATATTAGAACTTATTATAAAAATAAAAATAAACTTTAATCGTTTTAAATGCAGCATAGTTTCATTTTAACCCATTTAATTAATGTGTGCAGTGTATACATTATTAAATTAATTACAATAGTTAATAAATTATTGACTATATAAAATTTAAAAAGTTCAAATAAAGCGTTTTTTCTATTGGTTTAGAGTAGAATATCTAAAATTAAAAAAACTTTTTATGAAAAAAAATATTTACAAAAGTTTTTACAAATTATCTTTAAAGGCATAACAAGTTGGCCAAGAATACATACGACTCAAAAGCAATTGAAGTTCTTTCTGGTCTTGACCCTGTCAAAAAAAGACCAGGCATGTACACGGATACTTCATGCCCAAATCATTTAATACAAGAAGTTCTTGATAATTCTGTTGATGAGGCAATCTCAGGACATTGTACAAATATTAAAATTAAGATTCAGAAGGATGGATTTATAAATGTTTCTGACGATGGAAGAGGGATGCCGGTTGATATTCACCCTGAACATAAGCTTAGTGGAGTAGAACTAATACTATGCAAATTACATGCGGGGGCAAAATTTTCAGGTGATGAGTATAATTTTTCAGGTGGCCTTCACGGCGTAGGAGTTTCAGTTGTCAATGCTTTATCAGAGTCACTGCAAGTTAACATTAAAAGAGACTCAAAAGAACACGAGATGAAGTTTTCAAATGGCGATAAAAAAAATGAATTAAAAGTTGTTGGCGATGTTGGTTTGAGAAATACAGGAACTTCAATAAAATTCAAACCAAATCCAGAGTATTTTGAATCTGACAAAATCAAAACAAATGAGTTAAAGCATTTATTAAAAGCAAAAGCTGTTTTATGTCCAGGATTAACAATTGATTTTCATGATGAATCAAAGAAAGAAAAGATTAAATGGTTTTATGAAGACGGATTAAAGAGCTATTTAGAGGATCAATCAGACGGAATTGATTTAATTCTGGGTGAATCGATAGTGTCATCAAATTCTTCAAAAGATCAAGAGGTTGAATTTGTAATTAATTGGACATCTAAACCTTACAAAAACAAACTTGATGAAACATATGTAAACTTAATTCCTACTGCTCAAGGTGGATCTCATTTAAATGGCTTTAAGTCTGGTCTTTTAGATGCATTAAAAGAGTTTTGTGAATATCGAAGTTTGCTACCAAAGGGACTTAAGATAAATGCAGATGACGTAATAAATAATGCTATTTTTGTTGTTTCATCAAAGATGCAGAATCCTCAATTTGCTGGTCAAACAAAAGAAAGGCTTGATTCTAAGGATCATATGACTTTTGTATCTGGTTCTACGAAAGACATTCTAAGTATTTGGTTTAATAAACATACTGAGGAAGGTGAAAAAATAGCAGAACTAGCAATTATATCTGCTCAAGCAAGAGTTAAGGCATCATCTACTGTAGAAAGAAAGAAAACTTTTAAAGGACCTGCTTTACCTGGAAAGCTTTCCGATTGTAATAGCGAAGATCTAAATAAAACCGAATTATTTTTAGTCGAAGGAGATTCTGCTGGTGGTTCAGCAAAACAAGCACGAGAAAGATCATTTCAAGCAATAATGCCACTTAGAGGAAAAATTCTAAACACATGGGACTTAGAGAGTAGTGAAATAATTAAGTCCCAAGAAATAAAAAATCTATCTACTGCGATTGGAGTTCTCCCTGGAAATGCGGATGTATCCTCCTTGAGGTATGGAAAAATATGTATTTTAGCTGATGCTGATTCAGATGGCTTACATATTGCTACTTTACTGTGCGCATTATTTTTAAGACATTTTAAGCCACTTGTAAACGATGGGAGAATTTTCATTGCAATGCCCCCACTTTACAGAGTCGACTGTGGAAAAGAGGTTTTATATGCGTTAGATGAATTACAAAAAGATAAAATAGTTAAAGATTTTAAAAATAAAAAGGGCAAACCAAAAATTAATATACAAAGATTTAAAGGCTTGGGTGAAATGAATCCATCTCAGCTAAGAGAAACTGTTATGGATCCAGAATCAAGACAACTAGTTAGGTTATCAATTTCAGCTACCGATAATGCAAATGCAATGATGGATCTTTTACTTTCAAAGAAAAATGCGCCGGCAAGGAAAGAGTGGCTTGAAAAGAAAGGTTCACTAGTGAGGATGTAGGAATGCCAAAAGATCAATCTAATTCAATTAGCCTCAAGAAATACGCTGAGGAATCTTATTTAAATTACGCGATGTATGTCATTCTTGATCGGGCACTTCCTAATGTTGGTGATGGTTTAAAACCTGTTCAAAGAAGAATTTTGTATGCTATGTCAGAATTAGGACTAGATGCAGGCTCGAAATATAAAAAATCTGCACGTACAGTTGGAGACGTAATCGGAAAATTCCATCCTCATGGTGATAGCGCTGCATATGAAGCCATGGTTTTAATGGCTCAAAACTTCTCATTTAAATATCCATTAGTTGATGGTCAAGGAAATTGGGGTTCTCAAGATGACCCAAAATCCTTTGCAGCAATGAGATATACAGAATCAAAGTTAACAAATTTTGCAAATCTACTAATTTCTGAACTTAAGTCTGGAACTGTTGACTGGCAGCCAAACTTTGATGGCTCATTATTAGAGCCTGTAATTTTTCCTGCAAAAATACCTATGATTCTTTTAAATGGCACATCTGGAATAGCTGTGGGTATGGCGACAGATATTCCATCTCATAATATAAATGAAGTTATTGATGCTACTGTAAAAATACTTGAGAAACCTAAGTCAGATCTAAAAGATTTACTTAAAATCATTAAGGGTCCTGATTTTTCAAATAATGCCTCTATTGTAGCAAGTCCAGAAGAGTTGGAAGAGATGTATTTATCAGGCAGAGGAGGTTTTAAAGTTCAAGCTCAGTGGAGGCAAGACAAGAACCAGATAATCATTAATGCACTACCATATCAGGCTTCAGGTTCAAAAATATTAGAGCAAATAGCAGAACAAATGATTAATAAAAAACTTCCTATGGTCGTTGATTTAGCTGATGAGGGTGATCATGAAGATCCAATACGATTAGTAATTACCTTGAAATCAAATAGAGTTAATGCCGAAGATGTAATGAATCATCTCTATGCTTCCACAGATCTTCAAAAAAATTATAGAGTCAACATGAACCTTATTTCATTGAAAGGCGGACCAAAAGTTTTCTCACTTGTTGACCTTCTAAAAGAATGGGTAATCTTTAGAAAAGATACTGTAAAACGAAAGCTTGAACATCGTCTTGATCAAGTTAACGATAGGCTGCATATTCTTGAAGGGCTGCTAACAATCTTTGTTGATTTAGATAAAGTAATAAAAATCATTAGAAACTCAGATGAACCAAAGAAAGAATTAATAAAAGCATTTAAATTGTCTGAGATCCAAGCAAATGCAATTTTAGAAATTAGGCTAAGGCAATTAGCAAAGTTAGAACAGCTTAAAATAGAAAATGAAAGAAATGAATTGGTTGATGAACAAGATGATATTGAAAAAATTTTAAAATCAAAATCAAGACTCAAAACATTAATTAAGAATGAATTAAATGAAATTAAAGAACTATTTGGAGAAGAGAGAAAATCACCAATTATTGACTCAACAAATGCAAAGATTTTTTCTGAGGAAGAAACAATTGTTACAGAGCCGATCACCGTAGTTTTATCAAAAGCTGGATGGGTGAGAAGTGCAAAAGGACATGACATCGATCCAAATACACTGTCATACAGAGGAGATGACTCTCTGCAAGATTTTGCAAGAGGCAGAAGCAATCAGCTGGCTGTTTTCCTTGACTCAAATGGGAAGGCATACTCAATACAAAGTCATTCATTACCATCTGCAAGGGGTATGGGTGAACCAATTACTGGAAGACTAAATGCTGATTCGGGTGTCCAATTTATTTCTTCGGTAATTGGAGTTGAAGGAAATAAATTTTTGATAATGAATACTGCAGGATATGGTTACATTTCTGAATATCAGAACATGATCTCAAATAAAAAAACGGGAAGGGCATTCATGAAGTTACCTGATAATGCAAAAATGTTGAAAGCCATTCCTGTAAAAGATAATCATACTCATATAGCTGCAGTTTCAAATATTGGGAAGCTTTTAATCTTTAATATAGAGGAGTTACCAATTCTTGGAAAAGGTAAGGGCAATAAGATAATAAATATACCAAAAGATAAACTTGCTGCTGGAGAGGAATTTATGGCACATGCTCAACTCCTTGCAGATGATAGTTCTCTCAAAATAGAGGTAGGTAAAAGATCTGTAACCTTAAAACCAAAAGATTGGTCAGAGTATGTTCTTTCAAGGGCTAAGAGGGGCAAAAAAGTTGGTAAATTAATAAATATTGAAAGATTGATAGAAGAACCAAAATCTCTAGAAGAACAATAATTTACTAGACAAGGATTTAAAAAATTGATTTCAGTTGAAAAAAAAGAAAGTTCTAGTTATTTAATTTCTTTAAGTCCAAATAGCTCACTAGTTGGTATATATAGAGTCATCTTTCTAGCAAGCATAACTATGGTTTGTGGAGGAATAGCAACTATTTTTTATTTTTTTGGGGCGGCATTAATTCTTCCATTTGCTGGATTAGAATTGACTATATTATTTATTGCATTTTATCTAAGCTTTAGATGGAGCAGCAAAAAAGAACAGATTTATATCTCTCAAGATATTGTAAGAATAGAAAAA
>CACCOR010000022.1:0-8614 GCA_902547695.1 uncultured SAR86 cluster bacterium | reverse complement strand
AGAGAAAATAGAATCGCTTCATTAAGACAAAACTTTTGAGCATCTGTAGCATTATCTTTTTTGAATTCATCTGGAATAAAATTTAGCAACTCCATTATTGCTGCAATTGCAGTATTAAAAGAAAATCTTGATTCATAATCATTCTCTACTTTTTTTAATGTATAGTGACACTTTCTTCTTAACTCTATTTCTTCTTTCGAGAATTCAAATTTCATATCCAGTTTAATATATTTTTTTCCTTCAATAAGACTCCAAATTCTCTTTAAAAATCTTGAAGCACCTTCAACAGATGATTCGCTCCATTCTAAACTTTGCTCAGGTGGTGATGTAAACATCATATAAAGCCTAACGGTATCTGCTCCATATTTCTCAATGTATGATTGTGGGTCAACAGTATTACCTTTCGATTTAGACATCTTTGCACCATCTTTAAGAACCATACCTTGAGTAAGCAATCTTTTAAAAGGTTCGTCACCTTCAACTAGTCCAATGTCTCGAAGAGCTTTATGAAAAAATCTTGAATATAGCAAATGCAATATAGCGTGCTCTATGCCACCAATATATAAATCTACTGGTAGCCAATATTTAGTATTTTCATCAAAAATTTCATTATTATTATTTGAAGATGTAAATCTAGCGTAGTACCAAGATGAATCCATAAAGGTATCGAATGTATCACTTTCTCTTAAGATACTATTATCCAAATTTATAAAATCTTCATTTTGACTTAATGGAATAGGTGGCGAATTCTTTTTAAGTTTTGGTAGCTCAACAGGCATATCCATTTCGTCAATAACTTTTGGATCGCCGTTTTCATAAATAACAGGTATTGGACAACCCCAATATCTTTGCCTACTTACTCCCCAATCTCTGAGTCTGAATTGAATAAGCTGTTTACCAGATTTTAATTTAATTAATTCTTCGATAATTTTTTTGATCCTTCTTCAGATGAAAGACCGTTAAATTTATCTGAATTTATTAAAATTCCATTTTCAGTTCTTGGTAACTCCTCTTCATTATTTTGAATGACTTCTTTGATATTAAGATTATATTTTTTTGCAAATTCATAATCTCTTGAATCGTGAGCTGGAACTCCCATTACAACCCCTGTTCCATAGTCAAGCAATACAAAATTTCCAATCCATACTGGTAATTTTTCTCCAGTTAAAGGATGAATTACTCTTAGATTTGTATCAATACCAAGTTTTTCTGCCTTTGCCATATCAGCTTCTGCAGCCTTAGCTTCTTTGCATTTATCGAGAAATTTCGATATTTTTTCATTATCTTTAGCAATCTTTATTGCAAGGGGATGATTGGGAGATATTGCAAGAAAAGATACTCCGAAGATAGTATCTGGTCTAGTTGAAAAGGTTATTAGTGAATCTTTACTAGCATCAATTTTATATTCAATCTCAGCACCAAATGATTTTCCAATCCAATTCTTTTGCATCAGCTTAACATTTTCTGGCCAATCAAGTTCTTCAAGTGAAGATAGAAGCTCATCAGCATAGTCAGTGATTTTTATAAACCATTGATCTATTTCTTTTATTTCAATTTGAGCTCCAGAGCGCCAACCTTTTCCATCTATTACTTGCTCATTTGCTAGAACGGTCTTATCTTCAGGATCCCAATTAACCATGGATTTTTTTCTATAAACAAGACCCGCGTCGTAAAATTTTTTAAAAATTAATTGTTCCCATTTATAGTAACTTGAGTCACATGTTCTAAGTTCTTTTGACCAATCATAACTAAAACCAAGAGATTGTAGTTGTGATTTCATGTTTTCAATATTTTGGTTTGTCCAATCTTCTGGACTTACTTTGTTTGCAATAGCAGCATTCTCTGCAGGCAGACCAAAAGCATCCCAACCCATTGGCTGAAATACATTAAAGTTTTTCATTCTTTTATATCTAGATATAACATCACCAATCGTATAATTTCTTACGTGACCCATATGCAATTTTCCAGAAGGGTAAGGAAACATTGATAGACAGTAATATTTTTCTCTTTTATCTATTTTAGAAACATATCTTTTTTCTTCATTCCATTTGTTTTGAATGATTTCTTCGATTGTTTTGTGATTATAGGTTGAGCTCATTATTAGAATTTTAAAAGTTATTTATTGAACTAATTATTAAAATTTAATCAATTACCTGTATTGTTCTCAGAAGATTCTTTAACATCTATGTTATTTGATCCCTTAGTAATTCGAACTGACTCTTCTCCCTGACTTACTTCAATTTCTTTTAAATTTGATTCTTCAAGCATTTCAATCAAAGTTTTTATTTTTCTTATATCCATAATTTATACCTTCTTATTTTTTAAAGCCTCCTCTAAAGCAAGAACATAGCCTTTCGTTCCATGCCCACTAAAAACTTTTTCTGCAATATCACTAAAGTAAGATTTTTTTCTAAATTCTTCTCTAGAATTAATATCTGATATATGAACTTCATAAAATGGTATTTTCACAGCTAAAATCGCATCTCTTAAGGCTACGCTTGTATGTGTGTAACCTGCAGGATTAAAAATTATTGAATCAGTACCATTTTCAAAAGCTGTATGAATTGCATCTATTAGTTCATGCTCGGCATTGCTTTGATAAAAGTAAACTTCACATTCATTGCTATCAGCTTTATTTTTTAATTTTGCCTCAATATCATCTAATGTCTCAGATCCATAAATATCTTTCTCGCGCATACCAAGCATATTAAGATTTGGCCCATTGAGTACTAATATCTTCATTTAATAGATTTTAACAGAATTTAAATGCATTTTAAGGATTTTATTTAATATTTTTATTTTGAACTGGATAACAAAAGCCTCTATCAGAACAGCCCTGAAATGCTATTTCAATTAAATTTGTTTCAATCTCTTCTATAGACGAAATCTCTAATATATTTCTTATGATTTTAGTTTCACCAAAAAATTCGTCTTCATGATCAATAATCATTCCATCAGTGATATCAAAATCAACAATTTTTTGATTTTCTTTAATAAGTATCGAATCAAAATATAAATAGTAACCATCTTCAATTGACCAATTTACTTTTAAAACACCCCCGTCCTCAAAATAACTGATTACAAATACCTCGTCGGCAGGCTTTATTTCATTATCCTGTAAATACATGAAAGATATATCTTGGTCAGCCTTAATATAGCCACCACATAACAAATAGAATATTAAAAATAATGTCTTTTTCATTAATAACTAGGATAAACTTGCCAAATTATAAAGCGAAAACGAACTTTATTTATAATTAAAATTAAATGATAAGAAATTTTTTAATAAATATTTTATTTTCAATACCTGTTTGGTTAATTGAACTCGTATACAAATTTAATAAAGATGTTAAAAGAGGATTTATTTTTGATTCTCAATCAAGGATGTTATTTGCTTTAATGCCAAAATTGGATTTGCATAAGATAGAGGATGACGACATTCCAAAAATTAGAAATCTTATTAATGAAAAAAGAAAGAATCTTAGACTTTCTAATAAAACAAAAAAAAATGTAATTACTAAGGATCATTTTATCGACCAAGAAAATAACTTAAAGTTGAGAGAATACATTCCATATAAAACAGATAATGATAATGTGATTCTCTATTTTCACGGTGGCGGTTATGTATTAAATTCAATTGATACGCATAACCTTACAGTTTCTTATTTTTCTGAAAAGTTAAGAACAAGAATATTTTCTTTAGCTTATGGCTTATCTCCTGAAAACAAATATCCTCATGCAATGAATCAGGCATTATCAGCAATAGATTGGCTAGTCAAAAATGGTCATCACATCAAAAATATTAGCCTTTGTGGTGACAGTGCTGGCGCTCATCTTGCTGCCTCTGTGGCTCACTCACTATCAAATGATCAAAAGGAAAATGTGCATAGTCAATTTCTAATTTACCCAATGTGTGACCCAAGTTGTGCAAGCGAATCCATCGAGCTTTTTAAGGATAATTATTTATTAACAAAAGAGTCTATGAAATGGTTCTGGCAAAAATTTAAAAATAATGATGAAGATAACTTAAAAGATACATTTAACTTATTGCTATTTAATCCAAATAAAGACTTTCCAAAGACAATCATTGTAACTGCTGGGTTTGACCCACTCTCTGATGAAGCAGAAAAATATGCTTTTTTAATTCATCAAAGTGGCAATTATGTGAAACAATTACATTATCCTTCTTTATTTCATGGGTTTGCTGCCATGACTAGATTGAAATCCGCTAATAAAGCGGTAAATGATTTTTTATTAGAGTATAAGAAAATTTTATGAGTAATATTGTAGAAGTCAGAAATTTAAGCATTGACTTTAATGTAAGAGATGGAAAATTCCGTGCAGTTGATAGTATTAGTTTTGATATTCAGCAGAATAAAACTTTGGCTTTAGTTGGTGAATCTGGATCAGGTAAATCAGTTACAGCGATGTCAATTATGCAGCTCTTACCATTTCCTCAATCATCTTACACTAGCGAATCCTCAATTAAATTTAATAATAAAGAAATTATAAATGCCTCAAAAAAAGATCTTTTATCTTTAAGAGGAAATATAATTTCTATGGTTTTTCAAGAACCAATGACATCCTTAAATCCTTATCACAGAGTGGGAGATCAAATTACAGAATCAGTATTGCTGCACTCTAAAGTTTCAAAGAAAGAAGCAAAAGATGAGGCAATAAATTTAATGAATTTAGTTGAGATTGATGATGTTGAAAGAAGATTTAATTCATATCCCCATGAATTATCAGGTGGTCAACGCCAAAGAATAATGATTGCTATGGCTCTTGTTAACAAACCCGAATTGTTAATTGCCGATGAGCCTACAACTGCTCTTGATGTAACTATACAAGCACAAATTTTGGATCTTATGTCTAAACTTAAGAGAGAGCTCGGTATGTCAATACTATTTATTACTCATGATTTGGGTCTTGTTAGAGAGTTCTCTGATCAGGTTTGTGTAATGCAAAATGGAAATATCGTTGAGAATGGGAATACAGCCGATGTCTTTGATAATCCTAAACATGCCTATACGCAAAAATTATTAAACGCCGAACCTAAACCAAAAACAATAATAAATCATAAAGAGGACCCACTGATTAAAATTGAAAATTTAGATGTTTTTTATAATATGCCTAGAACTAGTTTCTTTAAGAGCAATAGATTTCATGCTGTAAAAGATACGTCAATTAATATATATAAAAATACTACAATTGGGCTAGTGGGCGAATCAGGGTCAGGTAAATCTACTTTAGGAAAGGCCATAGCAAATCTTACTCCTTATGAAGGAAAAATATATTATGACGGACAGGACATTGCATCATCCTCAAAGGAAATTAAGAAACACATCCAAATAGTGTTTCAGGATCCATATGGATCTTTATCACCAAGAATGACTATAGGAGAAATAGTTGGAGAGGGACTGGGAGTGCATTTTAATCTTTCAAAAAAGGAATCAGATTTAAAAATTGATAAAGTTTTAACAGATGTAGGAATTGAGCTTAATGCAAAAAATAAATATCCGCATGAATTTTCTGGCGGTCAACGTCAAAGGATAGCGATTGCTAGATCATTAATAATGAATCCTAATTTTATGATTCTGGATGAACCAACATCTGCTCTCGATAGATCAATACAAATTCAAGTGATAAATCTTTTAAAAGATATACAAAATGAATATGAATTGACATATTTGTTTATTAGTCATGATTTAAAGGTAATACGCTCAATGTCTGATTATATTTTTGTAATGAAAGACGGAATAATAGTAGAATCTGGACTGTCAAATGATGTTTTTGACTATCCAAAAGAAAAATATACTAAAAAATTGCTCTCAGCTGCGTTAAGATACGCAACCGATTGAGAAAATGTACACAAAATGAGCTCTAGAAAATATTCAAAGGAATTAGTTGATGGTCCAAATCAGGCCGCATCTCGTTCTATGCTTCGAGGTGTAGGATTTACATCTGAGGACTTTACAAAGCCATTTGTTGGAATTGCATCAACTGGAGCCAAAGTTACACCATGTAATATGCATATCAATCAATTATCAGAATTGGTAGAAGACTCAATAAATGCATCTGGTGGCAAAGGTGTTTTATTTAATACAATTACTGTTTCTGATGGCATTTCAATGGGAACGCAAGGAATGAAATATTCTCTTGTTTCAAGAGAAGTTATTGCTGACTCAATTGAAACTGTTGTAGGTTGCCTTGGATATGATGGATTAATTGCAATTGGTGGATGTGATAAGAACATGCCTGGATGTCTTATTGGTATGGCAAGATTAAATAGACCGTCAATATTTATTTATGGTGGATCTATAAAACCAAGTAATGAGAATACGGACTATGTCACTGTCTCAGAAAAAGTTGGAGAATTCTCAAAGGGCTCTATAAATGAAGATGAGCTAATTCATTATGAAAAGATATCAGTTGATGGACCAGGCTCATGTGGCGGAATGTATACAGCAAATACAATGGCATCTGCCATAGAAGCATTAGGAATGAGTTTGCCAGGTAGCAGTAGCCAAGATGCAACATCTAAATCAAAGAACGCTGATTGTGTGAATGCTGGATCGGCAATCATGAATTTACTAGATAAAGATATTAAACCTTCTGACATTATGACAAGAGAAGCATTTGAAAATGCTATAACTGTTGTAATAGCTCTAGGAGGATCAACAAATGCCGTTCTTCATTTATTGGCCATGGCTCATTCAATTGGAGTTGAACTTTGCTTAGATGACTTTACTTCAATTGGAAAGAAAACACCTGTATTAGCGGACCTAAAACCCTTTGGAAAACACTATATGTCTGAGCTTAATGCAAATGGAGGAATTCAGCCCTTAATGAAAACTCTTTTAGACAAAGGACTTCTTCATGGTCAATGTATGACAGTTACAGGCAATACCTTAGAAGAAAATTTAAAAGACATAAAAGCATATGAGACGAGTGAAATAATTAAAGATTTTAATAATCCAATCAAAAAAGATAGTCATCTTAGAATTTTATACGGCAACCTTGCTAAAGATGGCGCGGTTGCAAAAATTACAGGTAAAGAAGGAACATCTTTTGAAGGAAAAGCAAAAGTATTTAATTCAGAAGAAGAGGGCGTAAGTGCGATTCTATCAAATCAGATTAATGATGGTGATGTAATCGTAATAAGGTATGAGGGTCCAAAGGGTGGGCCTGGCATGAGAGAAATGCTAAAACCTACTTCTGCAATCATGGGATTAGGACTAGGAGATAAAATAGGATTTATTACAGATGGAAGATTTTCAGGTGGCACCCATGGTTTTGTAGTTGGACATGTTTCTCCAGAAGCAGCTGAAGGTGGTTTAATAGCATTAGTTGAAGATGGAGATACTATACTTATTGATGCAGAAAGTGATCAGCTTGTTCTAAAAGTTGATGATGATGAAATTAAAAGAAGACAATCAATTTGGAAAAATCCAAACAGTAAACCAAAAAAAGGAGTACTTGCTAAGTATGCTGAGAGCGTAAAATCTGCAAGCCTGGGAGCTATAACTGATTAAAATGTCTATTTTTAGAAAATATCCAAGTACCCGCTTAAGAAGGTTAAGAAAGAACCTTAATCTTATTGAACTTGTATCTGAAACTAACCTAACTACAAAAGATCTTATACAACCAATCTTCATTAAAGAAAATTTTGAAGGCAAAGAAGAAATCGAATCAATGCCAGGTATCTTCAGATTTGGCTTAAATCATGTGCTGAGTGAAATAGAGGAAGTTATAAATGCAGGCATAAATGCTATAGCTGTTTTCCCAGTCATAGAATCTTCAAAAAAAGATGAAAAAGGATCAGAGGCATTAAACAAAAGCAATTTTATCGCTCATTCAATCAATAAAATTAAACAAGAATTTCCTGAATTAATATTAATCGCAGATGTTGCATTAGATCCTTATACAGATCATGGTCATGACGGTATTTTAATAAATAACGAAGTTGCAAATGATGAAACTGTAGAAGTTCTAATTGAGCAATCTATATTACTCGCTGAGGCTGGGGCGGATATTATTGCTCCTTCTGATATGATGGATGGAAGAATTGGATTAATTAGAGATTCTCTAGAAAAACAAAATTTAAAAGACATAATCTTGTTATCTTATGCTTCTAAATATAATTCAAAATTCTATGGACCATTTAGAGATGCAGTAAATTCTGCATCAAATCTTGGTAATTCTTCAAAATCATCATACCAAATGAATATATCTAACAAGAACGAAGCCTTGCATGAAGTCGCCTTAGATATAAATGAGGGCGCAGACATAGTAATGGTAAAACCCGCAATGCCTTATTTAGATGTTATTCAATTGATTAAAAAAGAATTCAAAGTCCCAACTTTTGCTTATCAGGTTAGTGGTGAGTTTAGTATGCTTAAAAATGCTATTAATCATGGATGGCTTGATAAAGAGGTTATGCTAGAATCATTGGTAAGCATAAAAAGAGCGGGTGCTGATGCAATTCTTTCATACGCAGCTAAAGAAATTTCAAAGGAGATAAAATAAATATGAGTAACGTAGTAGTAGTTGAAAATAAAGATGATTTTCAAAATGAAGTTATTAACACAGAAGGTCCTGTATTGGTTGATTT
>CACCOR010000021.1:0-8901 GCA_902547695.1 uncultured SAR86 cluster bacterium | reverse complement strand
ATCTCTATCTTTATGTTGTTATTTAAATCTCTAGAAAAATTACCATAAGACTTATCAAAGCTATTATTTATAGTATTAAAACTAGTTTGGACAAATTCTAAATTATTTTTAAAAAATTCATTTAGAGACTCAATTGTGTTAGCTGAAATAAGCAAATTAAAAAACAGTAAGAAATTTATGTAAATGAATTTCAATTTAATCTCTTTTGGGCACTAATACTTCTCTTGACCCATTTGAGCTCATTTCTGATACAAGTCCAGCCTCTTCCATTGTTTCAATAAGTCTTGCAGCTCTGTTGTAGCCAATTCTCAATTTTCTTTGAACAGCCGATATTGATGCTCTTCTAGATTCAATAACAAAGTTTACAGCCTCATCATATAATTCATCTTGCTCATCTGAGTTACCTGCGTCAGCACCTGTCCAACCTGGAATTGGTCCAGTATCTTGGGTTGATGATGTAATTTCATCTACATAATTTGGTTCTGCTCTAGACTTCCAATCATTTACAACTCTGTGAACCTCATCATCTCCAACAAATGCTCCATGAACCCTTACTGGAACACCGACTCCCGGTGGTAAATAGAGCATGTCTCCATATCCTAATAATTGTTCTGCTCCACCTTGATCTAAAATTGTCCTTGAGTCTATTTTTGTAGAAACTTGAAAGGCAATTCTTGTAGGTATATTTGCCTTAATTAAGCCCGTTATAACATCTACTGAAGGTCTTTGAGTTGCTAATATTAGATGAATTCCAGCTGCTCTAGCTTTTTGTGCAATTCTAGCAATAAGATGTTCAACTTTTTTTCCTACTAACATCATCATGTCTGCAAATTCATCAACAACTACAACTATAGATGGCAATACTTCAAGATATTCATCCTCATTCTCATTTAAAGGATTTAATATCTGTTTTCCATTCTTTTCAGCATCTAGAATTTTTTTGTTGAATCCTGCCAAGTTTCTTACTCCCATCATGGACATTAATTTATATCTTCTGTCCATTTCTGCCACACACCACCTCAAACCGTTTGATGCATCTGTCATATCTGTTATCACTGGTGTAAGTAAATGAGGTATTCCGTCATAGACAGCCAATTCCAACATTTTTGGATCTACTAATATCAATCTTACTTCTTCAGGATCAGATTTAAATAATAAACTCAATAGCATTGCATTTAGTCCTACTGACTTTCCTGATCCGGTAGTACCAGCAACCAACAAATGGGGCATCTTGGATAAATCTACAACAATTGGATTACCGGAAATATCTTGACCAAGCGCTACGCTAAGATTTGATGGAGATGATTTAAATGCTTTCGAGGAGAGTATTTCAGTAAGCCTAACCATTTTTCTATTATTATTTGGTATCTCAATACCCACGTATGATTTTCCCTCAATCACTTCTACAACCCTAACACTGCTTACCGATAATGATCTTGCAATATCTTGTGCAATATTAGTTATTTTGCTTGCTTTTGTTCCTGGTGCTGGCTGAATTTCAAATCGAGTTACAACTGGTCCTGGTAGAACTGATTCGACAGTGGCTTCAATACCAAATTCTTCTAATTTGGCTTCAAGAAGTTCAGCTATTTGATTTAATTCGCTCTCAGACAATGAACTTCCATCATCAAGTGCTCTGTCAAGTAATTCAGTACTTGGCATAACAGCCTTTTCTTTTTTTTCTTCGTCAGTGTCAGAGCTTTCTTTTAATACTTCTTTTAATGGTGTTTCATCTTTAATAGGTAAATCACCTTGAGTGAGATCTTTTTTAATTTCTTCAACTTGTTTTTCTTTAATTTGAGGTTCTTTTGAAATTTTGGGCTTTGATGCTGACTTAACTTTATTATCATTTCTAATCTGCATTGTGGAGACAATTTTTCTAACTTTACTGAAAAAAAGAATTACTAATTCTTTTAGATTTACAAGAAGTCTTGAAATTATTTGAAAACTAAATTTTCCAAAAATAATCAAAATTTCACCTGTTTTATCAATGGTTTTTAACCACGAAAAATTAAAAGCTAATGAAGTAGAAGGTATTAATAATATGACTAAAAATATTAATGATCCTATATCGCCAATTGAAGAAGATAATGAGTAAATTATTTCTTTTCCAATAACACCTCCAAAGCTATCAAGAAAATAGAAATACCCTATTGAACAAAAACATACCAATAAAAGTATAGAACTCAGCAGTCTTACTAAAGACTTATTTAAGGATGAATAAGGATCCTCAAAAAATAATGTTTGAATAGCCCAAACACTTCCAATAAGAAGAACTAAATATCCACCAAAACCAAAAATTGTATTTAAGAAATCTGATATTTTTGCTCCAAGAGGTCCACCTAAGTTGTTAACTGTTTGATTAGAATTTTTATTAAAGAATCCAGAGTCGGAAATATCATAAGAAACAAGTGATATAAAAATATATAATGAAAATGCAATAAGAAAAAAACTTAGAAAATTTAATAGCGTATTTTTTATATATGGAGGCATTTAACTATATCTAATTATTGGTCTAATTATAGGCATAAACCATAACAATTTCTTTATATTCAATTATAATTCATGACATGTCTGACAATCATAACAAATTAATAATTTTAGGTTCAGGTCCTGCTGGTTATGCAGCAAGTATTTACGCTGCCAGAGCTGGTTTAGATCCAATCATAATTGCAGGTATGCAGGAAGGTGGTCAATTAACTACTACAACTGATGTAGAAAATTGGCCTGGTGATAGTGACGGTCTCCAAGGACCAGAATTAATGGAAAGAATGAAAAAACATGCACAAGAGTTTGATGTTGAGATAATCAATGATCATATAAATGAGGTTTCATTGACTCAAAAACCATTTACCTTAAAAGGAGTTAACGAGTATTCATGTGATTCTCTAATTATTGCAACTGGTGCTAGTGCTATGTATCTTGGTCTACCCTCAGAAAAAAGATATTTAGGTAAAGGTGTTTCCGCTTGTGCAACATGTGATGGTTTTTTCTATAAAGATCAAGATGTTGCAGTTATTGGAGGTGGTAATACTGCGGCTGAAGAAGCATTGTACTTAGCAAATATATGTTCAAAAGTATATTTAGTTCATAGAAGAGATGAATTAAGAGCAGAAAAAATTTTACAAGATAGGATATTTAAACAAGAGGAAGCTGGCAAAATTGAGATTTTATGGGATACACAACTTAAAGAAGTTTGTGGCGATGATATGGGTGTTACATCAATAAAATTAGACAATAAAGGTTCTGAAATTTCCAAGGAAGTCATGGGCGTTTTTATTGCAATAGGCCATAAACCAAATACTGAAATATTTGATGGGCAATTAGATATGGACAATGGTTACATCATCATCAAATCAGGTCTAAATGGATCTGTCACAAGCTCATCTGTTGAAGGTGTTTTTGCTGCTGGTGATGTATCAGATCAAATTTATAGGCAAGCAGTAACCTCGGCAGGATTTGGATGTATGGCAGCGTTAGATGCTGAAAAATATTTATCTGAATCATAATAATGAAATTTAAAGGTTACCTTATAAGAGAAAGCGAAGGGAATTTTAACGGTTCTATAGAAGATATTGATATTCCAAAACTTGAACAAGGCCGAGTATTAATAAAGGTTCATTACTCATCTTTAAATTATAAAGATGCTCTCGCAGCATCCGGAGCAAAAGGTGTAGCTTCTTTTTATCCATTTGTTCCTGGAATAGATGTAGCCGGAGAAATAATTGAATCATCAAGTCCAGATTTTTCTGTCGGTGATAATGTTATTGCGACAGGATATAAAATTGGAATGTCTGAATTTGGAGGTTTTGGAGAAATCGTTCATCTCCCAAGCAATTGGGTTATAAAAATGCCGTCTGAATTAGATCATATAAAGTGTATGTCATTTGGAACAGCTGGTATTACTGCTGCTGCATGTATAAAAAAAATTGTTGATGGTGACTGTTCAAAAAAACTTCCAGTTTTAGTATCTGGTTCTACAGGTGGTGTTGGATCAATTTCAGTGGGAATCCTCTCAAAAATTGGATATGAAGTTCATGCGATTTCAGGGAAATCCTCACAAATCGATACTCTTAAAATGATGGGAGCTAATAAAATTTTAGACAGAAATGAATATATGTCAGATCCTGTAAAACCAATGGATAAAGCTCAATACTCTGCAGCAGTAGATACTGTTGGTGGTGACATTTTATCTAAAATGCTGACAATGATTGCAAATCATGGTGTAGTTTCATGCTGTGGCAATGTTGCTGGACCAAAATTCTCTTCATCTGTATTTCCTTTTATCTTAAGAGGTATTCAGTTAAGTGGAATTGATTCAGCCGAATCATCCATAGAACTAAAAAAAGACTTATGGGAGTTATTATCAAATGAATGGTCACTTGATCTTTCAAATCAAACGAAAATAGTAAAAATTTCAGAAATTAAAGAAGAAATTGATAAAATTCTAAAAGGTGATCAAATTGGAAGAGTTGTTATAGAACATGGAGAATAATTATGAAGGATGACTATAAAGAATACTATGAAACAGATGAGGCAAACCTTGATAGCAAAAGCGATGCTAAGGTTATTTTGTTTCTAATTATTGTTGCTGTTATCGCAATGACTTACTGGGTAGCTGTTCAATAATTTATCTTGGTTTCATTCTCATTCCAGAATCTAATCTAATTGTTTCACCATTTAGGTATGTATTTTCTACAATATGAACTGCTAAATCGGCAAATTCATTTGGCTGCCCAAATCTGTGAGGAAATTGAGTAGATTCTAATAAAGGATCTCGAACCTTATCTGATGCTAATTGCATTAGCGGAGTATCAAAAATTCCTGGAGCAATTGTACATACTCTTATGGCATGTCTTGCTAGATCTCTAGCAGCAGTAATAGTTAATCCAATAACACCTGCTTTAGATGCGCTATATGCTGATTGACCAATTTGACCCTCAATACCTGCAATAGAAGCCGTATTAATAATAACCCCCTTTTCACCTTTGTCATCCGGTTCATTCTTATCCATTAATTCAGCTGCTATTCTCATAACATTAAAAGTCCCTACAAGATTTAAGTTAACAATAAATTGGAAGGCATCTAATGGATGAGGTGCTTCTTTGCCTAATATTCTTCCCGGATATCCAGTTCCAGCACAATTGACTGCGATATGCAGTCCCCCAAAATTATCTTTTATTTTATTTATAGCCTCCACTACTGGATCCTCTTTCATAATATCGGTAGATATAAACATGACTTTCTCTTCACCGAGATTATTTATTATTTGTTGAGCCTTATCTTCATTTATATCTAATATGACTGCTTTTGCGCCTTTAGCCACGTATGCTTCTACGGTAGCCTGTCCTAATCCAGAAGCTCCACCTGTGACCAATGCTACTTTATTATTTAGATCCATATTTACTCCTAAAATGTACTGAAAATTATAACTTTTTTTTATGTAAATAAAATAATTACATTATTGGCATACCAATTGCATATATACAAGTAAGTATATTTAAAAGGAGATTTAAATGAAAAAATTAATACTTTTATTAACAATGGTTTCACTGCCATCATTTGCTTCAGTAAGCGCAAATGTTAGCTTTGCAAGCGATTATATTTGGAGAGGAATGACTCAATCCGATGGACCTGCTGTTCAAGGTGGATTTGATTATGCCTCTGATGGTGGTTTCTATGCTGGACTATGGGGATCAAACGTTAACTTTAATGATGGTGCCGGTTCAGAGCTAGATCTTTATTTTGGATATGGATTTGAAGTTGGTGGTGTTGGTGTAGACATTGGTTACATCGAATACAGATATCCTGAAAACGATAGTGATCTAGATTTTGAAGAAATCTATGTTGGTTTAAGTATGGGCGATCTAGGTCTTACATATGCATCAGGCGTTGATGGCGCTCCAGACTACACAGAAGTGTCATATGGTATTGGACCTGTCGGTGTATCTTTTGGTCAATATGATGATTACGGTGATAACTTTGGTATATCCTATGGATTTTCATGTGGATCATATGATTGTGCATTAACATACTCAGATTTTTCTGATGATGGATACGGTGCTGACGAAGATGCATTTGTATTCTCAGTATCAGCGAGCTTATAAAATCTATGAAACTTGTAAGCGCAATAATCAAACCCTTTAAACTTCAAGAAGTTAGAGAAGCCCTTGTTGATGCTGGTATCGAAGGACTAACAATCACAGAAGTTAAAGGTTATGGAAGACAAAAAGGACATACAGAAATGTACAGAGGTGCAGAATATTCTGTTGATACATTACCTAAAATTAAGCTAGATATTCTTGTAGAGGATGAAAACATGAGCACTGTTGTTGATGTTATTTCAAAGACTGCAAATACTGGAAAAATTGGTGATGGAAAAATTTTCGTATCAAGTATTGATGATGTAATAAGAATTAGAACTGGTGAAACAGGTTCTGATGCTATCTAAATAAGGAGAAATTATGGAAGAAATTAAATTTGCATTAGATACATTTTATGCCGTTATGGCGGGTGCATTAGTTATGTGGATGGCAGCAGGATTTACTATGCTTGAAGCTGGACTAGTTCAAAAAAAAGATGTATCTGAAATTGTTACTAAAAACCTAGGACTATATTCAATAGCATGTATTATGTATTTAGTTTGTGGTTTCGTACTAATGTATCCAGGTGGGTCACTAATTGAGGGTGTAATACCATCAATTGGAACATCCCTAGGATTATCTACAGCATTACCAAATGAAGAAATTGGAATGCCCTACGGAATGGATTATTCCCAACAAGCTGACTTCTTTTTCCAAGTTGTATTCGTAGCTACAGCGATGTCTATTGTATCTGGAGCTGTGGCAGGAAGAATGAAGTTATTACCATTTTTTATATTTGCAGTCATTTTGACTGGATTTATATACCCTATTCAAGGTTATTGGAACTGGGGTGGTGGTTTCTTAAATGCTATGGGATATTCTGACTACGCTGGCTCAGGTACTGTGCATTTATGTGGTGCAGCTGCAGCTTTAGGTGTTGTAAGTATATTAGGTCCAAGAAAAGGTAAATATGGATATGACGGATCAGTCAATCCAATGCCAGGATCAAATATTCCAATGGCAGCATTAGGTGTCTGGATTCTCTGGCTAGGTTGGTTTGGATTCAATGGTGGATCTGAGCTTGCTGTTGCTAGTGAAGGAAGTGCTATTGCTGTAAGTCAGGTATTTATGAATACAAATATGGCTGCTGCAGGCGGAGTTGTTGCTGCGCTTTTAGTTAGCTTAATCATGACAGGAAAGATGGATGTAACAATGGCTATGAATGGTGCAATTGCTGGACTAGTAGCTATTACTGCAGATCCATTAAGTCCTTCTGGTGGTATGGCAGTATTAGTGGGTGCTATAGGTGGTGTAATTGTTTATTTCTCAATCTTATATCTCGAGAAATCTGGAATTGATGACCCTGTAGGAGCTATTTCTGCTCACGGAACAGTTGGAATCTTCGGAGTATTAGCAGTTAGCGTTACTGGTGGTGCAAGTTTTGTAACTCAATTGATAGGTGTATTAGCAATAGCTGGATTCACTTTCATAATGAGTTATCTAACAACTATGGCTATCAATTCAGTAATGCCAATTAGAGCTACAGACGAAGAACAAGATTTAGGTCTTGATGTTTCTGAGATAGGTATAGAAGCTTATCCAGAGTTTAAATAATTTAATTGTAATGACGTCATAGTGCTCCCCCAATAACTAAGTCATAACGTTAAATTTTTTAGAGAAGAGTTACGAAAGTAGCTCTTCTCTTTTTTTTATTCTTTTTAAATGTCTATTACAGAATTGGAATATTGATTAAGAAAATATGGTCTCATATCTTCTGGTATAAGGTTCATTCTATTTTCAAGATACTCTATTGCATCATTAATTTCTTCTGGTGAATATTTACTATTGTTGTTTGGTTTACCTTGTATTACAGCAGCAGCATAATTTGTAGAATGTGGTTGATATGATTGTTTTATTGCTTCAGTAATTTGATCAGAGCATTCTTCATAAGAATCTGAATCAAAGTGCATTACTTTACCAATATTTAAATGCACATCTCCTTTTGAGCCATTAATGCCTAGAAAAATGCTTTCCATATCTTCTTTTCTTTCTTTTATATATTTTTGATTAAGGTCTGTTAGGTACATCTCTTTAGCTTTAAGAAGATCGTTGGGATCTTTTTCATAAGATATTGAGACTGGAATAAGATTTAAACTATTAAGATAATCATTTACAGATAATTTTTTTCTTGCGTTCAAATGAATCATTTTAATCACTGATGGATCTGTGTAATCGTTACCATCTTTAGATCTGCCTTGTTTTTGTGCAATCCAAATAGACTCATTCTCATTAACTATTGTGTTGTAGATAAATTCTGATGCAAGATTTAAGCTTTTATATATATCTCTTTTTGATTTATCACTTCTATCAATAATAAAACTTTTATTTAATCGCATAAGGTCTGATGCCCACTTCTCACTCAATAAATTATTACCAACTGCGTTGTAAGTGGTCTTAAAGTTATTTTGATGCAATGTAAAATTAAGTAATGCTGAATCAAGGGTTATATCTCGATGGTTTGCTACAAAAAGATATCCTTTATTAGGATCTAAATTTTCGATACCAGATATTGAAAATTTTTTGATTGAATTCTTTATTACTTCAGAGACCACTGCTTCAAATGCATCTTGGTACTGACTGACACTTTTTATATTTTTAATTCTGTTTTTAAGAACAAGGCTAAGAACTTTTCTTGAAAAAGGTAGGTATCTTATTTTGTTAAACCTACCTGTAGAAAATAACATTTTTAAAAATCTTCTGTTATTTGATAGGTCTATCAAAACTTGATGAACTTCATCATCATGATATGGCCTTATAG
>CACCOR010000020.1:0-10175 GCA_902547695.1 uncultured SAR86 cluster bacterium | reverse complement strand
AAAAATTACTGAAAAACTTAACTATGGTCAAAGTATTACAGATGCATGTATGGGTTGGGAAGATACTATAATGTGCCTTAGCAAATTAAATGATGCAATAAATCTAAAAAGAGGTAAATAATCTAATTGAGCAGTGAGAAAAATTTATCTTTTTCAAGTGAGGTAGCAGAAACACTTGGCGTTGAGTGTGCAATCATCCTGAATCAATATAATGAAAACTTGTTAGAAGATATCACTTCATTAGATAGCCTAATAAAGTCAACAAAAAAAAATATAAGTTTTCTTGATGAAGAAAAAATTAAAGAATCTATAAACACGCTAATAAAATATCAATTAATTGATATCAATAAAAAGACTTATAGACTTAAAACTCCAAACAAAACTTCAGATTCATACCAGCTTGATATTGAGTGGATCCCATCACCTGAAGTAGATGAAGTCTTAAATATGACTGAAATTACTGACGATTTCTATAACCTTAAACTTAAAGAATTTAAAATTTATTGGATGGAAAGAGGTCAAAAGAAGAATAACTGGAATTCAACATTTATTGATTTTATAAGACGTGAATGGGCAAAAGAAACTAATTCAAAAAAGACTATCCCTCATATTATTGATGAAAACTGGTATCCTGATGATGATGTGTTTGATATTCTTAATCTGTCAGAAATAAATAAAGATTCTGCGTTAAGATATCTTAGAGAATTTATCTTATATTGGAAGGATAAAGGCTCTGCATTTACAACATGGAATTCTAAATTCATTGAGCATGTTAAAAGACGTCATATGATGAGTAATGAAATAGGTAGTGATGAAGAAAATAAAAAATATTCTGAGCCAGGAAAATATAAAAAAGACTTCAAAACAAGAAAAAATGACAACACTTGGGCAAAAGAAATCAATCTCGACTAAAGAGGATTTTATAAAATCCATTGATGCTATGTTCCTTAAGCTTGAGTTAGCCTATCACTATCAATTTTATAAAGTGTTTGGCACTGACGAAAAACTTAAAGAAGGTAAAAAACTTTGGGCTATTACATTAAAAAATGAATCTCCAGAAACAATTCTTGCCGCTGTCGAGAAAGTAGTAGCGTCTCAATCATATTTACCTACACTGACTGATCTCATCAAAGCATGCAAAGAAATTAACAAAATGGATGGCTTCCCCTCTGCAGAAGAAGCATATATAGAAGCAAGAAAGTCATTCCAGCCAAGAGCTGAATTTAATTGGTCTCATCCTATTATTTATTTCACTGGAAAGAAGATTGGTTGGAATAATCTAATGGAAAAAGATTCAAAAGAAAATTTTAATTTATTTAAAAAAATATTTAATAATTTAAAAAATGAAGTTATTAATGGAAAAATTTTTGAAATAAAAGATAATACAGACCTTGAAACTAGAAAACCTCTTAATAAAGATTTATTCGAAAAATTAAGAAAGGAACATAAAGTTTAAAACTATTAATTTTTATTTCAGTAGTTTGATTCTAATAATATGAACTTAACTAAAAATATAAGAATATCATTGTACATACTTGTCCCAATTCTTTTGTGGATGATTTCAGGTTTTTTTAAAAATGATTCAATTCAAGAACCTATTCAATCATCCGAATTATTTAATGTTCAAACAGTTTTAAGTATTGCCGAGGAATATCAACCTTATATAAAACTTAAAGCTACAACGAAATCTGAAAAAAGAATTAATGTAAAAGCAAAAACATCAGGCGAAGTAGTAAAAATAGGTGCTGTTCAAGGACAATATGTTCAAAAAGATACTGTCCTGTGTAGCTTAGGAGTAGTAGAACTTAATAGAACAGAAGTTAAAGCGCCCTTTTCTGGTTATATCGAGCAAATTGTAAAGCCTGGAAATTTTCTTGAAAGAGGTCAGGTGTGTGCAACAATTATACAATTAGATCCAATATCACTTGTTGCTGGAGTTCCAGAATATGACATTAACAAAGTAAGGATAAATCAAAATGTTTATGTTGATTTAGTAACTGGGCAAGCCATTGAAGGAAAACTTACATTTGTTTCTAAAAGTGCCTCTCCAGATACAAGAACCTTTAATGTAGAATCACAAATTAATAATCCTAATGGCATAATCAAAGATGGTCTTACAGCAGAAATAAGCATTGAAATTGATAAAGTTAAGGCACATAAAATTTCACCTTCAATTCTTCTTTTAAATGATGAGGGAAAATTAGGAATTAGAGTAGTAAATCTAGGCAATCTTGCACAATTTATTGAAATTGAAATCTTAGAGGATTCTGAAGAAGGACTTTGGGTTACTGGCATTCCTGAGAAAGTTGAAATAATAATACAAGGTCAAGGTTTCGTTGAAGACGGTCAAGAAGTTATAACTAATCGTATATGATTAAAATAATTGACTTTGCGATAAAAAAAGCAAAAACAACTCTTTTAATTGCATTTATGGTAATAATTGCAGGATCATATGCAAGACAAGAAATACCAATTGCTGCTTCACCGAATGTACAACTCCCTTTTATAACCGTATCAGTTTTCCTTGATGGTGCATCTCCAAGCGATACTTCAAGACTGATTGCAAGACCCTTAGAGAACAGATTAAAAACAGTTACTGGTGTTGAGAGTATTAGATCAACCAGCTACTTGAGCTATGCAAGAGTATTTCTAGAATTTGAAGTAGGTTTTGATATTGATAAAGCTTTAGTTGATGTAAAACAAGGAGTTGAAGAGATTAAATATCAGTTGCCACTTGAAGCAGAAGATCCTCAGATTCAAGAGTATAGCGAAGCTAGTTTTCCTGTAATGAATATAAGTATTGTTGGTGGCAGTTCTGTAAGGCAAAAAGTCTTTTACGCAAGAGAACTAAAGGATCTGATTGAACCTATTGAACAGATTTTAGAAGTTAGAATGACAGGAGCTCCTGAGGAAGTTCTTGAAGGCGTTATTGATAAAGCAAAAATGGAGTCTTACGGCGTAACATTGTCTGATATCTATTATTCTGTTTCGAATAATAACTTAATAATTCCTGGTGGTAAGCAAGATACTGGAAGAGGAAGTTTTAATATTGAAGTTCCAAGTATTATTGAATCTGCAAAAGATGTATATGCAATTCCGGTAAAAGTTACGAAAGATGCAATAGTAACTCTAGGTGATATTGCAATAATTAAAAGAACATTTAAAGATTTCACCTCTTATGCACGAGTAAATGGAGAGGATGCAGTCACATTAGAAATTTCTTTAAGAGAAAGTGCTAACGCAATAGATGCCTCAACTGCCATCAGAGAAATACTTACTAGCTTCGAGAAAACACTTCCAAATAATCTTGATATTGTTGTTTCTAATGACGATACGATATATGCAAGTCTCATGGTAAAAGAGCTCAATGGGAATATCATAGCTGCAGTAATGTTAATTATGGTGCTAGTAATAGCAAGTATGGGGACTAGAGTGTCAATGTTGGTTGGTCTTTCGATTCCTTTTTGTTTTTTAATGACATATTTAATTTTGTATGCTTTAGATATGGAAGTAAATTTTCTTGTAATGATGGGTTTGCTCCTCGGTATGGGAATGTTAATTGATGGTTCCATTGTTATTACAGAATATGCGGATAAGAAAATAGCTGAAGGTCTCTCTCGAGTTGAAGGATATACTCTAGCTTCAAAAAGAATGTTTTATCCAATTATTGCATCAACTGGAACAACACTTGCTGCTTTCATACCAATGATGTTTTGGCCAGGCTTCACAGGCCAATTCATGAAATATTTGCCCATTACAATTTTCTTTGTTTTATCAGCATCTTTATTTTATTCACTTATTGTAATACCTGTTCTTGGTGCATACTTTGGACAAAAAGAATCTGCTCTAAATAATGATGATGGCCATACTTCAATTTTTGTAAAGCTGACTGATTGGTATGGAAAATATATTAAAAGATTTGTAAGAAATCCCATTGAAACTGTAACTGCAGTTGTGTCTGTGCTGTTAATAATAATTATGAGTTACTCTATTTCTGGCATGGGCACAATTTATTTTGCAATTGTTGATCCAATACAGGCAAATGTAACTATCAAGGCTCGAGGTAATTTTTCTGCACTTGAAACAAAGGAAATCATTGAACAAGTTGAAGAAAGATTTATGGAAGTTGAAGGTATAAAGAATGTGTATCTAAGATCTGGTTCAAATTGGTGGGAATCAGGCTCGGACAGAGTTGGTGGTGGTTTTATAGAAACATTGGAACCTTCACAAACAAAAATTTCTGGTTTCGAGATTATGGATCGCTTAAAAGAGTCAACCAATGATTTACCAGGAATAACAGTTGAAATTGAGGCAGACGAAGGTGGACCATCATTTGACTCCCCTATTGAATTAGATATTTTTGGTGATACAGAAGAACAAGTGAATGAGGCAGTTACTAAAATTGAAAATTATATGCGTAATAGCATGATAGGTTTAAATAATATCTTCTCTTCCAAAGCATATCCATCTGTTGAATGGAGTGTTGAAGTTGATAAGCAAAAGGCTGCTCAATTGGGTGTTAGCGTAAGCGATGTTGGCGCTTTAGTGCAAATGTTAACGTCTGGATTTAAAGTAGGAGAATATAGGCCAGATGATGCTAAAGACGAAGTCGAAATAAGAGCACGGTTTCCTGACTCTGATAGGACTATTACTGGAATAAGAGACTTAAATGTAGTTACCAGACAAGGTACTGTGCCAGTGAGTTCTTTTGTACAAGTTGTGCCAAAAGAAAATCGTCAAACAGTTAACAGAAAAAATGGTAAATATTTTCAGGAAATTGGGGCTGGAACTGAAGATGAGTCCAAGGTTTCTGAAAAAATTAATCAGTTGAGTGACTGGTTAGAGACTGCTAATCTTGGGCCTAATATTAGTTACAAATTCAGCGGTATGGCTGAAGAAACAGAGGATGTTAATAGATTTATAATTATAGCTGGAGTAACAGCTGTATTTATGATGCTCTTAATGCTCATCACCCAATTTAATAGCTTTTACCAATCTTTTATCATCCTATCAGCGGTAACGATCTCATTTGTTGGAGTGCTTTTGGGCCTTCTTATAACAGGTAAGTCTTTTAGTACTACAATGACTGGTATATCCATAGTCACACTAGCAGGTATCGTTGTGAACAATAATATTGTACTGATTGATACTTTTAATAAAATGAGGGATGAATCACCTCAAGTAGACCAATCAATTCATATCATTAATGCATGTAAGCAAAGGTTGCGGCCGATTATATTAACATCACTAACAACAATTTTTGGTTTATTGCCTCTAGCAATGGGTACAAGTGTAGACATAATTTCAAGAGATATTGTCATTGGAAGTAGAGTTGTAGATTGGTGGTCAAACCTTGCCGTTTCAATTGTATGGGGTCTTGGTTTTAGTACTTTTATGACACTAATATTAACTCCTGCGGTTTTATCACTACCTTATGCATTAAAAAATGAGTATAAAAAATTCTTTAAAACAGAAGCTAATGGCATACAATAAATTATGGCTAAAGAAGATAAAAAAATAGATTTTGAATCATCTCTTAAAGAGCTAGAAAATATAGTTGCTAAATTAGAAGATGAAAACATTAATTTAGAAGATTCAGTTGAGTCATTTGAAAAAGGTGTAAATCTTGTTAAAGAATGTCAAAAACAACTTCAAACAGCAGAACTAAAAATAAAAAAACTTCTTGATGATGGTTCTGCTTCCGAAATTGATAACGAATAAATAAAGTGTTAGAAAATTTCCTGTCTCAAACTAGGGATCAAGTTTCTCAAAATATTAAAAAATCAATTGGTAATTCCAATTTAATTGAAGAAGCTATGTCTTATTCAGCATTGGCCGATAGTAAGATGATTAGAGCGGCTTTAATTAATGCATCTGGAAAGATAAATAAAAAAATATCAGATTCAAGTCTTTTAACATTCGCAACAGGAGTAGAGCTAATTCATACTTATTCATTGATTCATGACGATCTTCCATCCATGGATGATGATGATTTAAGAAGAGGAAAGGATTCGAGTCATATTAAATTTGGTGAAGCTAATGCAATTCTAGCTGGAGATGCACTTCAATCTCTTGCCTACGAAATTATTTGTAATGAAAGCTCACTTGAGGACAAACATAAAATTGAAGCTATTAGAAAAATAAGTAAGGCATGTGGAAAAAATGGAATGGTTTATGGCCAATATTTAGATATAAATGCAGAAACAAAGAAAATAAATGAACAATCAATTGAAAATATTCATACTTTAAAAACTGGCAAGCTTATAGAGTGTTCTGTGATGTTAGGTCAAATTGGAAATGATAATTTTGAAGAAAAAGGTTTTATAAAAAGTTTTGGCAATAAAATTGGTTTAGCATTTCAAATCACAGATGATATTCTTGAGGTGATCTCAAACGAAGAAGCTTTAGGAAAAAATATTAATTCTGATAAAAAGAATTCTAAGGCTACATATGTAAATATTCTTGGTCTTGATGAATCTATTAAAAAGTCAAAAGATCTTTGTGAGTCAGCAATTAATGAAATAAAAAACATTAAATCCGGTGAAATTGATTTACTGATAGAATTAGCAAAATACATTTGCTACAGAGAAAAATAAATTGAAAATTTTTAAAGAAATACCAACTGAGTTACCAAATACGCCATTATTAGATTCAGTTGATTATCCTTCAGATTTAAGATCATTTTCCATAAATGAACTTGAGACTCTTGCAAGTGAGTTGAGAGAATTTTTGCTGTATTCTGTGGGCCAAAGTGGTGGTCACTTAGGGGGCGGACTTGGTGTTATAGAGCTTACAATAATACTTCATCATCTTTATAACACTCCATATGACAATCTAGTGTGGGATGTTGGACATCAGGCTTATCCTCATAAAATTCTTACTGGAAGAAAAGATAGAATTATGTCTATTAGAAAGAAGGATGGTTTAGCGCCCTTTCCTTCAAGATCAGAAAGTGAATATGATACATTTGGGGTTGGTCATTCAAGCACATCTTTAAGTGCACTTGTTGGAATGGCGGAGGCTACAAAAAATTCAAATCCAGATAAAAAACATGTTGCTGTAATAGGTGATGGAGCAATGACTGCAGGCATGGCTTTCGAAGCACTGAGTCATATAGGACATTTAAAACCGAATTTATTAGTAATATTAAATGATAATGATATGTCTATATCTGAAAATGTTGGCGGTTTATCAAATTACTTTTCAAGAATATGGGCATCAAAAACTTACAAGGGTATTAAAAAAAGTGGTTCTAGTTTCTTGAAACCTTTACCTCAGGCATATCATTTAGCTAGAAAAGTAGAAACGCAAATGAAAGCAATGGTTGCACCAGGAACTATTTTTGAGGAACTAGGCTTAAATTATATTGGTCCTATAGACGGTCATAATTTAAAAGAGCTTAAAGATGTCATTTCAAATTTAAAAGAATTTGAAGGTCCTCAATTTCTTCACGTAATAACAAAAAAAGGTGCGGGTCTAGATTCAGCAGAAGCCGACAGAATAGGTTTTCATGCTATAGGAAAGATAAACGCAATAAAAGATAAAAAAATTAAGCAAAAAAAATATCAAGATATATTTGGCGAATGGATTATAGATATGGCTCAAATAAGTGATGATCTTATTGGCATTACACCAGCGATGAGAGAGGGATCAGGACTTGTTGAGTTCAGTAAAAAATTTCCAGATAGATACTTTGACGTTGCAATAGCTGAGCAACATTCCGTAACATTTGCAGCTGGTTTATCAGTTGAAAAAAAGAAGCCAGTAGTAGCAATATACTCAACTTTTTTACAAAGAGCGTATGATCAATTAATTCATGATGTTGCAGTTCAAAATCTTGATGTAACATTTGCGCTAGATAGATCCGGTCTTGTTGGTGAAGATGGTCCCACTCACTCAGGAAATTATGATATTGCTTACTTGAGATGCATTCCAAATATGGTGATTTGTACTCCTTCAGATGAAAATGAAACAAGAAAATTATTAACGACAGCATACTTACATAATGGGCCAGCCTCTGTGAGATATCCAAGAGGTACTGGGCCAAATAGTAATGTTGATAAAGATCTAAAGCCTTTAAAGATAGGAGAAGCAAATATAATCAATGAAGGAAGTTCAGAAATAGTAATTTTGAACTTTGGAACTCTTTTAAACGAAGCAAATCAAATCTCAAAAGAACTAAAGGCCACTCTAGTGGATATGCGTTTTGTAAAACCTTTAGACGAAAAGCTTTTAAGAAAACTTTTTAAAAAGGCAAAGGTTTTCATTTCTATTGAGGATGGTTCAATTATGGGTGGTGCTGGAAGTGCTGTTCAAGAATTTGCATCAAAAGAGAATTTAAATGTTAGATCAATCCTTTTTGGTATTCCTGATAAATTTATTGAGCATGCCTCTAGAGAAGAAATGTTAGTTGAAGCTGGTTTAGACGTAGAAAATATTAAATCTAAATTAAGTAAACTGTTGTAAGTGAAGCAAATATTGCTGCAAAAATTGCAGCAATAAGATCGTCAAGAACAACTCCAAATCCATTTTTAAAATTTTTGTCTATGTACGAAATTGGAAAAGGTTTTGAAATATCAAATATTCTAAACATTATTAGTGCAAGCAATGCATATATTGATCTTTCATATTGTGATGAAGCAATAAAAATTACAGGAATCATTGCTAACCATATGCCAGCCAATTCATCAATTACAATAGATTTATGATCTTTTTCAATAAGGTCCTTGGTTACAATGCTAGATATAAAAACTGAAAATATAATTATAAAAGTTGTCAAAATAACTAGAGCAATTGCATTAATAAAATGAGACAAAACTATAAAAATGAACCAACCAAATATACTTCCAACAGTGCCCGGCCCAATAGGAGAAAGTCCAAGACCACCTAAGGTTGCTAAAAAATGATATGGATCTTTTAAATTTGGGAATTTCTGCATCTCAAATCATTGTAACAATTTTTCTAGCAATGGTAGGCGATGTTGTCCATTTGCCACCAAATATAGTTAAGAGTGAGTCATTTTCTTGAATAAAGAAATCTCTTGAGGATTTATGAAAATTCTCTTTTGATTTTATTAAGGGTCTTACTCCAGAATACGCACTGATTATTTCATTTTTAGAGATAGGTTTTCTTAAAATTTGATTAAAACTATCAATAAGATATTTCATTTCATCTTTACTTATCTCTGGAAACTCAGGATGAGAGACTTTTTCTTCTGTTGTTCCTAACAAGGTATGGTCTTTATAAGGTAAGGCAAAAATATATCTAGACTTACATATGCCTGAGAACATCAAACCAGATTCTAACCTTCTATTAATTATCAAATGACTACCTTTTATATAATCGATGTCTTTTTGACTCTTAATTTTATTTTGTTCGAGTAACATTTTTGACCATGGGCCTACTGCTAAAATTATTTTGTCAAAATGACGTTTATTAACGGTGCCTTGAGTATCAAAGTTTTTGACTTCATTAAATTCAAGTATTTCTATATTAAGTTCTTTCGCTAATGAAATTAATTCTCTTCCAAGAGATTCATCATCCATACTTCCATCAAAAAATGACAAATATGTTTTATAGTTATCTTTTAGAACAAAATGATCAGTCTTGATTTGCTTTGATATTGAGCTTTTACCTAAATTTTTTGAGCCTGCTAAAAATTCATATAACTTAATTCCAAAAAAAGATTTAATTAATGTTATAGAGAATATATTGTTAAATGGAATAAGTATCTTCAATTTTCTTGTATGATTTGGGAAATTTTCTAGCCACCACGATCTATCATTTAGGCCATTTTTCACTTCATTAAAGTGAAAATTCTCAAGATATCTCAATCCTCCATGTAAAAGTTTTGTCGTTTTTGAGCTTGTCTCACTTAGTAAAGTATTTTTTTCAAAAATTGATACCTTATGTCCCTCTTTTGCTAAAAAAATACCAACTATAAGGCCAGTAATTCCACCGCCAATTATTCCAATTCTTTTATTCAAAAGAATCCCATCCATGTTTTTTTAAATTAATTGATGTATTACCTTTATTTAAAATGATTTCGGTATCTGACTTTATTTCACCAATGCAAAAGTCTTGTGATATAAATTCGTTATCTCTAAATTCCGGTGAACATGTGTAACACAATTTATAGTCGTCGCCATAAGACAGATCATCGATATCATTTGTTA
>CACCOR010000019.1:0-13085 GCA_902547695.1 uncultured SAR86 cluster bacterium | reverse complement strand
TTTAATACATTAACTACTTTTTTTGCCATTATGTTTTCTCAATTTGCATAAAATCTAACTCAACTGGAGTTGCCCTACCAAGGATTTGAACAGAAACTTTAACCATATTTCTCTCATAATCAACGTTTTCAACCACCCCATTAAAATCATTAAATGGTCCATCACAAACTCTTATAACCTCTCCAGGCTCATAGATTGTTTTTGGAGCTGGTGCATCTTCGCCAACTTCAATTCTGTTAATAATGTTATTAACATCTTCCTCAGATATAGGTAGAGGCTTATCTCTAGTTCCGCCTACGAAACCAGAAACACGAGGTGTAGATTGAACTAACTGCCACGAATCATTTTCTAAATTCATTTGAACTAATATGTAACCAGGGAAAAACTTCCTTTCTGTTGTTTTTTTTGCGCCGCCTTTTAATTCTACAATTTGCTCTGTAGGTATTAGGATTTCTCCAAACTTTTCAGATAGATTATTTAATGCAATTCTCTCTTCAAGAGCAGCTTTAACTTTTTGCTCATAGCCAGAATAAGCTTGTATCACATACCAATCCATTAATTATCCTAAAACCAAACCTGTTAAAAAACTTAGAAGGGATTCAAGTCCCCAAAAAAATAAACATAAAACAACGATTGCACCAAACACGATCATAAAAGTTTGTGTTGTTTCCATTCTTGTTGGCCAAACAACTTTTCTTATCTCCGTTCTTGATTCTCTCATTAATTTAATAGCATTTGTACCGAAGCTTGTAATGGCAATTATTGCAAGTCCAATAATGAAAAGAAATAACACACCAAGAACTCTATATAAGAATGCAACCTCGACAAAGTAGCTATTTCCAACAACAGCTGCAGCAAATACAATTAATGCTAATAACCACTTAAGGTTATCAAGAGTTTTTGAAGTAGACCCTTTATTCATAATTCAACTCTCTACCAGCTCGTTCCTCATGGCAGGCCAGGAGGGACTCGAACCCCCAACCCCCGGTTTTGGAGACCGATGCTCTACCAATTGAGCCACTGGCCTATAATTTTTCATTTTCCTCAAAGACAAACAAGCCGAGGCATAAAGCCTCGGCCAAAAAGTCTTATGTTACTCTACTATTTTTGATACTACGCCAGCACCAACGGTTCTTCCACCCTCTCTGATTGCAAATTTCAAACCTTCGTCCATCGCAATTGGAGCAATTAATGAAACAACCATTTTGATATTATCTCCAGGCATAACCATTTCAGTACCTTCAGGTAATTCACAAGCACCTGTTACATCAGTTGTTCTGAAATAAAACTGAGGTCTGTAATTATTCATAAATGGAGTATGTCTTCCACCTTCATCTTTACTTAAAACATATATTTCAGCTTCAAATTTTGTATGAGGTGAAATTGATTTAGGTTTAGCTAAAACTTGTCCTCTCTCAACAGCATCTCTTTCGACGCCTCTTAAAAGAATACCGCAATTCTCACCAGCTCTTCCTTCATCAAGAGATTTTCTGAACATTTCAACACCGGTACAAGTTGTATCAGTTGTTTCTTTAATACCAACGATCTCAAGAGGATCTCCAGTATTAACAATTCCAGTTTCAATTCTTCCTGTTACTACGGTACCTCTTCCAGATATTGTGAAAACATCCTCAATCGGCATTAAGAAATTACCATCAACAGGTCTTTCAGGCTCAGGAACATATGTATCTAAAGTCTCAATTAATTTTTGTACTGAAGGAACACCAATGTCTGAAGTATCTCCTTCAAGTGCTTTTAAAGCACTTCCTACAATAATAGGTGTATCATCTCCAGGGAAATCATATTCATTTAATAGCTCTCTAATTTCCATTTCAACTAACTCAATCATTTCAGCATCATCATTTTGATCAGCTTTGTTCATGTATACAACTATGTACGGAACACCAACCTGTCTTGCAAGAAGAATATGCTCTCTTGTTTGAGGCATTGGTCCATCAGCAGCACTTACAACAAGAATTGCACCATCCATTTGTGCAGCACCTGTGATCATGTTTTTAACATAGTCAGCGTGACCTGGACAGTCAACGTGTGCATAGTGTCTCGCTGTTGATACATACTCTACGTGAGAAGTAGCGATTGTGATCCCTCTCTCTCTTTCTTCTGGAGCATTATCGATATTAGCAAAATCAACTGCATCACCACCATAAACCTCTGCAGCCACTTTTGTTAAAGCAGCAGTAAGAGTAGTTTTACCATGGTCAACGTGACCAACAGTACCCACATTAACGTGGGGTAAGGTTCTCTCGAATTTTTCTCTAGCCATTTTTATGCCTCTCTAAAATTGTTATAAATTGGAGCTCATAACCGGACTTGAACCGGTGACCTCTTACTTACCAAGCAAGTGCTCTACCGCTGAGCTATATGAGCCCGTTCATAAGCATCCTATTTTTGGTGGCGTATTATCCCTCTAAAAGGCTATAAACTCAACCTTTTTTAAAAGATATTTTAAGTACGCTTTTTCTTATAAAAATCAATGGTGGAGAGGGTAGGATTCGAACCTACGTAGCCGAAGCGGCAGATTTACAGTCTGCTGGTATTAACCACTCACCCACCTCTCCATTTAAAGGTAGCTATTTTTGTTCTAGAATGACTTTAAGTCAACTAATTTCTTACATTGAACGAGCTTAATAAAGACATAATTTTAAAGGATTTGCCATCAAAAAGGCTTAATCTTCATATTTATGATGAAATTGACTCTACAAACGACGAAGCTAAAAGAATTGAAGGCATAAAAGAGTTTCATATTTTTATTGCAGAAAAACAAACAAAAGGAAGAGGAAGACATGGTAAAAAGTGGTCTAGCCCTGACACTGGCAACATATACATGACAATAAGCACTATTCAAAATACCTCACAAATAAGCCCAATCAGCTTAATTTTGGGTCTTATCTGCAAAAAAGCCATTGATAAATTAATAAGAAAGCCCTCAATAATGCTTAAATGGCCAAATGATATTTTGTTTAATGATAAAAAAATTGGAGGTATTTTGGTTGAGACTGAAATAAATAATGAAAATATCAAAACTATTATAGGAATTGGCATAAACTTAAATATAAATAAAAAAGAATCATGGTGGGGTGATTTATCTAAATTTGCTCTTGAATCAAAAAGAAATGAGCTTATCAATTTAATATTGACCGAGTTTTTAAACATTTTTGATAATTCCTATGATAATTGGGTTGATGATTGGAAAAAAAGTTGCATGCATATAAACAAAGAGATTGAAATATTCGATGGGGAACATCTTCAAAAAAAAGCTATCTTTAAAGATATAGATGCTCAAGGAAATGCAGTAATTGAATCTAATGAAGGTGAAGAAGTTATTGCAACTAGTCAAATAAGTATAAAAGGAGTTTATTAAATATGATTCATTTTGTTAAAAATATTCCCATTAATGACGATGTACCTAAAAATTGTAAAGAGATAGTTTTCGGCGCTGGATGTTTTTGGGGAGTTGAAAGAAAGTTTTGGGATTTACCAGGAGTTTTTTTAACCTCTGTTGGATATTCGGGTGGGGATACAGAAAATCCCTCATACGAAGATGTTTGTTATAGAAATACAAATCATGCTGAGGTTGTAAAAGTTACATATGACTCAAATGTCATAGATCTATTGGAATTGTTAAAAATTTTTTGGGAATGTCATGACCCTACTCAAGGCATGAGACAAGGCAATGATGTTGGAACTCAATACAGATCGGTCATTTATACAAACAGTGATGATGATCTAAAAGTTGCATTAGAATCAAAGGATACTTATCAAAAAGAACTAGTCGAAAATAATTTCAAAGCTGATAATCTTGAAAGCATTACCACTGAAATAGAACCTGTTAAGAATTATTATTTAGCAGAAGAGTACCATCAACAATATTTAGCTAAAAATCCCAATGGTTATTGTGGTATTGGTGGAACTGGATGCTCTTTCCCAAAAGAATAATTTGTATATAATACAACTCGTTGCCACCTTAGCTCAGTTGGCTAGAGCAGTTGATTTGTAATCATCAGGTCGTCAGTTCGAATCTGACAGGTGGCTCCATATGATGATATTATTACTTATATGGAAAATTCTAATAATCAAAATACCAATCAAAAAGACGAGGCTCTAAAAAGAGACTTTAGAACTGGTCAATATATTTATGCAGGCATATACCTTCTTTTAATAATATGTTTGATTGTATTCTTTAGTTAAGAAATGGACTTAACAACCTATATAATTGGTAATATTATTCTAATTGGACTGTTATATTGGGTGGTTATAAATAAAGACAATTAAATCTATGAAAGCATATCAAGTTGTTGAAAATGGCAAACCTCTAGAAAAAAGAGAAATAGAAAAACCTACACCGACTGGAAAAGAAATATTAATTAAAACTGTAGCATGTGGTGTTTGTCATTCAGACGTCCATATACATGAAGGTTTTTTTAGTTTGGGGGAAGAAGCAAAACTTCCAGTGCCTCTAATGACAGATGCGCTTGCTATGGGTCATGAAATATATGGTGAAGTGGTTGAGTTAGGGGAAGATGTTTCGGGTGTTGAAATTGGAAAAAAATATGTTGCTTATCCTTGGATAGGATGTGGTAATTGTGATGAGTGCGCTAATGATAGAGAGCATTATTGTTCACCTTTAACAACAAAAAATTTAGGCATTAATGTAGACGGTGGTTATGCTGAATATGTTCTTGTTCCAGATTCTAAATATTTATTTGATGCCGGGGATACTCCAGACGAAGTTGCTGGAAGTTACGCTTGCAGAGGTTTGACTGCGTACAGTGCGCTTAAAAAAGCGGATTTAGTTAAAGGTCAAAATTCTGTTGTTATCATAAGCGCTGGAGGTCTCGGATTACTCTCATTAAAAATAATTCAAGCAGCCTACTCTATTAATCCTATAGTTGTTGACATTGACGATGAAAAACTTGAACTAGCAAAACAAGCTGGAGCATCTGAAGTAATTAATTCAAGAGATGAGAAGTTGTACGAAAAAATTGCAGAACTTACTAATGGTGGTGCCACCAGTGTCATTGATTTTGTAGGTGCAGCTGAGACGTTTGAGCTTGCATCTGGAATGTTCGGTATGAAAAGAGGTGGCACATATGTAATTGTTGGTTTGATTGGAGGAGAAACAAACTTACAGCTTCCAATGACTACTTTAACTGCAAGAACCATTCGAGGAGTCTATGTTGGAAGTCTGCAAGAAATGAGTGAATTAATGGAGCTTGTTAGGGAAAACAAGATTGAACATGTAGAGGTTGAAAAAAGAAATGCCTCAGAGGCAAATAAAACTTTAAATGACTTGAAAAATGGAAAGATTAATGGTCTAGTATGCTTGACCCATGATCATGAATAAAAAATATCTACTATATTCATTCCTATTTTTAGCAAGTTTGTCATTGCACAGCTTTGCAGATCATCATGATCACTTCAGCTTTGAAGATGAGCATTTGGCCGAATGCCAAGCTTGTGAAGAAAATGTTGAAATTAAAATTGCTTCAACAAAAAATAAAGGCAATTTTTTAAAAGAATCCCCTGAAACAAATCTAATCAATAGATTTGTAAGTCAAAAACAAAAATCAAACCTATCAAGAGCTCCACCTTTAGATTAGTTAATTAATAAATTTTTAACTAATTTTTCATAAAGGAGGAAACATGAAAAAATTTTTAAACGCAATTATTGTTTTAATTGCATTTCATTCGATAAACATAACTTCACAAGATGAGGTACAAGAAATTGTTGTTACTTCAGCTTTTATCGATACTAGTGAAATTAACAATCCGCTATACGTTATTGATGGTTCTGAATTTTCAGATGGGGCAACCACAAGTTTGGGTGATGCAATTGATGAGTATCTTGGTGTTTCAATTGCAGACTATGGTGCTCCTGTTGGTCAACCAATTATTAGAGGTATGTCTGGTCCAAGAGTAAAAATACTCAAAAATGGTGTTGTAAACCGTGATGTTTCAGGTCTAGGAGTCGATCACCTAAATGATGTTGATTTAAATGATATTTCTCAAGTTGAGATTGTCAAAGGGCCGTCGTCTCTTTTATATGCAAACGGGACTATTGGGGGAATTATCAACGTTGTAGATGATTTAATTTCATCTAAAAACTTTGAGCTACCTAAAGTAGCTGTTGGTGGGGAAACTCAATCGGTAAATGGTGGAAATTCTGAATTTATTAACTTAAAAGGAAATGTTGGCGGTTTCAACGTTACCTTAGGTTTTAAGAGCACTGAACTTGGAAATTATGATGTTCCTAATGGTGCTGTAATTCACTCAGAAGAGGAGCATCATGATGAAGACGATCACGATGAAGAAGAGCATCATGAAGATGAGCATTCGGAAGAAGATCTGGGATATATAAATAATTCAGATTTTGCAGTTGATGCTACAAAATTTGGTGTTTCTAAAGTAACAGATTGGGGATACATTGGATTTGGAATTGATAATCTTGAGAGTGTTTACGGCATCCCATTCCATGGAGATGAGCATGGAGATGAGCATGGAGATGATCATGGAGACGATCATGGAGACGATCATGGAGATGAAGATGGTCATGATGAACATGGCGAAGAAAGGATCTTCTCTACTACTGATTCTGAGACTTTTTCTATCAGAGGTTCATATAATCTTAGCGGAAACTTAGTAAATAAAATTGATTTCACCTTTCGTGATTCAGATTATTCTTTAACTGAAGCTCACGCAGAGGAAGAGCATCATGACGAAGATGAACATCATGAAGAAGAGGAACATGACGAAGAAGAAGAGCATGAAGAACATGCTCCTACAGTTTTCATGAATGAAGCTGTTGAGTATGGTGCTACTTTTGATATTTCAAATGACTCTTCAACTCAAAAGGTTGTTGTAAATTTTGTTGATGAAGATAACTCTATTGTTGGTGAAGAAGCATTTATGAATCCTGCTAATAGTAAAGAATTCACAATCGGTTATTACCTCAGTAAAGATTTAGGAATATATGATCTTGATGTTGGCTTTAGACATGACCAAATAGAAAGAAGTGGAAGTGTTACTGAAGAAGAACATGATGATGATCATGGAGATGACCATGGAGATGATCATGGAGATGAGCATGGAGAAGTAGATTATTACAATTTAGATGATTCTACTAACAGTTTTGCTGTAACTCTTGGTAGAAGTCTAAACGACAATCTTGGTGTAAGTCTTGGTTATGCTAGTGTTGAAAGACTGCCATCTTCAATTGAACTCTTCATGAATGGGCCTCATATGGCAACAGGAAGATTTGAAGTCGGTGATCCAAGTCTAAACAGTGAAACTTCTAATAACTTTGATATCACTTTTAATTTTGATAATGGTGACTTCTATGCTTACGCAAGTTTTTATATCACTGATGTGGATAATTATATTGCTCTAGTAGATGAAGAAGAAGATCACATGGATGAAGATGAACATCATGAAGACGAAGATGATCATCATGAAGAGGAAGGTGAACATCATGAAGACGAGCATGATGATCATGGTCATGGTAATTTGATTCATGCTAATTACATGCAAGAAGATGCTGAGTTTGATGGATACGAGATTGAAATTGGAAGAAGTTTTGATCTTGGCTCTGGTGAGCTTGCTTTATCTTTCGGAAGAGATGTTGTGAATGCTGAATTCGCTGATGGACATTACGTACCAAGGATTAATCCAGCAAGAAACATTTATTCTTTAGTTTATACTCAAGATGATTTGCTCTTTAAGCTAATGCTTAAGGATGTTGAAAAACAAAATGATATTGGTGAAGGTGAAACAGCAACTGATGCTTATCAAATGCTTAACACACGACTAACCAAAACATTTAATGGAATGGGTGAAGGTGAATTAAAAGTTTCGCTTTTCGCTAATAACCTTCTTGATGAAGTTGCCAGGAATCACTCTTCTTTTGTGAAAAATGAAGTTCCTCTTCCTGGAAGAAACTATGGATTAAAATTTAATCTAACCTTCTAATATTTCAATATAGAAATTAAACTGGCCCAAATTTGGGCCAGTTTTTTATGTTCATTAAAACCTCTATAATCAACATTATGCGATTAAAGATAAAAGTCTTTTCTTTGTTAATTTTTTCTTTTTTTATTCACTCAAACGAAATTGAAGAAATAGTTGTGACAGGAACACTTCTAAAAAATGCAGAAAGTGATTTATCGCCTGTTCAACTTATTAATGAAAATGATTATAAAAATTTTAATATCACAAATATTGGTGAAATAAGTAAGTATTTGAACGTAAGCTCAGGATCTAGATTTCAAACAAATGCACTTGAAGGGGTTGATCAGGGCATGTCATCAATTACATTAAGGGGTTTGGATGCTTCCGCAACTTTATTACTATTAAATTCTAGAAGACATACTTTTTCAGGAACACCATCCAATAACGGAAATGGCTATATTGATGCAAACATTGTTCCAGAAATTGCTATTGAAAAAATAGAAATTCTAAAAGAAGGTGCAACATCAATATATGGCTCAGATGCAATTGCTGGAGTTATTAATTTTCTTACATTTAAAGAATTTGAAGGACTAAGGGTTAAAGCCGGTAAACAGACTACTACAAACTATAATCAAGATGATAATAGTTTTGGTATTTTGTTTGGAACAAAAATCCTAGATGGAAAACTTGTGATTGGCTTTAATACGCTTGAGAGGTCTCCATTATCTGCAAGTGAAATAGATGGAATTGCTGAATTGGGGTTAAGCGGTCTTGGTAAAACCTTCAAGGTGCTTGGTCCAGATATTGTTTCATCTGGACTTTTTGCTGGAGCTTACCCAAAAGTAAGTCAATTTGTTCCAGATCCAAATTGTGAGGAAAATGGTGGCGTTCTTGATGGAAGTTTTTGTAGATTTTTATATGGAGAAAGATTCAATATTGTAAATGATGAGGATCATCAAAAAATTTATTTGAATTTTTCTAAAGAAACGGGGGTTTTAAAACATAATTTCCATTTCATATCATCTAAAGTTAATGTAAACGATAATCCTCAATCTCCTTCATACCCTGCTCTTCCTTTTTTATCAAGAAATATTGAGCCTGGTGAGGGCGGGAGCCCTTTTAATGTTCCAGTTGTATGGTATGGCAGACCTCTTGGTTCGGAATTCAAGTCACCCTTCTCACCTAAAGACATTGAACAATTTAATGTTAATTACAGTCTTTCTTTTTTAATCAATCAAACAACTGATGCAGATATATCTATAACTATGAGTGAGCACTCTAATGATCACTTTAGGCCTGATATTATTGATTCAAGATTTCTTGCTGCCATAAAAGGAAATGGTGGTCCTGATGGAAATCTTACTTGGAATATATTTGATTCAACTCAAAATCCAAAATCTCTTATTGATCATGTTAGAGGCGCAGAAGTTTCATCAAAAGTAGCTGACCTTATTTCTGTAGATGGAATATTTAATAGGAAGTTAAAAAACCTCAATTTAGCTTATGGGTTTCAACTAAATAAAGAAAGTTTAGATATTTTTTATGATGAAGTTAGTAGAGCTGAGTTTGATAAGGATGGAAAGTTAGTGAAAACAGCTGACCTTTTCTTTCTGGGTGGAGGAATTAATTTATCCAAATCAAGGACTAGCAATGCTTTATTTCTTGAAATAGAAAAAAGTATTCGAGAGGTTTTAGATTTAAGAGTTGCAGCAAGATATGAGTCTATGAAGAATGAATCATCATTCGATCCAAAGATTTCATTGAAATATAATGTAGCTGATGCTGTAACAATTCGATTTTCCAAAGGAACCGCTTTTTCTGCACCATCTATGGCGCAAATGTACTCAAGTGAAATTAATCTTGGAAGCGTAAGAGACGTTAATGATTCGGTTTTTGTAAGACAAGCTTCAACAGGTAATCCAAATTTGAAACCAGCTACCTCAACAAATTCAAATATTGGACTAATATTTCAAAGAAATGATCTCAGAATTAGCATAGATGTTTGGGAGATAGAATATGAAGATAGAGTCGAGGTCGAAAGTGCTCAAGCAATATTATCTTCAAATCCATTTGGACCAAGTATTACAAGAAATGAATTTGGTGATCTTATAGGAGTTACAACTACCTACTTCAATGAAGATAATACTTTGGTAAAGGGGATTGATCTTCAAATTCAATATCTTATAAATTTGAAGCAAAGCAATCTGTCTATAAATTTGATGGGTACTAACTTATCTGACTTTAAAACTCCTAGCCTCACAAGTCAAAACTTAATGATTAATCGTGTTGGGAAGTTTAATTTTGATACTCATACTTTTTCTCTACCAAAGAAAAGAATTAATTCTTTTGTAAACTGGAACTTCAAAGACTTAAGCTTAAGCTTAAACTCAAGATATTTGGATGGATATATTAATGAAAGAGCCATTACCGGATTAGGACTAACATATGGGTATTCTAATCAAGTTAAATCTTTCTTTGTTCATGATATATCACTTAACAAAAAGCTATTCGTTTCGAGTGGTCAACTTGATTTAAGATTATATCTTTCAAATATATTCGATAAATCTGCTCCAAGGTTATATGATGCACCTGATTTTAGTTTTGATACGAGATTGCATGATCCAAGGGGAAGAATTCTAGGATTAAATGTTGAGTATAATTTCTGATTTTTAAAATTTTTCAAAAATATGGATAATCTTACTAATTCTATTGATCAAGTAGTTGAAGAAAATTCTTTGCCATATGAATGGTCAAAGGAAGTGCTTGCTGAGTTAAAAGACTTAGGAGTAAAAAATAATAAAAGAGATGATCTGAGAAAAATCCCATTTGTAACTATTGATGGCAAAGATGCCAAGGATTTTGATGATGCAGTGTTTTGCGAAGCCAATAAAGATGGTTTTGTTCTTCAAGTAGCTATTGCTGATGTAGCTGAGATTGTTGAACCTAGTTCATCTATCGACAAAGAGGCTTTATCAAGAGGAACTTCTATTTACTTTCCTAAGAGGGTTATTCCCATGCTTCCTGAAGAGATTTCTAACAACTTGTGTTCATTAATTCCAAATGAAGATAGAAATGTTTTGGTATGTAAAATGAATTTTACTCAAGAAGGAGAAATTAATTCATATGATTTCTCTGAGTCTATAATAAATTCTCATAAAAGATTTACTTATAACGAGGTTGAATTCTTAAAGCAAAATAAAGACACTAATCTAAGTGCTGACATTCTTAACTCAATAAATGCCCTTGAAAAGCTTACAAAACAACTTCTTAAGAATAGATCAAAAAGATATGCATTAGAAATAGAATCTTCGGAACCAACTCTTTCTTTTGGAAATGAGGGTAATATTTCAGAAATATTTATTCCAAAAAGACTATTTACACATCAGATGATTGAAGAAGCAATGATATCTGCAAATATCTGTGCTGCTAAATTCATAAAAAAACATTTAGGGTTTGGTGTTTATAGAATTCATGAAGAGCCTGAACATTTAAAACTTGAAAACTTGAAGAAGTTTTTTTCTTTGAAAGGTTTATCAACAAAATCTTTTTCAAGTCCCTTAGAAATGATTAATAGCTTTATCAAACATGTTAATAAAGATGATAAAAATAAAATAATGAATGTTTTAATACTTCAATCGCTGAAGAGAGCATGTTACTCAACTAAGGAAATCGGCCACTTTGGGCTTCAATTAAAAGAATATTCTCATTTTACGTCTCCAATAAGGCGATATCCTGACTTAATATCTCACAGGCTTATCAAAAATGTTCTAAATAAAAAACAACTTGATTCTAATCAAGATGATCTTGAGATGACACTTAATGATCTTTCAGACTTAGAGCAAAGAGCAGAAAGATCGTCCAGACAAGTTATTCAAAGACTTATTTGTCATCATCTCGAAGGATCTATTGGAGAAGAATTTTCTTCAATAGTTGTTGGAATTACAGAATTTGGACTTTTTTGCGAAATTGAAAACCACTTTATATCAGGCCTGGTTCATGTATCTGATTTAAGTCGTGATAGATATATTTTTGATAAAGAAGCAAATATACTAAAAGGGAAAAGAACAGGGAGAACTTTTAGAATTGGGCAAAAAATAAATGTTCAGCTTGCTAATGTGATCCCTGAAGAAAGAAAAATTGTTCTTGTACCAAAATAGCTATGAATAAAAAAATTGATAACAAGAGGGTCGGTTTTCATAGCATTGAGAGTATTATCAAAAATAATCCTCATAAAATTAAAAAATTATTCATACCCCAGTCAAGAGAAGACAAAAGGATAATTAATTTAATTGCTCTTGCTGAAAAAAATGGAATAAAGTATCAGGTATCAAAAAAGCTTAAACAGGAACCTGAGGCTGAAATATTAAGTGAAAATAATTTAAGCTTTCAGGATTTAAAAATATTCTTAGAAGATCAAATTAATGAGAAACTGAATTTATTAATTCTAGATAATATTATTGACCCAAGAAATCTAGGTGCATGTATCAGGTCAGCTGCAGTAACTAATGTAGACGCAGTCATTATCAATAAACACCACTGTGCGCCATTAAATGATGTTGCTCATTCAGTGTCATCTGGTGGTGCTGAATACGTTCAGATATTCTTTGTTTCAAATCTAGTAAATTGCATAAAGTATTTAAAGGGATTAAATATCAATATTTTTGGTCTAAGTGAGCACTCTAAAACAGATTATGATCAAGCAGATTTTACTGGAAATACTGCTGTTATAATGGGATCTGAAGAAGATGGTATAAGAAAAAAAACGCAAGAAAGTTGTGATTCAATGATAAAGCTTAGCAATAATAAAAATTTTAAAAGCTTTAATGTTTCTGTCGCAACTGGGATAATACTGTCAGAAATTGCGCGACAAAGAAAATGCTAAAACAGAGAACGCTTAGAAATTCAATAAAGGCTGTAGGTATCGGACTTCATACTGGCAAAAACATTAATTTAGAACTTATACCAGCTGAAATAAATTCTGGTATAAATTTTATTAGAACAGATGTCGATGAAAATCTAGTTATTCCTGCTATTGCTGAGAATGTTGGCGATACAAGTTTATCTACAGCACTAGTCAAAGATGATGTAAAAATTTCTACAATTGAGCATCTGCTGTCGGC
>CACCOR010000018.1:0-14729 GCA_902547695.1 uncultured SAR86 cluster bacterium | reverse complement strand
CAAAAAGGCTTCTAATAAAATTTCACAAAAACTGTCAATTGCCTTCTCAGGCAGCAAATTATTCAACAATATAGGAAGTTCAAATTCTGCACTGAATTCAATCAGAGTTTCGTAGTTATCATTTTTAGAAATGTTCCACTCTCCTTTAAAGGAATTAAATGGGCCATCAATTTGTTCAATTTTGATTTTATTTTCTAGCAAAATGTTCTTTGATCTAATTTCGTAATCCCTTAGCAAAAAACTAAATTCCAATTTGCCAATCTCAAATTGATCATTTTTTTCTATAAGCTCTGACTTTGAGCAGCCAGGTATATATGAAGAATAGTTTTCAAAATTTGCGATTTGACCGTAAACTTTTGAAAAGTCTTCAGTCACTGACTTTAAAAAATGAATCTTACGGAACACTCTAAAGGATCTGTGAAATAAATATTGAAGCGACACTTATTGGAGCTATGAATTTTATAAAAAATCTCCAAAGCTTATAAATAATTTGATTAACATAACCTACTTCATTAGTAATAAGTTCTTTTTTCATAAACCAACCAACAAATATTGCTATCATCATTCCACCCAAAGGAAGCAAAATTTGATTAGCAATAAAATCCATTGAATCTAAAAAATTTCTGCCAGGAGTGAGGTTAAATTCAGACAAAACATTAAAACTCAATGCGGTTCCAATACCTAAACTCCAAGCGAAAAAAGAAATAGCTAAGGCAGAGTATCTCCTTGATAAAAAGCCTTCTTCAGATAAATAGGCCACACCAGGCTCAAGCAATGAAATGGAAGAGCTTAAGGCTGCAATAGACAACAATATGAAGAAAAAAGCACCAATTATTTGACCAAATTGCATTTGGTTAAATGCAGATAACATTGATACAAAAACAAGCCCTGGTCCGCTATTTGGTTCTAAATTGAAAGCAAAAATAATTGGAAATATTGCTAAGCCCGCTAACATAGCTACCAAAGTATCTAAAGATGCTACGGTAAAAGAAGTTGGAACTACTTTTTGATCTTTGGGCATGTAGGCGCCGTAAGCCATAATTGAGCCCATTCCCAAACTCAAGCTAAAAAAAGCTTGGCCCATTGCACTCAAAAATGTCTCAGCCGTCACATTTGAAAAGTCTGGAGCAAATAAAAATTCCAATGTCCTAATAAATGCTCCATTAAACATTGCATATATGACCATAAAGATTAACAAAAATCCTAGCATTGGCATTAAAATTTTTACCATTCTTCCAATACCATTTTTCACACCTGCAGAAACAATCAAAAAAGTTAAAAGCATAAAAACTGTATGCCAAAATAAAAGATTATATGGTGAGGCTATGACAGCACCGAACTGATCTGATGAACTTAAAGCATCGGAGGGTAATGCAGCAATAAAAATATAATTTAAACAAATGCCAGCAATAACGCTGTAAAAAGAAAGTATTAGTACTCCTGCTGTAATTCCACTCCATCCAACAAGTTTCCATAGTGAAGAAGTGTTTGATTGCATTGCAGTTCTTTTCATTGCATTGATTGGACTATTGCCAGCCCTCCTTCCAATAATGATTTCACTAATCATGATTGGGACTCCTATCATAACGATACATAGTAAGTAGATTATTACAAAGGCGCCACCACCATTAGTTCCGGCTTTATATGGGAATCCCCAGATGTTTCCTAAGCCAACAGCAGATCCTGAAGCTGCAAGTATAAATGTCCACTTTCCAATCCAGGCACCATGAGATTTTAGTTTTTTTTCCATAATTATAAATAAGGGTTGCTGTATGGATTAATCCAATAACCAATTGATATTAAAAAAGATATACATACTAGTAAAGTTAAAATTTTTCTGAATTTCTGATAATCAATATCTTTTTTATTGAAATCTTCTGTAGATCTCTCAAACACGAAAAATAGATAAAAACTAATTATCGACAAAAATAGAGAAATTAAAATAAGCTTTAAATAAGTAAGAAGTAGAATCAAACAACCCAATAAACTAAAACCAATTCCTATAGATAAGTTTAATTTTTGATTTTTTTGATTATCTCTCCATCCCCAAGCAAAGCCGCCTAAAAAGGTAATTATTATTGCACCATAGCCTAATTGAAAATATATAAGGGTCTTGCTGACCTCTCCACCAATAATCCACGGTACAAGGGAAAATGTAGCAAATGGAAGAAAGCCAACATAGCCATAGGTAGATTTGATATTGGTTATATTCAATTTATTTCTTTAAAGTTATTGCACTTAGCTCTTTAGAATACATAATAAAGTATGCCTAAAGAAAAACCTTCTTTAATTGTAAAGAATAAAAATGCTTCTAGAAACTATAAATTAGATGAAAGTTTTCAAGCCGGTATTGTGTTAGAAGGTTGGGAAGTAAAATCGCTTAGACAGTCTAAGGTTGATGTAAAAAATTCATATGTAAATATCAAAAAAGGTGAGGCTTGGCTTATTGGAGTAAAAATTGATAGTCCAGCATCTTTAAAACAAGAAGATATTGATTTGACTAAATCAAGAAAACTTTTGCTTCACAGAAAAGAAATCGAAAAGATAGAAAGATTGAAGGGTGAGAAAGGACTTACATGTGTTTTGACAAAAATCTACTGGAAAGATAATTTAATTAAATGTGATATTGCCATGGGCAAAGGGAAAAAGCATAGGGATCAAAGAGAGGATATCAAAAAAAGAGATTGGGAAAGAGATCAAGGAAGAATTCTTAAAAATTCAAAAAAATTCTCCTAATCGAATCAAAAAAAATATTCATGTATAATGCCTTTCCTTATGGGGGCGAATAGGGTTCGACGTTTCTACTGGACTCCGAAGCGCATGCCAAGATTGTAGTAATTCTTGTAAAACATACTACAAAAAAAATAGTTGCAAATAACGACAACTACGCTTTAGCAGCTTAATGCTAACCGATGCAAAAATTGACTGTGGTTTGAAGCATCGGCTAAACACACAGTCTAGCCAAGCTATATTGCTTGGATATAGTTTGGTAAAACTTAATCAAGCTAGCTTTTATGCCCTGCTCTTCGGGTGATAAAAGTTAAAAATAATAGAACGAGCTATGCATGTAGAAGTTAGGCTGAAGGATTGACGGACGCGGGTTCAATTCCCGCCGCCTCCACCATTTTCATAATAATTCGTATAAATATAGACATATTGCCTATAGATAATTAAACTACGCATCTAAATTATGGCTAATTCAAAACAAGCAATTAAAAGAGCTAGACAAAACTCTGACAGATATAAGCTCAGACATGCACAACGCTCTGTTGTAAGAACCGCAGTAAAAGCTGTGAGAGCCGATATTGATTCTAAAGATAAGGCAAAAGCTTCAGAATCCTTCAAAAAAGCACAAAAAGTTATCGATACAGCTGCTTCAAAAAATGTAATACACAAAAATGCAGCAGCTCGAACAAAAAGTAGATTATCAAAAGCTATTAAAGAATTAAGTTAATTCGTTCTTGGTATTTACCACTTCAGTTTCTAATTTCTTCAATAGATCTTTTGTACCCTCTCCAGTAGCAGCTGAAATAAAAAATATTTCTTTAGATTTAATTTTTAAATCTTTTTCAATTTGTTCTTTGATTAACTTTAATTGTTCTTTTTGAATTAAATCAATTTTATTGCAAATAATCCATGAAACTTTTTGAGTTAGGTCATCCTTAAATGAATCTAACTCATTCTTAAGTAAAGTAATTTGTTGAACAGGTGAAAGACTCTCGGAAGAATTTAAATCAACAAAAATTAGTAAAATCCCAGTTCTTGAAATATGTTTAAGAAATTTAATTCCTAGCCCTGCACCCTCAGAAGCTCCTTCTATTAGGCCAGGAATATCAGCAATAACGTAACTTGATTCATTTCCCTTTATTGTTCCCAGATGAGGCCTTAAGGTTGTAAATGGATAGTCACCTATTTTTGGTTTAGCTGAAGATACGTAATTTAAAAAAGTTGACTTACCAGCATTTGGAAAGCCAACCAAACCAACATCGGCCAAAGACTTTAACTCTAATCTAATTGATCTTTTTTCACCCTCAAATCCAGGAGTAGATTTCCTTGGTGCTTGGTTAGTACTAGATTTAAATTTTGCATTACCCAGACCTCCATCACCGCCTTTAGCAATAATATACTCGGCATCTTTCTCATTACAGTCTATAAGCTCTTCGCCTGTGGAGTTATCGTAAACAACTGTACCTAAAGGAACCTCAATATAGAGATCATCTCCTGCAGCACCAAACTTATTTTTACCAGTACCCTTTTGACCATTTTTTGCATTAAATATTTTTTTATTTTGAAAATCTACTAGAGTATTAACATTAGTATTTACTTTAAAAAAAATATCTCCACCTTTGCCGCCATCGCCGCCATCAGGACCTCCAAATGGAATATATTTTTCTCTTCTAAAGCTTGAAGCTCCAGAACCACCATCTCCTGCCTTAATTTCGAGATAGGCCTCGTCAATAAAATTCATTTTGTTTTGTTATTGAGGAATAACGTTTGCTGTCTTTCTTTTTTTTGGGCCTTTGTAAGTAAATTGAACAATGCCAGCAGATTTAGCGAATAATGTATCATCTTTACCAATACCAACATTTAAACCCGGATGAGTATTTGTACCTCTTTGACGAATAAGAATTTCGCCAGCTTTGACCAACTGACCACCAAATCTTTTTACACCTAGCCTTTTTGAGTTGGAATCTCTTCCGTTCTTGCTTGATCCACCTGCTTTCTTATGTGCCATTATTTACTCTCTAATTTAATATTCTTAATTTCAACCTGAGAATGCTTTGCTCGATGCCCTATTTTTCTCATACTGTGCTTTCTTCTTCTGAAGCGCAAAATAGAGATTTTATCAGCTTTCACAGTATCTTTTATTTCAGCAGTTACCTTTACATTATCGAGGTATGGTTGCCCAACCTCAACATTATCACCGTCTACGTACAATAAAACATTATCAAAAGTAATCTTTTTACCAACTTCATCTTTTAAAAGATCAACTGATAAAATCATACCCTTTTCAACTTTATGCTGTTTACCGCCTGTTTCTATAACTGCATACATAATATAATCCTAAAAAGCTCGCAAAATATACGCTTTAATGAAGAAATTATCAATACTTAAACAGAATTTTGCATGATAAATAAAGCAATATGAAGAAAAATATCAATATTTCAGAGGAATTAAAGGTTGTTGAAAAATATATAAAAAAAGACCTAACCAAGGAAAAAACTATTTCAGGCTTATACAAATATATTTTCAGATCAAGTGGTAAAAAAATGCGAGCAAGATTAAGTCTAATTGCTTCATCTGTTAAAAATCACAAAGACAGATTTAAACTTGCATCTGTAATAGAGCTTCTTCATACAGCAACACTCGTTCATGATGATGTCGTTGATAATTCTTCAGTCAGACGAGGAGTCAAATCTGTAAATAATGTTTGGACAAATTCGCACGGAGTTTTAATTGGAGACTATATTTACTCAAAAGCATTTATTCTTATGGTTGAAATCGGAAATAAGAATATTCTTGAAGAGCTTGCCAATGCAACAAATGACATTTCTCAAGGGGAATTAATTCAACTAGATGCAATTATGAACATCAAAATATCTTTAAACAAGCTAAAAAAAATTAGCTACTTCAAAACAGGCAGGCTTTTTGAAGCTGCAGCTAGGACAGGAGCAATGCTTTCCTCTTCAAATAGGAATTATATAAACAACGTAAGTGAGTGTGCTAAGAATCTAGGAGTATTGTTTCAAATCCGTGATGATATGCTTGATTATTCTTCAGATCTAGAAATTGGAAAACCATCATATCAAGATCTTAGAGAAGGCAAAGTCACTTATCCGTTTTTTTATGCATACAAAAACGGTAACACTAGAAATAAAAAGAATTTATTTGAGCTTCTTGGAAAAAATAACTTAAATCAATCAAAAGCAAAAACTCTTATTCAAAATTTGAATGGAATTCAAAAAACTCAGCAACTTGCTGAAAAATATCATGTCAAAACAGTTGACTGTGCTAATAAGATAAATGACCTATTTGTTAGAAAAGAAATGATAGAATTAGCCGATATAGCACTAAAAAGAGATAAATAATGTTTAATCCTAAAAGCTCCTATAACAAAGAAGAACTAATTGCATGTTCAAATGGAGAATTATTTACAAAAGAAGGTGATGGTCGATTGCCTTCAGACCTGATGTTAATGTTCGATGAAATAGTTAATATTGATGATTTTTCAGGAAATTATAACAAAGGCTCAATTGAAGCTGTGCTAAACGTAAACCCTGATTTGTGGTTTTTTAAGTATCATTTTAAGGAAGATCCTGTCATGCCAGGATGTCTAGGTCTTGACGCTATGTGGCAACTTCTAGGATTTTACTTGTTATGGACTGGCTTACCAGGAATTGGAAGAGCTCTTGGAGCTGAAAATGTAAAATTCTTTGGGCAAGTTCTTCCAAAAGCAAAAAAAGTTGTATATAAATTAGATATTAAAAGGGTTATTAATAGAGGTGCAATAGTTGGTTTAGCAGATGGTGAAATGTTTGTTGATAATAAAAAAATCTATAGCGCTGAAAAATTAAAAGTTGGTTTATTTAAGGATCCAAGTAATTTCTGATGAGAAACGTAGTCATAACAGGAGTAGGTATTAAATCTTGTATAGGTAATGACTATGCCGAAGTACTTGCTAATCTCCAAAACGCTCAATCTGGAATTGTGTTTAATGAAAAATATTCAGATATGGGATTTAGAAGTTGTGTCTCTGGATCTGTCAATATTGATCTTTCAGAACATATTGATAGGAAATTATTAAGATTCATGGGTGAATCTGCCGGATATGCTTACTTGGCAACTAAGGATGCCCTTAAAATGGCTGGAATTGATGAAAGTCATCTAGACTCGCCAAAAATTGGTATTGTTGCAGGATCTGGAGGTGCTTCTACGAGAGTTATGTTAGAGAGTGGTGATATTGCTAGAGAGAAAGGCCCTAAAAGAATTGGACCTTATGGTGTTACAAAAAGCATGTCTAGTTCTATATCTGCAATCATAGCAACAGCGCTCAAATTAAAGGGAATAAATTATTCAATTTCTTCAGCATGTGCAACCAGTGCTCATTGCATTGGTCATGCTGCAGATTTAATTAAAAGCGGCCAACAAGATGTCGTCATAGCTGGTGGAAGTGATGACGAGCATTGGAGCTCATCTTGCTTATTTGATGCTATGGGAGCACTTTCATCAAACTTTAATTCAACTCCAACGATTGCATCAAGACCATACGATTCAAATAGAGATGGATTTGTTATTTCAGGTGGAGCTGGAATGATAATTTTAGAAGATGAGGAGCATGCAAAGAAAAGAGGAGCAAATATTCTAGCTAAGCTTTCTGGATATTTTGCAAATTCTGATGGTTATGACATGGTAGCTCCCTCTGGTGAAGGTGCATCTCGGTGTATGCAAGGAGCGATAGATAATTCAAAAATAAAAATCGATTACATTAATACTCATGGTACCAGTACTCCCGTTGGAGATGTGGCAGAAATAAATGCAATCAAGACACTTTTTAATTCTGAAACACCAATGATAAGTTCAACTAAATCAATGACAGGACATTCACTTGGAGCTACAGGTGCTCATGAGGCCATATACTCAATTATGATGATTAATGAAAACTTTATTGCGCCATCTATAAACATTGAATCATTATGTGATGAAGCTGTAGGCCTTGATATAGTTACCGAAACAAGGAATATATCAATTAATAATGTTCTTAGTAATTCATTTGGCTTTGGTGGAACCAATGCAAGTCTAGTAATTAGTAGGTATTAATAAAGATTTAGTAATGCGTCTTTTGTATACGGAATAACATCGTTAACTCTGCCTTCCTTCATCTTTAAAACCCATTCATGATCAGATAACAATGCTCTGCCAACTGCTATAAGATCATATTTGTCATTCGTAATATCATCTATTGCTTTGTCAATACTTGTTGGTGTTGCTGGTGCAGTCATGTCAATAAAATCTGAATCCAGTCCCACGCTGCCAACACCAATCGTTGGGATCTTTGTTATTTTCTTAGTCCAATATGCTAGGTTTTCCTTTGAGCCTTCAAATTCGCTTTCCCAGAACCTTCTCATGCTTGAATGTAAATAATCTAAACCAGATTCTACAGGTGAAGTAAGAATCGTTTTAAGTTCTTCAGGATTAGATGCGAGTTTAGCTTCAAAGTCATGCTGCTTCCATTGAGAAAATCTTAAGCCAACAATAAAATTTTCACTGACATTCTCTCTAACAGATTTAATAATATCTGAAACAAATTGTGAGCGATTTTCTATTGAGCCTCCATATTCATCTTCACGAATATTTGTACCGCTCCAAAAAAAATTATCTATTAAGTAACCATGAGCTCCATGTATCTCAACTCCATCAAATCCAATCTCTTCACATATCTTTGCATCTGATGCATAAGCATCAATTGTTTCCTTGATATCATTTAAAGTCATCTCATGGGCTACTTTTTTACCAGGTTTTACAAGTCCAGAGGCTGTATGACCAGGTACTTCAGGATTTGGTTGCATGCCTAGCTTTCTAAAACCTCCACAATGCCATAGTTGTGCAATAACTGCCCCGTTGTTATTTTTAATTCCCGCTACGACCTTTTTCCAAGCTTCTCTAGCCTCATTGCTATCCAATCTAGGAACATTTGGATATGCACTTGAAGCCTTATGACTTACTTCAATTCCCTCTGAAATAATCAACCCAACTTCTGCTTTTGCTCTCCTTGAATAATATGCAATCACCTCCTGCGTGGGAATTCCTCCAGGCGACTGATTTCTGGTCATAGGCGCCATTACAATTCTATTTCTCAGAGTAATATTTTTAAGTTTGTAATTTTCAAAGATCATATTTATCCTTTATCAAACTTTGATTTTCTCCATGGGAAATCTTTTGGTAAATCAGAAGAAATCTTATTCTTAAAGTCTGGTTGTCTTTTCTCTAAAAATGACATTACTCCCTCTTTTGCATCATCCGAAGCTCCTCTTGAATCAATTAACTTACTTTCAATAATATGTGCATTTTCAGGACTATCATCTGCCGATAATGACCAAAGCATGTGTCTCGTCATTGCAACTGACACAGGGGCACTTGAATCAAAGAATAAATTAGATATTTCAATAGCTTTATCCAGTAATTTATCTTCATCAACTAAATAATTTACTAATCCAATTTTTGAAGCTTTTTGAGCATCTATAATCTCGCCCGAATAACACAGCTCAAGCGCATTTTGAATTCCCACAATTTTAGGTAAAAACCAGCTAGCACAACCATCAGGAACAATACCTCTCTTGGCAAAAACAAAGCCAAATCTTGAATTGGTTGTAGCAATTCTTACATCTGCTGGCAATTGCATTGTTGCCCCAACACCCACAGCATCTCCATTACATGCTGCAATCACGGGCTTTAAAGAATTATAAATTTTTAGATTTAATATACCTCCAGCATCTCTCCTATAATCTGATTCAAATTGTCCCTTAGTATCAAATTCTTTATCAAAAGTTTTCTCTCCAAAGGATAAGTCTGCTCCTGCACAAAAAGCTCTGCCAGAACCAGTAATTACAAGCGATTTAATATTGTCATTATTATTAACAAGATCGATTGCATCGAGCATGTCATCAAACATCTGCATATTAAAAGCATTTAACTTTTCTGGTCTATTAAGTTTTAATATTGCAACTGAATCAACTTCGTCAAGAAGGATGGTTTTATATTCTTTCAACAAAATTTAATACTAGAATGGAATGTCGTCATCTGTAAGGCCTTCTCCACTATCATCCTCGGGGAAAGGTGTGTCAGAAGAGCTTTCCATTTGATTTGAGTTATCAGATGAGCCTCTTGAGCCAAGCATTGTAAGTTGATTGCCTAAAACTTCAGTTGTGTATCTATCATTACCATCTTTATCTTGCCATTTTCTTGTTTGTATTTTTCCTTCAACATAGACACTCGAACCTTTGTCTAAATACTTCTCAGCGATCTCAGCCAAATTACCAAAAAATACAACTCTATGCCATTCAGTCTTATCCCTATTTTCACCACTTTCTTTATCCTTCCATGATTCAGTGGTTGCTATAGAAAGATTTGCTACAGCTGTTTGTGTAGCTGTATATCTCATTTCGGGCTTTTGTCCTAAATTACCAACTAAAATTACTTTATTTACTCCTCTGCTCATAATTACCTCTTATAATATGTAAAAGTTTAACCTAATTTAATTTTTTCATCACGGAATTTTTAATTCAATGGATAGTATTTTTATAAAAGGTGCGAGAACACATAATCTAAAGAATATTAATCTCGAAATACCTAGAAATAAAATCATAGTTATAACAGGGCTTTCTGGTTCAGGTAAGTCCTCTCTTGCTTTTGATACCTTGTACGCCGAAGGTCAAAGACGTTATGTAGAATCATTATCAACCTATGCAAGAAGATTTTTATCTATGATGGAAAAGCCTGATGTTGATCAAATTGAAGGTCTCTCACCAGCTATATCAATAGAACAAAAAGCCACATCTCATAATCCAAGATCTACTGTTGGAACAGTAACCGAAGTCTATGATTACCTAAGACTTTTATATTCAAGGATTGGATCCCCAGTCTGTCCAGATCATAATGAGGAATTAAAAGCAAAAACCGTATCAGAGATTTGCGATGAAATATTAGAACTAAAAGAAAATACCAAAATAATGATTATGGCGCCTGTGATAAGAGGCAAAAAAGGTGAACATTTAGGTATTTACGAAGAACTAAGAAAAAGTGGTTATGTTAGGGTAAAGGTAAATGGGATTGTATATCCAATCGAAGAATTTCCTAGCCTTGAAAAAAATAAGAAACACGATATTTCTGCAGTAATTGATAGGTTAGTTATAAAGGAAGGTGATGAGATTAGGTCAAGAATTTCAGAATCAGTTGAAACATCGTTACTTCTATCTGACGGTTTGGTCGAAGTTGAAGATATTGAATCAAACAATATTAATTTATTTTCATCAAATTTTTCATGCTCACAATGTGGTTATGCAATTCCAGAATTAGAACCAAGAATGTTTTCTTTTAATAACCCGTATGGGGCATGTTCGAGATGTGATGGACTTGGTGTTATTCAGTTCTTCAATGAGAAAAGGTTAATTCAAGATGATGACGTCTCAATTGCCAATGGCGCTATAAAGGGATGGACAAGGCGAAATAGATTTTATTATTACCAACTTAGATGTTTGAGCAATCATTTTAATTTTTCACTAACTATGAAATGGAAAGATTATCCACAAAAAATTAAAGATATTATTTTATGGGGCACCAAAGAAAAAATTGATTTCTCTCATAGGTTCAGAAGTGGAAGCAGGATTATACGAAAACATAGATTTGAGGGTGTCATCCCATCAACTGAAAGAAGATTTAAAGAAACTGATTCAGAATACATTCGAAATGAGCTCGCAAAACTTATGTCAGAGAGCGAGTGTGATGAATGTCAAGGATCTCGATTGAATACTCATTCAAGAAATGTCTTTGTCAACGGAACGCAAATTCACAAAATTACGAGTATGAGAATTAATGACTCACTAGATTTCATTAAAAATATGAATTTAAAGGGATCTAAGAAGAAAATTGCTGAAAAAATACTAAAAGAAATTAAAGATAGATTAACTTTCCTTGAGGATGTTGGTTTGAGTTATTTAACTCTAGATAGGAGTGCAGAAACTTTATCGGGTGGGGAAGCTCAAAGGATAAGGTTAGCAAGTCAAATTGGATCAGGTTTGGTTGGGGTTACTTATGTTCTAGATGAGCCATCAATTGGTCTTCACCAAAGGGATAATGCAAAACTTATAAAAACCTTGAACAATCTAAAAAGTCTTGGAAATACTGTGATAGTAGTTGAACATGATGAAGAAGCAATTAGGTCTGCAGATCACATAATTGATATTGGACCTGGTGCAGGAAAACATGGTGGAGAAATTTGTGCTCAAGGTGATTTAAACTCAATTTTAAAGAATAAAGATTCAATTACAGCAAAATATCTTTCAGGAAAGAAAAAAATTAAGATTCCTGCTAAAAGAACAAAAATCAAAAATGAAAAAATCAAGATAATCAATGCTTGTGAAAATAATCTCAAAGAAGTTTCAGTTGATATTCCTGTTGGGTTATTTACTTGTGTAACTGGGGTATCTGGATCAGGCAAATCATCATTAATAAATCAAACATTGATGCCTATTAGCTCATTTGTTTTAAATAAATCTAAACTATCTAAAGAAATAAATTGTGAAAAAATTGAGGGTTTAGATCATTTGGATAAGGTAATAAATATTGACCAATCTCCAATTGGAAGAACTCCTAGATCAAATCCAGCAACATATACTGGACTTTTTTCTCATATAAGAGATCTTTTATCACAAACTGTTGAAGCAAGGTCTAGAGGATATAAACCAGGAAGATTTAGTTTTAATGTGAAAGGTGGAAGATGTGAGGCTTGCCAAGGAGATGGAATGATTAAGGTAGAGATGCATTTCCTAGCAGATGTATATGTAAAATGTGATGTTTGCCAAGGTAATAGATATAACGAACAAACCTTAGAAATAAAATATAAAGACAAAAATATAAGTGATATCTTAAACATGACGGTCGAAGATGCATTAGATTTCTTTGAAGCACATCCATCAATTAAGAAAAAATTAGTTACTCTAAATGATGTTGGTCTTGGATACATTACACTTGGTCAATCAGCATTAACCCTATCAGGAGGTGAGGCACAAAGAATTAAATTAGCTAAAGAATTATCTAAAAGAAGTACCGGAAAGACCCTATTTATACTTGATGAGCCTACAACTGGGTTGCATTTTGCTGATATAGAATTGCTTTTAGGTGTTCTGGAAAGACTTAAAAATCAGGGAAATACAGTAGTTGTTATTGAGCATAATCTTGACGTTATAAAAACAGCTGACTGGATAATTGATCTCGGTCCAGAAGGAGGTTCTGATGGGGGTGAAATTGTTGCACAAGGAACGCCTGAGGATGTTGCTAAAGTCAAAAAGTCTTTTACTGGTAAGTTTTTAAAAGATGTTTTGAGTTAAGCTGCTGTTTCCTCTTCCTTCAACTCTGGCTCAGTAGACTCTAGTTCCTCTTCAAGTTTTCTGTCCACAAGTTCGATATATGCCATATCAGCTTTATCTCCTGGCCTGAATCCAGCTTTTATTATGCGAGTGTAACCACCTTTACGATCTTTTGAGTTTACTGAAACTTCAGTAAAAAGCTTTGCAACAGCAGAATCAGATCTAAGTTTATTAAATACATGTCTTCTATTTGCAACTGTATCGTTTTTGCCAATGGTTATTAGTGGCTCTATAAACCTTCTCAGCTCTTTTGCTTTTGGAAGAGTCGTCTTAATGATATCCCTCTCAATCAAAGCAATAGCAAGATTCTTGAATAAGGCTTTTCTGTGAGCTGAGTTTCTATTTAATTTTCTTCCAGATTTTTTATGTCTCATTTTTTTATCCTACTGGAGGCCAGTTTTCAACATTCATACCAAGCGATAAATCTTTAGAAGCTAAAACATCTTTAATTTCATTTAAAGATTTCTTACCTAGATTTGGAGTTTTTAATAAATCAAACTCAGATCTATGAATTAGGTCGCCTATAAGAAAAATACTCTCTGCTTTGAGACAATTAGTAGATCTTACTGTTAGCTCAAGCTCTTCAATCGATCTTAATAAGATTGGATCAAAGTCATTTTGATCTTTTTTAGCCTCTTGTTCAGCTATTGCATCTAGATCAACAAACGCACCAAGCTGCTGTTGCAGAATTGTTGCAGAGTGTTCTATTGCCATCTTTGGATCTAATGTGCCGTCAGTTTCAAGCTCTAAAACTAATTTATCTAAGTCAGTTCTTTTTCCAGATCTTGCGTTATCAACTGTGTAAGAAACTCTTCTAACAGGACTATATGATGCGTCTACTTTAAGAGCTCCAACTACCCTATCTTCGTCTTCTCTCAAGTCAGCTGGCTCATAACCTCTTCCATTTCTAACAGTTAAAGTCATTTTGAGATTAACCTTATCAACAATAGTAGCGATATGAAAATCTTGATTAACAAGCTCTACATTTCCAGGAACATCAAAGGATGAAGCTAATACATCACAAGGACCTTTTACATCCAACGTTACTTCAGCCGAGTCTCCTTCAATTAGATTTATTGGCATGTCTTTAATATTTAATAGAATATCTATTACATCCTCTCTTACTCCTTCAATGGTGCTATATTCATGAGATATTCCATCGATTGCGACATCTGTCACAGCAGCACCAGGCATTGAGGAAAGTAATATTCTTCTTAGCGCATTTCCAAGTGTATGTCCAAAACCTCTTTCCAATGGCTCAAGTGTTACCTTTGATAATGTTGGTGAGACATCATCAACCTGAATTTCGGTTGGTACTAATAGATCTATTACTGATGTTTGCATAATTTTCTCCGCCTTTATACTTTTATTTTGAGTAAAGCTCAACAATAAGATTTTCGTTAATTTCTGTACTTAGGTCAGTCCTATCAGGAACTGATTTAAATACCCCTTTAAAATTTTTTTCATCTACCTCTAACCAGTCACATTCTTCCCTTGTAGCAGCAATCTTCAGAGCTGCTGCAATTCTTAAGTGACCTCTTTTTGATTCTCTAACTTCAATTTCATCTCCAGGTTGAACCTGATATG
>CACCOR010000017.1:0-15444 GCA_902547695.1 uncultured SAR86 cluster bacterium | reverse complement strand
TTTAACATTGTTATAGTTTTTTGAAGATCTGAATTTGCCAATATATTAGGTGTTGTAATCAAAATAAATTTATCTACTGAAAGTTCATTAAAAATAGTTAGATATACATCGCCAGTGCCAGGAGGCATATCAATCAATAGATAATCCAACTCACCCCATTTTGTATCATGAACTAGCTTCTTAATAGCACCACTTAACATAGGACCTCTCCATACAGCTGCATCTTCATAATTCATGATATTTCCCATAGATATAATCTTTATACCTTTCTTTGTAATCGGTATGATTTGTTTATCTACAATTTCATTTTTTGTATCCAGATTAAATAATATATTTTGATTAGGTCCATAAACATCTGCATCCAATATCCCTATTTTTTTGTACTTAGATAGGCTAAGTGCTATAGATGCTGCAATTGAACTTTTGCCAACTCCGCCTTTAGCAGAACCGAATGCAATTATTTTTTTTATAGGCATATTAAGTAATATTTTCACATATAATACAGATAATAAATGGACAATTCTAAAAAAACTAAAAGAAAAATACTTGTCACTCAAGCTTTGCCTTATGCAAATGCACCACTGCACTTAGGACATATTCTTGAAGCTGTTCAAACAGATATTTGGACTAGATTTCAAAACTTTAATGGTAACGAATGCCTATTCTTTTGTGCTGATGATACTCATGGAACACCAGTTATGTTGAAAGCTAATGAAATGGGTATAAAGCCAGAAGAATTAATTTCTGATGTTTATAAAGACCATAAATCCTCATATGAGCTTTATGGAATTAATTTTTCAAATTTTTACTCAACACATAGTGATGAAAATAGAAAATATTCAGAATATATATATGAATGTGCCAAAAATAATAATTTGATTTCTAAAGCAAATATTGAACAATACTATGACGAAAAAGAAGAAATGTTTCTTTCCGATAGGTTTATAAAAGGAACATGTCCAAAATGTGGAGCTGAAGATCAGAATGGTGACAATTGTGGTGTATGTGGAGCTTCTTACAACGTACTTGATGTTAAAAAACCGATATCGATTATCTCAAATACAGTTCCAATTAAGAAAGAAAGTGAGCATATATTTTTTGATCTACCTCAAAAGAATAAAATGCTAAAAGATTTTTTAAAAAATGTAGATCTTCAAGAATCAATTAAAAATAAGTTAAACGAATGGCTAAATGATGACTTAAAAAAATGGGATATTTCTCGAGATGCGCCCTATTTTGGTTTTGAAATACCTGGAGAAAAGAATAAATACTTTTATGTGTGGGTAGATGCACCTATAGGTTATTTAGCATCAATCTCTAACTGGGCAGAAAAAAATAAATTGAATATGCAAGATTTATGGTCAGAAAATTCTAAGTATGAGATTTATCATTTTATTGGAAAAGATATTGCTTATTTTCATGGATTATTTTGGCCAGCATTATTGAGTGCAGCAAACCTCAAATTACCAAGTGGAATCAATGTTCATGGTTTTTTAACCATAAATGGTGAAAAAATGTCTAAGTCAAAAGGTACAGGTATATTAGCAAAAGAATTTGCTGAGATTACAAATCCTGAAACTTTGAGATATTACTTTGCAGCTAAACTTAATAACAAAGTTGAGGATATAGATTTAAACTTTGATGATTATGTTCAAAGGATAAATTCTGATTTAGTTGGCAAGTACTTAAACATTGCATCAAGATCTGCGTCATTCTTAAAGAAAAATAATAATATCTTATCAACAAATATTGATAACAATATTCTTGACAATTTAGCGTCTAAAAAAGATGAAGTTGTGTCCTTATATGAATCTAGAGAATACTCAAAATTAGTTAGAATTATTATGGATTTGGCTGATGATGTTAATAAATATATAAATGAGCAAACTCCATGGAAAAAAGAAATGGATGAAGCAGTTGATATAAGTTCAACTGCAATAAAAGCTTTTTATATTTTATCTTTATATCTTCATCCAATCATACCCAGTATTACCAATGAAGCATTTAAATTCTTAAATATTAAAAAAGTTTCAATTAATAATGTTGATGAAGCAGTAACAAAAATAAATGATTACAAACCATTGCTAAATAGACTTGAAAAAATAATAATTCCTGAGGAAGAAAATATGGATAATGTAAATTTAATTAATATTGATCAATTTTCAGCTGTTGATTTAAGAGTTGCTAAAATTATCAAGGCAGATGACGTTGAAGGAGCTGATAAGCTGCTTCAACTAACTTTAGATGTTGGAGATTTAGGAACAAGAAATGTATTTGCTGGAATTAAAAGTGCTTACAAACCTGAAGACCTTACTGATAAGTATATTGTTTTAGTCAATAATTTAGAGCCGAGAAAAATGAAATTTGGAATATCTGAGGGAATGGTGCTTGCCTCTAGTAATGATGAAGGTATTTATTTAGTTTCACCAGATAAAGGTGCAAAACCTGGGATGAAGGTAAGATAATGGTTAAAACTGACATAATTGTAATAGGCGCAGGTCCAGTTGGATTATTTACAGTCTTTGAAGCTGGATTACTTGGATTAAATTGTACGCTTATTGATAATCTTGATAAACCTGGGGGTCAATGCGCTGAGTTATATCCTGAAAAACCAATATACGATATTCCAGGTGTTCCATTTCAAACTGCTCAAGAACATGTAAACGCCCTATTAGAACAAATTAAGCCTTTTGACTATGAATTACATCTTTCAGAAAGGGTTGATTCAATTGAAGAAATTAAACATGAAGATGATAATTTTTGGAAGGTTAAAACAACTGAAGAAAAAGAATTTTTTTCAAAAAATATTTTTATTGCAGCTGGAGCTGGATCTTTTGAGCCAAGGAGACCTCCAAATATTGAAGATCCGGATAAGTTTCTTACAAATGGTGTTGAATATGCAGTTAGGTCTGTTGACAAATATAAAGATAAAAATATTTTTATATTTGGCGGCGGTGATTCAGCACTTGATTGGACAGTTGAATTATCTAAGATTGCAAAATCTATAAGCCTAGTTCACAGAAGAGATGCATTTAGAGGAGCACAACATACTGAAGAGCTCATGAGAAATTTAGTGAAAGAAAATAAGGTTAATTTACTTACTCCATATCTTATTGATTCAATTATTGGAGATAAAAAAGTAGATTCTATAACTTTAAAAAACTTTGAAACTAATGAAATTGAGTCTTATGAAGCAGATGAATTATTATTTCTTTTTGGTCTCAATAAAAAACTTGGTCCAATACTTGATTGGAATATTGATTTAAGCGGAAAAAAAATAAAAGTAAATACAGAAAACTATCAAACTTCAAAAGAAGGAATATTTGCTGTTGGAGATATCAATGACTATCCTGGAAAACTTGATTTAATTTTATCTGGATTTCATGAAACTACATTAGCAGTTCAAGAGGCCTATAAAAGGATCTATCCTGGAGAAAGAGTCCCTTTTGGTTACACAACTTCAAATTCAAAATTACAAGAAAAACTTGGTGTTAAAAAATAGATTTAGAAAATATCTTCCTGTAATTGTAGATATTGAAACTGGGGGTTTTGATCCAGAAGTGAATGCAATTTTAGAGATTGCCATTACCCTGATTGAAGAAAAAGAGAATAAATTTGTACCTGGCGAAACATTTAGACATCATATTCAGCCTTTTGAAGGATCTATTGTTGAAAAGGAATCACTTGAATTTACAAAAATTAAGTTGGATCATCCATTAAGGAAAGCTGTTCTTGAAAAGGATGCTCTTGAAGATTTATTTAAAACTATTAACAAAGCAAGAAATAAATATGAATGCTCAAGAGCTATATTAGTTGGTCATAATGCACATTTTGACAAATCTTTTCTAGATGCATCTGTAATAAGGAATAACATAAAAAAAACTCCATTTCATAAGTTTTCTGTAATAGACACTGTTTCTTTAGGTGTCCTTGCAACAGGCCAAACTGTTCTTGCTAGAATATGCGAAAAGTTGTCAATTGAATACGATAATGATGAAGCTCATTCTGCTGCATATGATACTAAAGTGACAGCTGAGGTTTTCTGTAAAATTATTAATAATTTTGATTTTTAAGACTCTACTGAATCTATGAGTTTTTTTAACTCACCATTTTCATGCATTTGAGCAATAATATCAGCACCTCCTACAAGATTTCCTTTAATAAATACCTGTGGGAAGGTTGGCCAATCTGAAAGTTTAGGCAATGCTACTCTGACGTCATCATTTTCTAATACATCTACATAACTAAATTGTGATTCGCATTCAATCAATGTTTGAACAGTTCTTGCTGAAAAACCACATCTTGGTTCATATGGAGTACCTTTCATATAAATCAATATGTCATTCTCTTTAATTTGTTCTTTAAGTTTTTGTTCTATATCCATTTTATTTCCTAATAATTTCTAAATATTTCGATATTGTTTCCTCAAAACCATAATGAAGAGAATCTACTATAATTGCATGTCCAATAGATACCTCATTAATATTACCCATTTCAACTAAATAATGTAAGTTATTCAGATTTAAATCATGACCTGCATTGATTTTTAAATTTAAACTTATAGCATGATCAATAATTTTTTTTATTTCGTCTATTATAGATAAATTTTTATCATTTATAGCTTTAGCAAAAGCACCGGTATGAATTTCTATCAAATTAGCACCCATTTCAGCCGCATAGTCTACACCTTCAATATTATCAATAAATAAACTAATTTGGGCATCATTTGAGTTTTCTTTTAGTAAATGTATCAAGTTTTTTAATTCTGAATCATGTGAACCAGAAGACCATCCATGATCAGAAGTAATTTGATCAATAGCATCAGGTACTAAGGTTATTTGTTCAGGCTTTATGATTTCAGTCAATTCACAAAAACCAATGAATTCTTTATTTGGTTTCGAGAATGGATTTCCTTCAATATTGAATTCAACACCCCTAGCCTTTGTTAATTTAGAAATATTAATGACGTCATCACTAGTTGCGTGTCTATGATCGGGTCTTGGATGAAGTGTTAACCCATCAACTCCAAGATCAATAGCCTTATTGGCAAAGTATTCTATTTGAGGATAATTCTCGCCTCGTGCGTTTCTAAGAAGAGCAATTTTATTAAGATTTACGCTTAATTTCATATGTTAATTATATATTTCAAATATTACCTGTATAGATCTTCTTTTTCAGTCACAATCAAATCAAATGCATCGTTTGTTTCAGAACTATCTTGTTTGAAACCTTTGATTAAAACAACAGGCTTTTTTTCATTACTTTGACCCATTAATAAACCTGCTGCAGATGCCAGTTCATCAGCAACAGCTACTTCAGTTCCTCTAAGTTTTTTTCCATAAATATCTTTATTGCCTTTGAGGTCAACAAGACTCTGGATGTTATGACTTGCTAATGCAAAATTGATTACACCTGACCTATAAGGTCTAGTCATTGAGTCAGTAATTATTATTGATATTTTTTTATTTAATTTTTTTGATAAATTATTTTGAATATCTTTTGCACTTTTTTTGGGATTTTTAGGTAATAAGAGAGCAAGATTTTCATCAGGTACATTTGAAAGGTCTATGCCTGCATTAATATTTATAAATCCTAATTTATGCTCAACAATTATCACATTTTTTTTTGTAGAAAGTATTCTATTTGATTCATTTATTATGGCTTGAACTAATCCTTCATCTTTATTCAGTTTTTTTGATAAATCTTTAGCCTCCTCAGATATTTCTATTGTTTTCAAATTTACGTATCTATTTTCAGCTTTTGATACTATTTTTTGAGCTATAACAACAATGTCATTGTCATTAATTATCAATTTATTATTTTTAATGGAATCAAATATAATTGATGGCAAGTCATCACCCGGTTCAACTAAAGGAAAATTATTTAAAGCCAATAATTCAAGAGAATTCATAATATTGAGAATATATTTTGGTTAAAGATAACATATATAAACAAAAATTCATTCATCATGTATACTTTCCTGCAATGACAACCATAGATAAAACATTACTAGATATATTAGTTTGTCCAGTTTCAAAAAAAACACTGTCATATGATGAAAGTACAAATGAATTAATTTGTAAAGAATCTGGTTTGGCTTATCCAATAAGAGACGGTATTCCTGTAATGCTTCCAGAAGAAGCACGCAAAGTTTAGTAATCGCGCCCGTAGCTCAGTTGGATTAGAGTGCTTGGCTACGAACCAAGAGGTCGGGAGTTCGAATCTCTCCGGGCGCGCCAATCTTCTATAAATGTATTGGTATGTAAATTGCATAACTATTCACATGAACGATTACATAGAAAAGTTAATTGACTTCTGTAAAAACGAACCGCTATGGGCACTTGCTTTTTTCTTTTGCGGTTTCTTTATTGGTGATACATATTTTATCTTTTAGATTAAACTAATTTTTTTACATTATTACATTTGTCAAAATACGCAAATATTTGAATAGAATTATTTCTCTTAGTAATATTTTTAAATTAGTTAGAGAAAGATACCAATCACACGATCTATAAACCAATAGAAACCCATTCCGCCTATACAAATACTTACACTAATTTTTGATATTTCAGTGACATTAAACTTTTTTGATAAAAATAAAATTAATAATGGTATAGGTATCAAAGCTATTTGCGCAATTTCAATACCAATATTAAAAAAGAATAATGATAAAAGCATATTGTTATTAGCTATACCAATATCAAGTAAAGCTCCAGCAAAACCGAGTCCATGAAGCAAACCAAAACCAAATGCCATTATCCATGGTGTTTTAATTGAATCTTTAATTCGGTTTATCTCAGTTGCTAAATATACAATCGTTAATGCAATTAAGGCTTCGATAGTTCCTTGAGGTAAAGATATTAGTTCAAAAACTGTTAAGCCAAGTGTAATACTATGGGCAATTGTAAAGGCTGTAATAGTCTTTATTATATTTATTAATCCAGATATACAAAAAAGTAATCCAAATATAAATAAAATATGATCTAAGCCATCAAACAGATGAGAAAAACCTAGCTGTAAATAGGAGGATGGATAATAATTACTCTCTAAGGGAATATTAAGGACATTATTTTGAACATTTACAAGTCCCTGAAATGTATCATCATTAAAATTTATTGTTATTAAAGCATCTGTTAATACACTAAGATTAATAATTTCTATAGACGATCCCTTTAGAGTCGACAAACAGTCTAAAAATATGATCTCATTTATATATTTTCCTTGATAAAAAAGATCATTTGATTCAGCTGAACATTTATCAGGGAAAATTACTTCAGCCCTTCTGCCAATATTTTTATATGGATACATCCATACAGCTTCATATGAAAGATCATCATTCAATTGCTTTATAACTAGATGAGCTGGATTAAATTCATGAGAATTTATATCTAATGATCCTAAAAAAAATAAAGCAAAAAGAAAACTTTTCATTAAATTTGTAAATCTGGATTTATATAAATTTTATATTCAGATCTAATTTGATTTAAGTAATTTTTTATTGCCTCATCCCTTTGAGTTTGTAAAAAGTCAACTTCAACTTGTTTTAAAACATTTGTAATATTTGGAAGATAGCCTTCAGTATAATTTGTTACATATATGATATGGTGTCCAAATGGTGACTCAATTGGACCAATCCATTGATTAAGTTCAACATTTATAAAGTGTGAACTAAAATCTTTACCGAATTCACTTCTAATTTTTTTTATACTAACGTCAACAAAATTCTTGCCTAAGAAAAAAGGATCAGAATTAATAGGAATACTGTTTGATAAATCTTTAAAAGCTTGTGATGATCTTTCCAAAGAGGTATTTTCTGATGAAAAAAAATAGTGACTAAAAGTATACTTAGAATCAATAAAGTATTTATCATTATTATCATTGAAGTATCTAATTAAATCATCATTTGAAGGTGAATCTGGTATTGATTCTTGTTTTAAAAAAGATATTTTTTGAGCTAGTCTTCTTTTAATGATTCGATCTTCTCTGTCTAAACCTAACTTTAGAGCCTCTCTATACAAGATTTCTTCTTCTACAAGATTATTTATAATACGAGTTATTTCATCGTCATTTGGATTTCTACCAACTTGGGATTTCCATGCAGTTACTAGACTTATAATCTCTTGATCACTTATATATATTTCTTTTTCATCATAAGAATTTAAGCCTATATCAATAAGATATAGAGTTAATCCAATAATAAAAAATATAGATAATTTATACTTCAATTTGATTTAATAGGATAAATCTAGTCAATATTCCTTAATTGAATTGTTCCTCCAAGTGGAACCACTTCAACATCAGACTGTTCAGGAATATACCATATAGGTGAAGACCAAGCCCTTTCTTGTATTGTTTCATGTAAACCTTCTCTAGGTTTATATCCTGCTTTAATTGCATCCCATGTACTCCATCTGCATGTTGGATTTTCTAGTACACGAACGTAATAAAAAGTTTTATCATCAGGAGCAAATTCTGGATCTTTCCAAACTATTTTTAACTCAGATGAGCCAACATTTGTACTAATTGAGCAATCATTAATATTTACTCGAGCTCCATTATCTGGACATCTATTAGTTATTGGATCAGGCTGCATTCCATCTGAACAGGCCACATCAAAAACCTTTTCTTTTGGCCTTCCACTATTATTATCTATCCAACCTTTTATAATTTGGATTCTTTGAAGTGGGGCTCCATTTTTATCCCTTTGAGCCCAAACAAGAAATTCTGGAATTTTATTCTCATTATGTAATAGATCAGAACCCATAGTTACACCTTTTTGATAAGCCTCACTAACAAGAGATTCTGAATTCAAATCAATTGATGAAAGATTATATCCACCAAAAAATCTTACAGCTATTCTTGTTCCAGTTGTAGCAAAAGTCTCTTTTCTTCTAAATGCATTAAAGATTGATTCTCTTGTATTTTCTTCAGCCCATGCAGCAGCTAATCCTGAAGCACCCCATTGAGTAAAGCCTGTATTTGCATACTCTCCCTGTTCTAAACTTACTCTACTAACAGGTTGATTGAAAGCTCTCATATATTCATCTAATCTTTCAACATTCTCTTCTTTTAATGGAACCGAACCTCTATTTTCAGGATCACCATCAAGCAGCCCTACTTTTGACCAAAAATTAGATTCATCAAGCGAGGCTGCAACAACATGAGTATCTGTAGAGCCTATTAAACCAAATTTATAAGGATTGCCTTGTTTAGTGAATTCTAAAGTAAGGCCATTTAAGTATGCTTCTCTTACATATGATCCTGAAGGTTTACTGTATGTTGGAGGTCGACTACCTACCCTTACATCCATAATTTCAAAATCAGCCCATTCATCATCTGGTGATAATAACGGATGGGTATCTGATGTACCTTTTACTTGTGTGATCTCAACTAGTGGCTCATTTCTCATTCTCTTTTTTGCATACTCTATATCAAGCGCATTACCTTTAAATGATTCCATTTCAAACATTTGGCCATTAGAACCATTTGAATTATGAGGTATAGCAATAGTATCAACACCCTTATCTCTTAATTTATCCTGCCATGTCCATAGATCTTCTGGATTAATAGAATCTATTCTTGTCCATGGCCTAATAGATGCTTTCGATGAATTAAAGATAACGTTTCTATGTAAATTTCCACCTTCTATATCTGTTGAGGTTGTAAATTCATATCCAATAAAAGTTGTAAAATGTCCTGGATCATTATGCTCATTTGCTGATCTTGCAACATCAGCCCAAGCAGATTTATGTATATCGTAATCAAATGATTGAAGGGCACCTTGAGTATTTCTTGTTAAATATGCTTTTAATAGTTTTGGATGCCAATCTGGATATGGTTGAATAATTGTTGCACCAAGAACAGAACTAAAAATATTTGATCTTTCTCCCGCTGATTCAACGGTTAAATTATCTAATCTATTTAAATTATGAAAAGGTTCAGCAAATTCATTTTGAGAGATATCTGTTGTAGTATCAGCATATGCTTGGATCATACCCATATAAAAACCATGATCTGTTACTGCATAGAAATCTAACGGCTCTCTAAGCTTCATTTCATAGCCAAGAGGATGATTAACACCCTCTCCTTTAGCATATCTATATGCATCATCTGGGGATGCAGTTACACCAAATACATAGGCATCAAAAGAATATTTTGTGTGAACATGTAAGTCTCCATAATAAGGATTTCTATCCTTATTAGGTTTTGGTTTTGTTTTAGATCTATCTTTTTTTTCCACAGAGAAATCAACAACCTCAAGTGCAGAGTCAGATTGTATATTTTTAAATAAGCTAATTATTGGCCTGCTATCATATACATCCACATAAACTAATCCCAAAGTTAATACGTATAGACCTATTATGACTAGAATTGCATTTCTTAGATGTTTCATTGATTTCCCCCATAGAAAAATGATGGTTAGATTATAAGATTTGAAACATTTTCTTACAATATTTATATATATATATTTTGATACTTTGAGTATATTGAATTAATCTATATCAATCTTTGCGCCTGTAGCTCAGTTGGACAGAGTACTTGGCTTCGAACCAAGGGGTCGGGAGTTCGAATCTTCCCGGGCGCGCCAATAAAAAAGGGACTCATTCGAATCCCTTTAAAACAAATAATTTAATGTTAAAACTGATAATTTACAGTTAAACCATAAGTTGCATAATTGTTTGGATAACCAAAATATGTTGTATTTGTAAAATCTGTAACAGCTACAAATGCAGTTGTTAAATATTCATCATCATTCACATTTTGTCCATACAAGCTTATGGATAAATTGTCTTTTTCAATTCCAGCAGAAAAATTTAATGTATCCATTTTTCTAAAACCATTACCTTGAGATTCTATAATAGCTTGTGCTACAGGATTCTCTAGTAAAATAGCCTCACTAGAATATAGATGAGATAGTCTTGTGTATCCATTCCAGCCATTCATATCCCAATTCCAAGTCAGTGAAGTCGATATAGTATCTTCAGGAATATTTGATGGAGTAGTTCCTGAAAGGTCTCCAAAGGCTGATCCTGGGAATGAATCATATATTGGATCTAGAAATACTCCGCTCATTGTTAAATCAATGTTTTCAAGTGGAGAATATACTAAATCAAATTCATATCCATCTGCTGATTGAGAACCTGCGTTGGCAAGAACAAATCCAGTTCCTATGAATGTATTTGATTGGAATCCATCAATGGTTTGATCAAATACAGCAATGTTTAAGTAGCCTGAAGGTAACAATATTTTAGCACCTAATTCAGTTACTTCGGCTTCTTCAGGACCTGCATATCTTCTACCAACTGATCTGTTTGGGCTTACTGGCGTTCCTGCAGCAGCTAGAGCTGCGACTTCGGCAGCATCAGCGTCAGAGTTTCTTGAAATATTCCACGCAGATGCTTTAAAACCTGTTGATACGCCACCATAGACTGTTACTGTATCACTTACTTCGTAAGATAGCTTGAATGTATAATCAACATTATCATCTGAGCTTTTCCCATCTTGAGCTGCATTCGGGAAATTTGTAAATTGTGGTAAAAGTTGAAGACCTTGTAATGCAATTAATGGATTAAAATTAGGATCTGTAGCAAGAGCAGCAGCTTGTGCAGGTGGGAAACCAGCTGCAATTAATCCTAAAGTACCAGCTCCAACAAAGTCTAGGTTTGAAAGAACATCAGTATTTATTTGACTATACGCAACTGTTTTTTCATCCTCCATATAACTTGCGCCAATAATTGCACTTAATTTATCAGTTAGTTGTATATCAACTTGTGCAAATATTGAAGTTGTAGTGTTATCTTGAGTAGCAGTTTCTGTTCCACCCTGACCATTTGCAAATAAAAGAGCATCTGGAATACCGAATGCTGCAGCAATTCCACTAATAGTTCCAGGCGGGATGAAAGCTTCAACATATGTTCTCCATAGTGGTCCAAAATAAATAGACTCATCCCAGTCAAGATCTTCTTGATAATAATAACCACCAACTAACCAATTTAGTTTTTCATTATCATTTGAATATAATCTAAATTCCTGAGTTACAGCATCTAATTCTTTTGTTTGTGGGCTAGGGTTAACAATAGGTGCTGCATCAAAATCAACGTCTTGAACATTTGTATTATAAGAATTTCTTATTGAAGTAATGCTCTCTAAAGTAGTACCATCACCTTCTTTTGTATAATGAACTGTTACACCTGAGTTATCACCCTCAGAAACAGGATCAAAATCAAAAAATACTTTTTCTGTAAATGGATTATTTGGAATTACTTTTCCTCCAAGTAAGGCTGCCACTTGGTTAGCTGCACCATAATTTGCACTTCCAACAGCACAACATATTTCATCATATTCATCATAATCAACCGTTAATCTCAATGATGCCTCATTTGCTAAATCAAATAACATTTCACCTCTAACAGAAAATCTATCCCTATTATTTGAAGTATTACCTGTTGTCATATTATCTGAGTGTCCGTCAGCTTTATGGAGATTTGCATAGAAACTGTATGCCTTAGAATCATCCAATGAACCAGTTTTGTAATACTTAAACTTTTTCATATTATTTGATCCAATTGAAGTAGATACATAACCAGATTCATCAAATGATGGTTTTTTTGTTACAACATTAATTACACCAGCTGTAGCATTTTTACCAAAAAGTGTACTTTGAGGACCTCTTAAAACTTCTATTCTTTCAATAGCTGGTAGATCTGCTATCTGAGCCTGCATTGATGAACGATATACTCCATCAATAAAAACAGCTACTGATGGTTCAATACCAGCGTTGAATGACCCATTACCAAAACCTCTTATTACATAAGTAGCCTCAGTAGGTGTTGTAAATCTTCTAGAATCAAGTGCAGGAACAATTGACCTAAGATCATAAATGTCGGTAATGTTAGCTTTTTCAATTGTATCAGCTGTAACAACTGAAACTGCAACAGGAACTTCCTGTAATGTTTTCTCAGTCTTTGTTGCTGTAACAATAACTTCCTCAACATTCTGTTGAGCATATAGATATGTTGTTGAAAAAATAACAAAAAGACTAAACGCAAATTTTTTCATAATATTCCCCAAATTTTTAAGTGCATTATACGCTAATTATACATTAGGTTGTATCTCGCCTCCTGATTCAACCCATTCTTGAAATCCGCCTAAATTATATACATTTTTAAATCCAAGATCTAAAAGAGATTTTGCCGCTAGTGCTGATCTGTAACCACCTGCGCAGTAAACTAGAATATTTGTATCATCGCTAATTAAAACAGGATTATCAGGAGAATTTGGTGAAAGTTTAAATTCTAATAATCCTCTTGGTATATGAACAGCATTTTTAATGAGACCAAGATTATAGACTTCTGATTCTTCTCGAACATCAATAATTACTGTATGTGTATTGTTTATTAAGTCAACAGATTCATCATAAGATAAACGTTTAACAAGATCATTTGCTTCAATTAAAAGTGCTTCAAGAGTTTTAGTTTGCATGCATCTCGCCACTTATATTTTTTCTTTTATTTGATGTTGCAAAAAATACTCCTATTAATATTGTTGTGCACCCTAAAATAATTCCACCAGTTATTATTTCATTTAAAAATACTGCTCCCCAAATAATACCAAAAACCGGAAGAAAATAAGCAACAGTTGAGGTTTTCACTGCTCCAATTTTTTCTATTAAATATACATAACCAAAGAAAGCTAATCCAGTTGATATTGAGCCAAGCCACGTTGCTGATAACAATGCATTAGTAGATGGAATCTGCGGGGGAAGATTTAGCAATGTAAAAGGAATCATAATAAAACAACTAAAGATAATAGACCAACCTATAAGAACCATTTTGTCTGTTTTTTCTGAATACTTTTGAATGAAGACAGTTGAGAATGAATAACAAGCTGCTCCAATTAAACAAAATAATGCAGATATTATTGAAGTTGAAGATGATTCAGGGTTAACAAGGATTATCACGCCAATAAATCCCAGAATCAGACCAAATAATTGTTTATGTGTTACTTTTTCTCCTAACCATAATAGAGCTATTATCATAGTGTTAAATGCAGTTGTAGCATTCAATATTGCAAGAATATTTGAATCCGCCCCAAAACTTCCATAAGAAAATAATGAAAAAGGGATAGCATTATTAGTAACAGCTAAGACTAATGAATGTTTCCATGCAGGTTTGAGTAAGATAAGATATTTTTTTCTTAACAAAATAGGTATAAAAACCAATGAAGCAATTGTTAGTCTGGCTTGAACCAATCCTATAGCACCAAATTCAGGTGCAGCAACTTTTATAAAAATAAAAGCACTACCCCATACTGCTCCAAGAAAAGTTAAAACTACCCAGTACCTTAATTCCATAATCAAATAAAAACCCCCATCGAAATGGGGGTTATAAACTAACTCTCGTTAACTACAATTGTTAGCCGGAAACTAAAAAATTACCCCTGTCAAAAGGTAAATCCTCCGTTTCCTGTTGTTAAATAAATACTAATAGGACCACCTCCATGTTCAGGGTAGTAATAAACATATTTAGCAATCCCCTTAAAAAATCACTAAATAAGACACTTATACAAATTATATACGCAATAGTTGGTAAATAAAGTCTTATTTAATACTAAAAAGAGAACTCTAGTTGAGACTTTGGTTCAGTAAGATCGTTATTATATGAATCGTTAACTGTTTCATATGTATTATCACTAAGATATTCCTCCAAAAGTCCTACATCGCCATTAAAAAACTTAAAAGCTAGCATTTTTTTTGCAGAATTTTTGTCTACAGATGAGTTTAGTTCCATCAAAATTGGATCTTTATTTAAGTAAATTAAATTATTCATTAGTATATTATACTGTATATTTATACAGTATACAAGATTTTAATCTTCGACTCTTGGATCAATGATTAAGCGAGTATCTATAAGTGTTCTAAAAATTACCCATAATGTAGCTATTACAGCAATTGCACCAAGAAAATCGCCAACTGCAAACCTGAAAACGGTTACAACACTGATAGCACTAGTTGTATTAATTACAGAAAGAATTAAATTTACCAACAACCCATTTAACAAAGATGAAACTATTATTACAAGATATAGAAATTTGTAGTTTTCAAAATTAACCTCTTTAAAGAAAGAAAAGAAACCTGGCGTTGCTCTTGTCCATTTCACTAGCTCAACTGCTGCAACAACAGAAAATAAAGATCCAACTGCTGCAATTGACCAACCATCCATATAATCATTATGGTGTATTAGTGATGGTCCTGTAATTTCTGCCAGATATAATCCAGGTAAAGAGTAATATCTGAAAAAACAGAACATCAAAACTCTTGCCCCATGAGGTAAATAACATAAACTTCCTATCCATTCGTCTGGCATTCTTAAGCCTGCAACATCATAATACTGAAGTAAATACCATACTGAGTAGCAAAACATTGAAAATACGTATACGGTTATG
>CACCOR010000016.1:0-16008 GCA_902547695.1 uncultured SAR86 cluster bacterium | reverse complement strand
ATGTTGTAAAAGAAGTTAAAAATGGAAAAGTTATAATTCATCTCGTTGAAAAAGTACCAAGCAAAGATTATTTGCCAATTAACGCATTGCTTGCTGTAGGCTGTGTTCATCAAAAGCTTGTAAGTCTTGGGTTAAGATCTGATGCAAACATAGTTATATCAACATCATCTGCTAGAGATACACATCAAATTGCATGTCTTATAGGTTTTGGTGCAACTGCTGTATATCCATCACTTGCGTATCAAACAATTCTCGATCTTTCCGATAGAAATGAGATTAAAGGAATGCCACATGAAAATTGTGCTAGATATAGAAAAGGAGTTAATAAAGGCTTATTAAAAATAATTTCAAAGATGGGTATATCATCAATTTCTAGTTATAGAGGTTCACAATTATTTGAAATAGTTGGACTTGATAATGATGTTGTTGATTTATGTTTTACAAACTCTATAAGTAGAATTGCAGGTAAAAATTTTGATGATTTAGACAATGAAAATAAAAAACTAAGTGAATATGCTACATCTAATTTATCTGATATTAATGTAGGAGGACTCTTAAAATATGTTCATGGTGGCGAATATCATACATACAATCCAGAGATTGTAAAAAAACTTCAGGAGGCTGTTTCGACTGGATCAGATCAAAAATATCAGGAATATGCAGATCTAGTTGATAAAAGACCGCCGGCAATGTTGAGGGATATCCTTGGAATTAAAAAATCTAAAATAAGTATTGATATAAAAAAGGTTGAAGCTAGCAAAAAAATATTAAAGAGATTTGATTCAGCTGGAATGAGTTTAGGTGCATTATCTCCAAAAGCTCATGAAACACTAGCTGAGGCAATGAATTCGCTTGGATCAAGATCAAATTCTGGTGAAGGGGGTGAAGCAAAAGAAAGATATGACACATTAAAAATGTCGAAAATTAAACAAGTCGCTTCTGGAAGATTTGGAGTAACACCTCATTATTTAGTTAATGCTGAAGTATTACAAATAAAAATTGCACAAGGAGCAAAACCTGGTGAGGGAGGTCAATTACCAGGCGGAAAAGTTGATAGCCTGATTGCTAAATTGAGGTATTCAACTCCTGGAGTTACCCTAATTTCTCCACCTCCACATCATGATATTTACTCTATTGAAGACTTAGCACAATTGATTTTCGATCTTAAGCAAGTTAATTCAAAAGCCCTTGTATCTGTGAAGCTTGTCTCAGAACCAGGTGTGGGAACCATAGCATCAGGCGTAGCAAAAGCCTATGCTGACTTAATAACTATTTCGGGTCATGATGGTGGAACAGGTGCGAGTCCTCTTACTTCAATAAGATATGCAGGATCACCATGGGAGCTCGGTTTGGCAGAGGCTCATCAAAGTTTAAGAGACAGTGGACTTCGTCACAAAATTAGGCTGCAAGCTGATGGTGGAATGAAAACTGGTCTTGATGTTATTAAAGCGGCAATGCTTGGTGCAGAATCATTTGGTTTTGGAACAGGACCAATGATAGCAATGGGATGCAAGTATCTAAGAATCTGCCATTTAAATAATTGTGCAACTGGAGTAGCCACACAAAGAAAAGACTTAATTAATCAACATTTTATTGGCGAAAAAGAGAGGGTAATAAATTACTTTAATTTCATTGCCAATGATGTAAGAAAATATTTAGCTGAATTAGGTGTAAAACAACTTGAAGATATTATTGGTAAGACTCACTACTTATATCAATTGGACGAAATTGAAGACTATCTAAAAAATATTGATCTGTCTCCAATTTTATATTCAGATTTAAACAATAAAGAATCTAATTTTTGCAAAGTATCAAAAAATAATCCTTGGGATAAAGCAGACTTATCTAGAAAGATATTGTCTGATGTGAAAGACATTATTAATAAAGATAAAAAAGGAAGTTTTAGTTATAACATTTCCAATACAGACCGATCTGTCGGTGCAAATGTTTCAGGAGAAATTGCATCTAGATATGGTGAAGATGGACTATCAGGCAGTTTAAATCTTAACTTCATGGGGTCTGCTGGACAAAGTTTTGGATGTTGGAATGCTAACGGATTAAATATTACTCTTAATGGTGATGCTAACGATTATGTTGGAAAAGGTATGAATGGAGGAAAAATAATTATCAAAAATGATGCTGATTTTGCTATCAATGATGAAAAAACCATTCTTGCTGGTAATACATGTCTTTATGGAGCAACTGGTGGGGAAGTTTATATATCTGGTTCAGTTGGAGAAAGGTTTGCGGTAAGAAATTCAGGAGCTAAAGCAGTTATTGAAGGTGCTGGCGATCATTGCTGTGAGTATATGACTGGTGGTCATGTAACTATTCTTGGTGATGTTGGATTAAATTTTGCAGCAGGCATGACAGGAGGTTTTGCATATGTATTGGACGAAGATAGGACATTCTTCGACAAATGTAACAGAGGATTAGTTGGATTAGAAAGGATAACAACTGAAGAAATGCAGCCTCATAGAAAGCATTTAAAAGAAATTCTAACTAATCACTATAAATATACTAATAGTAAAAAGGCAAAGGAGATAATAGATGACTTTGACAAATTTGAAAGTCATTTTTGGCTTGTGGTGCCAGCAGCTACAAATATTCAGGATTTATTAAAAGCAACAACTGCAAGTGCTGCTTAATTTAGGGCACTTGTGATATTTTTGATATTATATTTTGAAGTTTTAAAGGCATTAAATTTTTTATCTATTAATATTAAATTAAGTTTTCCATCCTTAACTTTTTTATCTGATGCCATATATTTTTTTAATTTAGAGTAACTATATTTGCTATGATCTGTATTTAGTCCAAGGGACTCAATCATGTTTATTATATTGTCTAGCTGATAATCTTTAATATGTCCTTCATAAAATGATAATTTTGATGCAATCACCATGCCTAGTGTAATTGCTGCTCCGTGCGTTATATTTTTATAATTATTATACGCTTCAATTGCGTGGCCAAATGTGTGTCCAAAATTTAATATGGCTCTTATACCTGACTCTTTTTCATCCTTTGTAACAATTTTTGATTTTGTTTTTATAGATTCTTCTATTAAAACTTTTAGAGTTGACTCATCTTTATCAACTATTAGTTGTGATCGGTCCTCAATTATTTTCTTTAATTTTTTATTACCAATTAAAGAATATTTTACAATTTCACCAAGACCTGATTTGTATTCTTTATCTGATAATGTCTTTAAAAAAGATGTAGAAATTAATACCAACTTTGGATTATAAAAAGCTCCAACAAGGTTTTTACCTTGAGCAAGATTAACAGCTGTTTTACCTCCAACCGACGAGTCTACTTGTGACAGAAGTGTTGTGGGAATTTGAATATAACCTATACCCCTAAGATAACTAGATGCTGCAAAACCTGTTACATCACCAATGACACCACCACCTAAAGCTATGAGATAATCTGAACGTTCAAATTTTAATTCAACAAGTTTATTAAGAATTTTTTGATAAGACTTAAATGATTTAGATATTTCACCTCTAGCTAAAATCAAAGAATATTGATTTTTTGTATTAATATCTTTTTTAAGACTTTTTAAATATTGGTTAGGTACTCCACTATCAGTAATAATTAATACTTTATTCTTTGTTGAAAGGATTTTATTAAGGACATTTTTTGGAATCTTCTTATTAGAGATATGGATATTATATTTAGACTCACCTTTTCCAGCACTTAATACAGCCATAATTAAATTTTAACTACCTTAATTATCTCAGATGCAACTTCTTGACTTGATTTATTTTCTGTATCAATTACATGATCCGATACTGCTTTATAGAAGTCTTTTCTTTCATTATGAAGCTTTGTAAGTATTTCGCCTGGATCTCCATTTTTTAACAATGGCCGATCCTTATCTTTAGAGGTTCTCTCTACCTGTGTTGAAATAGGAGTAGATAGATAAAAGACTGTTCCCCTTGATGATAATAGCTCCCTATTTAATTTTGATAATATTATTCCACCACCAGTAGACAAAACTATTGAATTTTTTTTAACCATTTCTTCAAGCATTTCACTTTCTCGTTTACGGAAACCATCTTCGCCTTCTAAATCAAATATCCAATCGATTGATGCACCTGTTCTTGCTTCGATTTCGTCATCTGTATCGAAAAAATTTAAAAATAATTCATCAGATATAATTTTGCCAACGGTAGATTTACCGGAACCCATTGGACCAACAATAAAAATATTCATAGTAAATAATTTTTCAGCCGAGATTTTAACATCTAGATTGAAAATTACACTTTTTAAATACTAAAAATATTTATTCTGCATTATTTAAGATTTAAAATAAGATATGCAAAGAATTATAAAAAATCTATTTATTATTAGCATTATTGTTTGTATTCTTTCAATTTTTTTGATCATCGGAACATACTTGGCTATTAAACCAAATCTTCCTGAAATTAAGTATGTAGATGAGTCTGAACTTCAAATGCCACTAAAGGTTTACACTAAAGATGGATATTTAATTGGTGAATTTGGTGAGATAAAAAGAAGGGCAACTAGTTTTGATGATATTCCAATAGACATTAAAAATGCTTTTTTATCGGCAGAAGATGATAACTTTTTTAACCATCAAGGTATAAGTTATACAGGATTAATAAGATCTTTTGTGAGATGTGTAGGACCCTCAGGATGCCAAGGTGGCGGTGGTACTATAACTATGCAAGTAGTCAGGGGATACCTTTTAACACCTGAACGAACAATAGTAAGAAAAATTAAAGAAATTTTCTTAGCACTAGAACTTGAAGGTAAAGTTGAAAAAGAAGAAATATTTGAGCTTTATGTAAATAGAATTTTTTTAGGAAACCGTTCTTACGGAATTGAAGCTGCAGCTAACACATATTTTAATAAAAACTTATCAGAATTAAGTATTAGCGAATCGGCAACCATAGCAGCAATTGCACAACTTCCCTCTAGGATTAATCCTGTAAAGAATCTTAGAAGAACCCTTCAAAGAAGGGATTGGATATTATCAAGAATGTTTTTGCTAGATCATATTTCTGAAAAAGAATATCTGGAGGCTATTTCCGATGATATTGAAATAGCTAAGAATATAAATTTATATGATGTTGATGCCAAACATTTAGCAGAGCATGTTAGGCAAGAAGTTATAAGAAGATATGGCCTTAGAGCATATAAAGAGGGCTGGTCTGTTTATACAACTATTGACTCACAGTCACAAACTTCTTCAGTAGCAAGTGTTTTAAACGAATTATTCTTGTATGACAAAAGACATGGCTGGAGAAAACCAGATAATTATGGAAATCTTTTTAGCAGCGAACAGCAGAGACTTCTGGAAAACTCAGATATTAGTTTTCTTCTTGATAACTCCTATTTTCAAGATATTGATCTAGATGAAGATAATCTTTCAAATAAACTTAGCAAGATATTTGATTCATATGCCTTTTATAAAACGCACATTAAAGCGATAGTAATAAATGTAACAAACGAAAAAATAACGTTTATAAACGAAGATTTTGATTTAGGTAGCATCGCATGGAGAGAAGAATATGATTGGGCGAGAGAAAAAATATCTATAAATGAACTAGGCCCAAAGCCCAGTTCATTTAATCAGATTTTAAGTTTTGGCGACTTTATCTATCTAAAAGCTAATGATGATTCATATATTTTTGACCAGATACCAAATATTGAGTCATCTTTGATTTCTATTAATCCAAATTCTGGAGAAGTTATAGCTTATGTTGGAGGTAAAAATTTCGACGAGAGTAACTTTGACCGCGTAAGGTTATCATTCCCTCAATCTGGATCGAGCTTCAAACCCTTCATATATTCTTCTAGCTTGGCGAGCGGGTATAATTTATCAACTTTAATTAATGATGCTCCTATAGTTTTTGAAGATGAAAATCTTGAGAGCGAATGGAGACCTCAAAATTATACTGGAGAATTTTATGGACCAATATCTATTAGAGATGCTCTAGTAAAATCAGTCAATATTGTTTCGATTAAACTCTTAAGAGAACTTGGAATTGAAAATTCTCATACATATTTGAATAATTTTGGTTTTACAAAATCAAGACTTCCCAATGATTTATCTCTAGCTTTAGGTTCAGGTAATTTTTCTGCTGCTGAAATGGTAAGAGCTTACAGTGTTATTGCAAATAATGGTTTTATACCAGATATTCACTTCATTGACAGTATTAAAGATAGAGATGGCAATATTATTTTCTCTCATAATGAATATAACAATCAATTTAATAACCAAGATATTTCAGCTTTTCCTTGGCTTGATACCATAGAGATGAATGCCAAAAAACCATATTATATTTTGAAACCTTTAAATAAAGATAACAGAGTTATCGACGAAAGAGTCTCATTTTTGATGGCAGATACCTTAAAAAGCTTTATGAAAAATGGTGTTGCTGGAAGGAAATCTAAATTTCTTGGAAGAGATGATATTGGTGGCAAAACTGGAACAACCAATGATTCAGTTAGCACATGGTTTTCAGGATTCCATAAAGATTTAGTTACAACAGTTTGGGTAGGTACAGATGATTTTACTTCGTTAGGTGAAGATGAGTATGGTTCGACAATTGCATTGCCAATCTGGATAAATTATATGGATTTCAAACTTAAGAGTCTGGAGATATCAAATGAAGAAATTCCTGAAAATATTTCGTTTGTAAGAGTTAATAAAAATACTGGAGAGATAGACAAAGAATCACTTGAAAATACCTACTTTGAATTATTTTTAGACGAAAATATAAATTAATTTTTAAATATACTTAATGACAAAAGTGCCCAAATATTTTCAATATATGTTGATGGAGAATCTTTAAACTTAGATCTTATATATCTGCCTATATTACCTTCTAAGACAGTAATTATTAATTGTGCCGAAATACCTGCTTGGGTTGTTAGATTCTTTTCGTCCTCTTTGAGCATCTGCCTAAGAACAAGCTCAAATCTTTCATAGAATTGATTTACACTCTCACTCACGTTCTGTTCAGCAGATGAAAGAGCTTCTCTTGAGAGCAGCCTTGCAAAACCCTTATTCTTTTCTATAAACAACATAAAGAAAATAAATATTTTTTTTACCTTTTCTTGAGCAGATATTTTTTCTTTTTTGAGCTCATTACATTTTACAAAAATTGTATCATCACAAAATGAGAAAAGTTCAGCATAAATAGATCTTTTACTAGGAAAGTGTCTGTAAAGTGCTGCTTCAGTTATGTTTGATTTTTCAGCCAAAGATGCAGTTGTTATTTTTGACATATTCTTTTCTTCAAGCATAGCTGCCAAAGATTGAAGAATGATGTTTTTTCTGTCTTTTTTCATTAATTAATCTAAATTTATATCAATATCTGGGCAAATGCGAGAAAGTTCATGTAAAAAATTATTTTGAATTTTTTTTAAATCATCTTCAGTATTTCCTTCAAACCTCATTACCAATTTTGGTGTTGTATTAGATGCTCTTAAAAGCCCCCAGCCGTTTTTAAAATTTATTCTTAATCCATCTATATTTATTTTTTCTCCTTTTAAATTACATTTCATAGAAAAATCTTCAATTATTTTAAATTTTGTTTCGTCAGTCACCGTAATATTTAATTCTGGAGTTGAAAATAAGTTTGGTAAATCATTATTAATAGCTGAGATACTTCTTTTATTATTTGATATTAATTCAATAATTCTTGCACCTGAATAATGTCCATCATCAAAGCCATGCCATTTGTCATTAAAAAAAATATGACCACTCATTTCACCTGCCAGGAGTGGATTATGTTCTTTGATACCATTTTTGATATGAAAGTGTCCTGTAGGTGACATTATTGGTGTTCCGCCTAAATTTTTTATCAAATCTGGAAGGGCATTCGTACATTTAACATCAAAGATTATAGACCCTTTGTTTTTATTAAGAATTTCTTTGCAGAACATCATCAAGATTTTATCAGGATAAATAACATCGCCTTTATCAGTAATTAAACCTACTCGATCTCCATCACCATCAAATGCTAAACCCAAATCAGCTTTTGTTAATTTAACTTTTGCAATTAAATCCTGAAGATTTTCTAATTTGCCTGGATCAGGATGGTGATTAGGAAAATTTCCATCCACTTCAGTGAAAAGTTCAATAACTTCACAACCTAGTTCGCTAAATAGTTTTGGGGCTATACATCCTGCAGCACCATTCCCACAATCAATAACCACTTTTAATCTAAAATTCTCATCAATCTGAATATTATTTTTTACTTCTTCAACATAATTACTTTTGATATCAAAGAATTCAATTTTTCCAGGAACTTCTGACTTATCTTTATTTCTATCAAGTAATTTGTATATCTCGTTTCCGGAAACCGGCTTGTCGTTGATAATGAGTTTTATACCATTATAATTTTTAGGGTTATGACTGCCTGTAATCATCACACCACTCTTACATTTGTTTTTTTTTGCTGCATAGTAAAGCAGTGGAGTTGTGACTAAACCAATATTTTGTATATTGATTCCATAACAAGAAAGAGATTTTTCTAATGATTTGAGAAGAGATTCTCCTGACAGTCTTCCGTCTCTACCAATGCATATTTCTCTAACATTCTCTTGATCGCATTTTATAGCAATAGCTTTTGCTATAAGACTTATTGCATTTTCATTTACTTGATCAGGATAAACACCCCTAATGTCATATTCTCTGAAAATTGATTTTGCTATTTCCATAATTTTACTTTAGTTATAGGTATGATTTTGCAATAATAATCATTCACAATTATATCTTGAAACGTGTTTGTAGATACTGAAAATAAATATATATGGAAAAATGGATCGTTTGAAAGATGGAATGACTCCAATGTTCATATTTTATCTCATACTTTGCACTATGGAACTGGAGTATTTGAAGGTGTAAGAGCATATAAGACAAATAATGGACCAGCAATATTTAGACTATCTGATCACACTAAAAGACTTTTTGATGCAGCTTCAAAAATAAGTATTAGTATTCCATTTTCAGAATCTGAACTAAATTTAGCTCAATGTGAGACACTTGAAAAAAATAATCTTAAAGAAGGATATTTAAGACCAATTGTTTATTTGGGTAATGAAGGCCTTGGTCTTCGAGCAAAAGATTTGAGTGTAAATGTTGCCATAGCTGCGTGGGAATGGCCATCATATATGGATCCCGAAGCAAAAGAAAAAGGTATATCAGTAATGAAGTCCTCTCATAAGCAGTATGAAAATCCTCTTCACTCTGGAAATAAAATAATTGGAACATATTTCAGTAATACAATGGCCCTTCACGAAGCCTTAGATAATGGAGCTGATGAAGCAATTATGCTTGATAAAAATGGATATATCTCAGAAGGTAGTGGTGAAAACATCTTTATTGTGAAGGACGGTACTATTTATACTCCCACAACGGATCACTGCTTAAATGGCATAACCAGGCAATCAGTTATTCAAATTGCTAAAGACTTAAATCTTGAAGTTAAAGAAAAAAATCTTGATTATGACGAATTACTCAATGCAGACGAAGCTTTCTTCTCTGGCACAGCAGTAGAAATAACGCCAATTTCAAAACTGGATAATAATTTAATAAACAATGGATCTAGAGGAGAAATCACAAAACAACTCCAAGAAAAATTTCAAGAAATAATATCTGGACATGATAAGTTCTATCAAAGCTGGTTAACGTTCACTAAGTAAAACTTTGCGTAATTTAAAAATAGCAATCCTGAGTTATCGAAGTGCTCAATTTGGTGGAGGCCAAGGAGTATATGTAAAAGATATCTCATATGCATTGAGTTTAATGGGCCACAATGTTGATGTAATATCAGGTCCACCATATCCAAATCTTCATCATGGAATAAATTTAATCAGATTACCGGGACTAGATTTATTTGAAACTTTTGACTTCAAAGACAGATGTAAAAAATTTTTTAAAAAGAAAAATAAAAGCAGACACGATTATTATGAATTCATATCAGTATTATTTGGAGGTTTTCCGGAGCCTAAAACTTTCGGCATTAGAGCTAATCAATTTTTAAGTTCAAATAATCATTATGATTTGATAATTGATAATCAATCATTAAGTTATGGAATGCTAGAAATTCAAAAACGAATACCTTTTATTGAGATAATTCATCATCCCATAACAATTGATTATAAATATGAGCTTCAATCATCAAAAAAAATTAAATACAAAATTTCAAGGCATAGATGGTATTCATTTTTAAAAATGCAAAAAAAAGTAGCACCTAGTATTAAAAGAATAATCACTCCATCAAATAGCTCTAGAGATGGCATAATTGAAGAATTTAAATGTAAAAAATCAAATATAAGCGTTATTAACAACGGTTTGGATACAAATGAGTTTGCACCAATAGAAAATTTTTCAAGAAAGGAATATAGATTAATTACCACAGCAAGTGCTGATGTGCCTCTTAAGGGCTTAGATTACACATTAAAAGCCTTAAAAATTCTTAAAAATGATTTCCCAAAAATACATTTAATAATTATTGGGAAAATAAAAAAAAATGGACATACTGAAAGACTAATAAAAAATTTAAATCTTGAGGAAAATGTTATTTTTAAATCCAATTTATCTAAACTTGAAATTAAAGAGCTTTATGCTTCTAGTTCAATTGCGATAGTCAGTTCTTTGTATGAGGGATTTGGCTATCCTGTTATTGAGGCAATGAGTTGCGAAATTCCCTTAATTGCAACGAATGTTTCAGCAATTCCTGAACTTACATCAAATTATGCTAAATTGATAGAACCAAAAAATTCGAAGATGATATCAAATAGTGCTAAAGAAATACTTTCGGATTATCCTAAATATATTGAAATAGCTAAGAAGGGCAGGCAACATGTTATTCAAAATTTTAATTGGATTAAAATCACTGAAGAATATGAGAGGGTTATTTCAAAAACTATAGAAGAATTTAACGATGCTAACTTTTAATTTTAAAAAATATGATCTCAATGAAGATGGTTCGATGCTTGATGTTGGATGTGGAGAGGGCAGACATATATTTGGTGTAATGCAAGAATTTCCAAAGATGAAATGTGTAGGGCTTGATATGGATAATGATTCTCTTGAGAAGGCTGAAGAGGGGTATAAATATTTTGAGTCTATATCTGATGCTGGAGCAGAATTTATGAAGGGATCAGCATATTCGTTACCTTTCTCAGATGATACGTTTGATTTAATTGTATGTTCGGAAGTTTTAGAGCATTTGCATGAATACAATAATGCAGTTGTTGAAATAAACAGGGTTTTAAAACCTGGTGGAAAATTTTTTGCAAGTGTACCTGCATCTTGGCCTGAAAAGGTTTGTTGGTATTTATCCAAGGATTATCAAAATCAGCCAGGAGGACATCTGAGAATATTCAATCAAAAAAAACTTATTCATGAAATTGAAGATTGTGGTTTTAAATTTTTATCATCTGAGAAATTTCATTCTATCCATAGTCCATATTGGTGGTTAAGATGCCTCTTTTGGAGTTCTCAGGACAAAAATATACTTGTTAAAGCATATAAAAAGATCCTTGAAAGACATATTCTTAAAAAACCTATAATCATAGATAGCGTTGATAAATTAATGAATCCGATAATGGGTAAAAGTTTTTCAATGTATTTTGAAAAGATGTAATAATGCATCATCCCAATAGACTATATTCTTCAAAAGACTTAGATATTACTTTTTTTGAAAATCTTGGAAAATATATAAGAAAAATTCAACAAAAATCTGGAGCAATACCCTCTAACGAAGATGGCTCTCATGATCCATGGGATCATATCGAGTCAATAATGGGATTAAATTTTGTTAAAGAAAATGAAGCTTCAAAAAGAGCTTTTAATTGGCTTTTAAAAAATCAAAATGAAGACGGAAGTTGGTTCGCAAAATACCAAGACAATATTCCGATTGAAAAAAACAAACCAACACATTTTGGACCATATATCTCTGTTGCTGCTTTACATTACTATAAGATTTTTAATGATAAAGATTTTTTAGAAGAATTGTGGCAAGCAATTGAGTTGGCAATTAATTTTTCTATAAATCTTCAAATTAAGAACGGAACAATTCCATGGTCAATAAATGAAAACGGGGAGATAGAAAACGATTTTTTATTGACGGGATCTTCTTCGATATTAAAAAGTATCGAGTGTGGATTAGCAATTTCTCATATTTTAAAAAAAAATAATAATACTGAAAGCTGGATAAAATCATATAATTTACTATCCAAAGCCTTAAAAAACCCAAATGGAAAATTTGATATTTTAAAAGATAGAAAGAGGTTTTCTATGGACTCTTATTATCCAATTTTGTCAGGATGTCTTAATGAGAATGAAATAAAATTTTATATAGATAAAACTTTTTCAAATTTTTATGTAGATGGTATTGGTATAAAGTGTGTTGAAGAAGAGCCATGGATTACTGTAGCCGAAACATCAGAGTTTATAATTTCACTTGTGATTCATGGAAATGTGAAACAGTCTAAGGAACTTCTTTTAGATGTAATAAACATTTCTGATAAAAATAAAATTCCATATATGGGATGGCAGTATGAAGAAAATATTTTTTGGCCAAATGAAAAACCCAGCTGGACAGCGGCAGCTCTGATAATAGCTGCAGATTCTGTATTAAATTTTACAGATGCTTCTGACTTATTTTTGAAAGATCAATCAGCTCTTTATTAAGCACACTATAGTGTCAACACGATCATAAATTTTATAGTTATTTTCTAGTGCTTTTTGAAAGATTTCATATGGCGCTTGGCCACCTTCATCAGGATTTTCATAGATATCATGAATTACCAAACAACCGCTTTTTATTATTTTTGATTCCCAGTATTTATAGTCATTGTTAGCTGATTCATATGAATGCCCTCCATCTATAAATAACATACCTATATTTGACTTCCAAGTTAAAGATATTTCTTTTGATTCTGCGACTATTGGGACAATATTCTTTGCTTTGCATTTATTTATATTCTCAATTAATAAAGGAAGTGTGTTTACTCTTTTATTATTATGATCATATGTCTCTTCATCAAAATACTCCTCATTAATTTGATGTTCTTCAGAACCAAGATGGTGATCAATTGTAAAAACATATTGATCATTTTTTTTAGCTCCCGATGAAAGATACATTGATGATTTACCGCAATATGTTCCAATTTCTATAATGGGCCCAAGTGCTGAAAATTTCTTAGCCCATTTAAAAAGAGCCATACCTTCATGATCAGGCATAAATCCTTTTAGGTTTTTTATTAGTTGAAAATTCATTGATATATTTTTTTCTTTCCGAGTGTTGATTTAAACCTTCTATGTTGCCAAAGGTATTCATGCGGATGAAGTTTAATTTTATTTTCAATAAGCAAGTTTAATTGCCTAGAAAAGTTTTCAACAGATGATTGATCTAAATTAATCTCTTCAAGATCTAATATGAGTTTTCCATTATTTAAATAAGAGTTTATAAAAAAAACTTTACATCCAGTTTTTTCAATAATTTTTAACGGTGCTGTAACTGTTGCAGCTGGAATTCCAAAAAAATTTACATTTATAGATTTTTTGATTCCATAATCTTGATCTGGTGCGTATAAAACAGTTTTACCTTTCTTTAGCCATCTCATGAAAGTTAGAGTATTATCCCTATCTGTAATTCCTTTCATACTTTTAAGTCTTCCTGATCTTTGAATATTCTCAAACATTTTTGAATTATGTTCCCTTTCAATACCATAAATTTCTGCATGCATTGCTAGAATTCTTGAATCAAGCTCAAGATGAAGGGAATGTTTAAATAACAACAGAATACCATTCTTATCATTTTGATCATTCAATAAAGCTTGGAGTCCATTAATTTCATATGGAATATTTTTTTTTATTCTATTATCAGACCAAAACCATGAAATACCTGTATCAAATATAACTTTTGCAAATTCAATTGTATTTTTTTTATGGATTTTATCTCTATTTTTTTGATTGAGATTTTTAAAGCATAAGTCAATATTTACCTTACTTATACGGTTTCTTTTTAGCGGCAACCAATTAATAAAATGACCTAAAATTGTAGCAATGAAATTTTGAAATCTTCTTGGAAAAAAAACTAATATTTTCCAAAAAATAATTAGAATTTCTAATAAACCATTTTTCATTTGAAATTACGATGTATCATTACATTGTTAAATTATTAGATATTTTATGATGTTATTTATCTATAACTTAGTTTTATTAATTTTATTACCTCTTATGGTAACAAGAATTATAATTAAGGGACTAAAAGATAGAGATTATTTATCTAATTTCTTAAATAGATTTGGATTATATAGGGAAGCTTCTAGAGAAAATCTCTTATGGTTTCATGCAGTTAGCTTGGGCGAGGTAATTGGTTCAGAGCAACTTGTAAGAAAATTTGTTAATGATAAAAACGTAATTCTTACAGTATCAACACCCACTGGTTTAAGACATGCTCGTAAAATATATGGTGACGATGTGATTGTCGTATACGCACCTTGGGATTTCTTTATATTTGTAAATATATTCATAAAAAAATTTAGTCCTACTTGCCTCATTTTATTTGAAACAGAAATATGGCCATCAATGATTTATTTAACATCTAGAAGAAAAATTCCAGTAGTTTTATCAAATGCTAGATTATCTGAGTCCTCTCTTAAAAAATATCAATTATTTGAATCATTTATAAAGTTTATAATTAAAAAAATATCTTTAGTTTTGGCTCAAAGCGAAAAACATGTTCAAAGATTTGTTCAAATTGGTGCACTAAATGAAAAAATTAAACAAGTTGGCTCAATCAAGTTTGATGCTGAAATACAAAACAATATTGGATTTAATAAAATAATTTCAAATGATAAGTTTTTTCTTGCAGCTAGCACTCATGAAGGAGAAGAGGAGATTATTATAGATTCATACTGTAAATTATTAGATGATTTTCCAAATCTAAAATTAATAATAGTGCCAAGACATCCTGAAAGAGCTAATTCAGTCATGGAAATTTTTAAAAGTCAGAAAATTAGTGCAGTTATAAAATCAGATCTTAATATAGAAAGTGAAAATTCTAATGCAATTATTATCAATGCAACTGGAAAATTGGACTCCTTATATGATTTTGCTGAAATAGCTTTTATCGGCGGCAGCCTATTTAAAAAATATGGAGGACACAATCTCATTGAGGCTGCAAAGAATAAATGTGCAATCATCGTTGGCCCATACATGAAGAATTTTGAGGATATTTTAAATTTATTTAAAAATGAAAATGCTTGCGTTCAAATTGAGTCTAAATCTGAATTAACAAATGCATTTAAAGAATTGCTAAATAATAATGAATTAAGAATTAATATGGTAGATAATGCTACTGAGGTGGTGGCCAATAATAGGGGTTCATCAGATAAACAATTTAAATATATAAACGACTTAATTAATTATGAAATTAGTAACAGCAATAATTAAACCTTTTAAGGTTGAAGAAGTAAGAACTTCATTAGACGATATTGGAGTCTCTGGAATGACAATGACTGAAGTCAAGGGTTTCGGAAGGCAAAAAGGCCACACCGAACTGTATAGAGGAGCAGAATATACCATTGATTTTCTTCCTAAGATAAAAATTGAGATTGCAGTAACTGACGAAATGGTAGAACAAGTTAAAGCTGCAATAATAAAGTCATCTGCTTCTGGAAAAATTGGAGATGGTAAGATCTTTATTTCACCAATCGATGAGGTTGTTAGAATTAGAACTGGTGAAACTAATGAGGATGCTCTCTAATAAATAAATTAGATAAACCAATAGTTTTTCTTTTCGGACCTACCGCATCTGGAAAAACAGATCTCGCAATAAATTTAGCAAAAAAATTTCCTGTTGAGTTAATTAGTGTTGACTCAGTTATGGTTTATAAAGATTGCGATATTGGTTCAGCAAAACCTAATAAAAATATTCTTAAAAAATATCCTCATCATTTAGTAGATATTATTTGTCCAAATGAAGTTTTCACTGTTGCAGATTTTTATAGACG
>CACCOR010000015.1:0-17001 GCA_902547695.1 uncultured SAR86 cluster bacterium | reverse complement strand
GCATTTCTAAAATGCTTGTTAGGTTTTTTGAATAATTGCTAGGCATCATGAAATCATACATTTAAAGATATACTGAAACAAGTATAATTATTCTCTTAATCGGAAGGTTGGCAGAGCGGTAATGCAGCACCTTGGAAAGGTGTCGTCGGTAACGGCGCGGGGGTTCGATTCCCTCACCTTCCGCCAAATTTGGCCCCCTCATTTTACAAAGGGGGCAGTTGATTACATTTTAAAATTTACTTGATTAATTCTCTGGTTATCTACCATTCTTCTGATTTCTTCATATCCTTTTGAAATCTTATCAAGTTCTTCTTCATCATCACCATATCTTTCAGCAAGCACAGCATTAACTGCATCATATTTCTCTTTAGTTTGTTCCATTGCAGCCATATTTTCATATTCAATGGTTAACCAAACATTTGGACTATTTGCTCCATCAGATACAAAAACACCATAATCAACTATTTGTCCAAGTTCTTTTTGAACTTCAACAGATCTTACCCATGTTCTCTTTAAATTGACTAAATAATTATCAAGATAGTTTGCTTGAACATCAATAACAGTTAATTGAATTTGCCTTTCAGATGGCTCATAGTCCTTCCAAATCTCTGCATATACATTAGATATTGAAAGCGTAATAACAAGTAACAATATTTTTTTCATAATTTCTCCTTATGTAATAAGTTATTATTGATTAAATTCTCTAAAATTTACAAATAATTTTTTATTATGTGAACCTCTTATGGGATTTATATCTATACCTCCCCTTCTTTGAAAACGACCACAAACTTCTAAATGGTTAATTGAGAGATCATTTTTTAAAGTTTTAAAAATAAGTTCAATACATTGCTCATGGAATCCACCATGATTTGCAAAAGATATTAAATACTTTTTAAGCCATGAGGTATTAATAGATTTATCAGAATAAATATAGATATTTGCAAAGTCTGGTTGTGAGGTTACTGGACATATAGACCTAAATCCATTGAATTTTATAATTTTTTTTGTAGGTGTCTTTTTAAGCTTAAGATTATTTAAATCAATATATTTAGGTTCTTTATGAAAAGAATTTATAAATTTTATTCTTATTTTTGTTTTAAGTTTTGATTCAAGATCTTTTTTTATTTTGTTAATTATTTCAGTTTTCGATTTAAAAGATTTGTTATAAAAACTGTTTAGATACAACTTCATAGATTTTGATTCAATAATAAAATCTGATTTTGATGGTATAGATATTTCTAATACACGCAGAGCAGGAATTTTATTTCTATCTAAGTACATAAAATCATAAACATTCCATATGTCTAATCCATGATTTATGTCTTCTTTTATTCTGATAATATTATCAAGAAGATTTATACCACTTTTTATAATTCTTTTTGAACTCTTTCCAAGAACCGAAGTCTTCATTCTCGAATTCCAATACCTTTATGCAATAAAAATAGAGATAGTGATGTAAACACAAATATAAATATAGAAATCATTGTTAATGAAAATGAAATTGATACATCGCTTATTCCTAACATTCCTTCTCTAAATGTATTTACTACATATAACATTGGATTTGCCATTGATACTTGTCTCCATAATTCGGGCAATATATTTATTGAATAAAAAACACCTCCCAGATAGATCAATGGAGTTAAAACGAAAGTTGGTATTACGGATATATCATCAAAGCTATCTGCAAATACTGCATTTATAAAACCCATTAATGAGAACAAAATAGCTGTTAAAACCAACACTAATAAGGTTAAGCCCAAATTTGCTATTTCAAATTCTGGATAAAATATCAAACTTACACAAAAAACAATTATTCCCACAAGAACTCCTCTAGACACTCCCCCTAAAATGAATCCAAGCAATATAACCCAATTAGGCATAGGTGAAATCAATAATTCTTCAATGGATTTTTGGAACTTAACTCCGTAAAAAGAAGATACGACATTTGCATATGAATTTGTAATAACTGACATCATAATTAAACCGGGTATCATAAATTGGACATAATCAAAACCATCCATTTCACCAATACGAGGGCCAATCAAGGAACCAAAAATCACAAAATATAATGACATTGTTACAGCAGGTGGCACTAGTGTTTGAATCCATATTCTCAAAAATCTTCTTATTTCCTTCGATGTCAAAGTCCATAATGTAATTAAAATTGTTTTGTTACTTATATCTTTCATTTTATTTCTTAATCATTTCAATAAATAATTCTTCAAGCCTATTTGATTCGTTTCGCATAGATTTGACATTAATACCAATCTTATTAAGTTCACTAAATAAATTATTTATAGAACTTTTTTTGCTTACAGCAGTAACTAGAGTAAGAGGATCTTCTAATCTTATCTCGAATCCTTCAATATTTGGTGCTTCTTTTAGTGGTTCCTCAAGATCAAGAACAAAGCCCTGAACATCCAATTTTCTTAATAAATCCTTCATTGAGGTATCAACAACTATTTCCCCATGATCAATGATTCCAATATTTCTACATAATTGTTCAGCCTCTTCAAGATAGTGAGTCGTTAAAATTATTGTGGTTCCATTATTATTAATTTCTTTTAAGAAATCCCACATCTCTCTTCTTAATTCAATATCAACTCCAGCAGTTGGCTCATCAAGAATTAATAATTTGGGTTCATGAATTAGTGCTTTTGCAATCATTAACCTCCTCTTGTAGCCTCCGGATAGAGTTCTAGCTTGATCATCTTTCTTATCCCAAAGGCCTAATCTTTTTAACATTATTTCTACTTTTGGTTTTGCTAAAGATTTTGGTATTCCATAAAATCCTGCTTGTGTGATGACAATATCAATTACTTTTTCAAATTGAGAAAAATTTAATTCTTGAGATACAACTCCCAAGATTGACTTTGCAATAGAAACATTTTGATCAATATCATGGTTGAATATTTTTACAGTTCCACTTGTTTTTGTAACTAGCGTTCCGATAATGCCAATGGTTGTAGACTTTCCTGCACCATTAGGCCCAAGAAGTGCGTAAAAATCTCCTTCTTTAACTTTTAGAGAAATACCTTTTAGCGCCTCTGTACCTCCAGAGTATACTTTTCTTAAATCTGATATTTCTAGAGCAAAATTATCCAATCTAGTTCTCTTTTATCGAATTATCTACAAGCACTAAGCTTAAAAAGAGTCCAATTAACAAGCCGATCCATGGAGCTGCAACACCATTAAACTCTCCGAATGCAACAAAAAGAGCAGTTATTATAGATATTGCAATTTCACTATTTTTCTTAACCAGTGAAATAGCGACATAAGAACACGCAAGTCCAGTTAAAACCAATGTAACACCAAGTGCTAATATCATTAGTGGTTTCATTAATGTAATAAAGGGAAGTACAAAAAATAATAATGGTATTCCCATTAAATAATATGAACCAATTCCATCAAAGAGAGACTTCATAACACCACTGCCTTGCTTCCATCTTTCAACAATGATTACATGAATTCCTGTCCATAAAGTTCCTTGAGTTGGAAAAAAAGGATTTACACATGAGCCAATTAGGTTTCTGATTCCCACACTATTGTGTGCCCTATTAATATCTATATTGATTTGTTCATCAGGTCTATTTTTTTGAGCATCATTAATAATTTCAATACCTGTAACAAAATCTCCAAATAACAATAAATATCCAATTATCACAAGTGGAAAAACTTCAAGATAATAATCAACTGGTGGCATTCCAATTGATAATGGTGAAGTTAACTCAAAAACCTCATTCATTGGTGGTAATAAGAATCCTGACTGAATATCAAAATTTATTTCTCCAACAAGATATCCAACAAAGGCTGCTATTAAAAATCCTGGAAGCAGTCCTAACGATCCAATGATCTTTAATATCTTATTATGCTCGGCAATTCTTTTGTAGGGTTCTGAAAAAGTGGTAATAGTACAAATTATCAATATTGTTAACATAGCTACTGGAGTTTCTCCAATATATCTTTCAAAATCACTAAAAAATATTTGATAAAAGGCGGCAAGAGCAGCTCCTAAAATGATTCCTGATTTCAAAGCATTAGGAATTTTCTCAACAATTACTCTACCTAATCCAGTTAAACCTAAAAATAAAATTATGATTGTAAATTCGATACACATTGCAGCCATATAATGAAATGCTTCTTCCCTATAAACTCCATCAAAATATCCTTTTGATATAAAGAAAGCTATCACAAGTGGTAATGCTGGCGTAACCCAACCTGGAGCCAATGGTTCACCGAATATAATTGGGCCAGATGTAATTAATATACTTGCTATAAAGCAACATGCGACGGCCTGTTCAAAACTTAATCCAAGCGCCATCACTACTGGTGCTCCAGCTAATGCAGTTGCTCCTGCAATTATGAGTCCCTGGAGAAATTCTCCTGTTAGAAATTTCATATGTATAAAAGGAATTCTTAGTGTGAATGGGCCCCATTTAATTCCATTTTGTTTTGTTACTTCATTGTTCATTTTGATAGCTCCGCCATACCCTCTTCTAAACCTTTTAATGTCAAAGGATACATTCTATTTTCGAATAAATCTCTAAGGATGCATATTGATGATGTGTAATCCCAGTGATCATCAGGAACAGGATTTAACCAAGCCATATTTTCAAAATGATCTGATAATCTTTTAATCCAAACATGACTAGGCTCCTCATTCCAATGTTCAATACTTCCACCTGCATTCGTTATTTCATATGGCGCCATTGTTGCATCTCCAACAACGATTACCTTATAGTCAGATGAAAATTTATTGATAATATCTTGTACCATAAATCGTTCTTGTGATCTTCTTCTATTATCTTTCCAAACAGATTCATATATTGAATTATGAAAATAAAAATATTCTAAGTTTTTAAATTCAGTTTTAATGGCAGAAAATAATTCCTCACATAGTTTTACGTATGGATCCATTGAACCACCAACATCAAACATAACTATAACTTTCACTGAATTAAGTCTTTCAGGAACCATTTTAATATCTAGATAACCAGCATTTTTTGCTGTTGACTTAATAGTATCATCCATATCTAGCTCAAGATCATTGCCTTGTCTGGCAAATTTTCTTAATCGCCTTAATGCCATTTTAATATCTCTGGTACCAATAATTACTGAATCATCAAGATTTGAATATTGACGTTGTTCCCAAATTTTTACAGCTTTTTTTTGTCCCCCAGGGCCGCCAATTCTTATACCTTCAGGATTTTGACCCCCGTGACCATATGGTGAGGTACCGTTAGTTCCAACCCACTTATTACCACCCTCATGTCGCTCTTTTTGCTCTTCTAGACGTTTTTTAAATTCCTCTAATAGTTTTTCTAATCCTCCAAGAGACTTGATCTTTTTTAATTCCTCTGGATCAAGTTCTTTTTCAAATGCTTTTCTTAACCAATCCTCTGGTATAAGTGCTTGAAAAACGTCTTCCATGCGTTCAATACCTTTAAAATATATTTCAAAAGCTTTATCAAATTTATCGTAATATTTTTCATCTTTAACTAGGGTTGCTCTTGAAAGATAGTAGAAGTCATCAATATTTGCATAAACCAATTGGTTTTCAAGAGCACCTAATAAATCTAAAAGCTCTCTTACGGTGCAAGGCACACCAGAGGATCTAATTGTTTGAAATAAGTTAATTAACATCTACTTTGAGTTTGATTCTCTTCTTGACATAAATGCAAGCCTTTCAAGGAGTTGAACATCTTGTTCATTCTTTAGAAGTGCGCCATATAAAGGAGGAATAGCTTTTGACGAATCAGCATTTTTTAGAATTTCATCTGGCATATCATCTGAAAGTAATAATTTTAGCCAATCGATTAATTCAGAAGTTGATGGTTTCTTCTTTAGTCCAGGAATTTTTCGTAAATCAAAAAATATTTCAAGTGCCTCACTAACTAATTTTTTCTTTATTTTAGGATAGTGAACAGAAACAATTTTGTTCATTGTTTCCCTATCAGGAAATTGAATGTAGTGAAAAAAGCATCTCCTTAAAAATGCATCAGGTAATTCTTTCTCATTATTTGAAGTCATAATTATTAATGGACGATGTTTTGCTTTAATAGTTTCACCAGTTTCATAACAGAAAAATTCCATACGATCTAGTTCTTGAAGCAAATCATTCGGGAATTCAATATCTGCTTTATCAATTTCATCAATCAAAAGAACAACCTGTTTATCAGATGTAAAAGCATCCCAAAGTTTCCCTTTCTTAATATAATTAGATATATCTTTTACTCTCTCGTCACCTAATTGAGAGTCTCTTAGTCTTGTAACTGCATCGTATTCATATAATCCCTGAGATGCTTTAGTAGTTGATTTGATATGCCATTCAATAAGATCCATACCAAGAGCATTAGCTACCTCAATAGCTAACAACGTTTTACCTGTTCCTGGTTCGCCTTTAACTAATAAAGGCCTCTCCAAGGCTCTGGCTGCGTTTACAGCCATGCTCAAATCTTCAGTAGATATGTAGTTCTTTGTACCTTTAAATTGCATTAGATATCCTTTTGATTAATATTTTATGATAATTTTTCTTCTGATTTTAGTATTCTAGTGAGTTGACGGCTCGAAGCAACTAAATTTCCATTTAAATCCCATATATTACAATCTTGTTCAAAATATCCTTTATTAATATCAGTAGCTTTAAAGTCAGCATAAACCACTGATGTTGAAGGTAATTGTCTTATATGAGTTGTTAAAGTAATAGTTGGAATCCATCCCAGAGGTCCATACTTATTTGATACAACAGGTGGAAGAATATCTGAATAAAAAGATAGGCAGAATTGATCAGGTGTTCCACCTTCCATTTCAAGGAAAGCAGAACATCTTGCTTCATTATCATTATCGTTATTTGACTCCCTATTCCACCAAGCATGATCTGGATGAACTAAACACTCCAATTGTTGGATAAATGCTGGTGTAAAGCCTTTTGAAATTTTATCGTAATTCATTTTTACATAATCTTTCTTATCTCTGTCTTTAAATATTGCAGGCAAGGGCTTTGATAAACCATCATATCCATTCATAAATTCAAAATCAGAGCAAGTTCCAGTAAAAGTAGTACAAGTTTTACTATTTTGCTTCAACTTAACAATACCTGATGAGCTTCCTCTGCTAATTTTAAAAGTTTCAACTTCTAACTCAAAAGGAGCTGCATCAATTCTATCTAAATACTGAACTGATGAGCTTATTGCAGTTGAATGAGGCAATATGTTTGTTAATGCTTTGTGCATCACTGCCATTAAATATCCACCATGGGGCGTATTACCAACAAAATAATTAGTATTTGGATTTACTAAAAACTTATTATCTTCAGTATTCTCTAGATTAAGAGCATCTTGAAATCTTTCAAATTGATTCATGATGAGTTAATTTTAGTTCATAATTTATATTATTAAAAATTAATATAGACCTATATGCATGAAATTGCCGACATAGCTTGTAATTTTACTAGTGATAGATTTGATAATGATTTAGATGAAGTTATAGATCGAGCTATTGCTAATCATATTACTAAATTTGGTCTTATATGCAGTCGATTAAGAGATATAGATAAGTTACTAGAGATATATAATCGATATTCTAAAAATATGTTTTTTACAATCGGAGTTCATCCACATCATGCAAACGAAATCAATGCAGAATATTTAGAAAAACTTAAAGAAGTAATAAATAAAAATAATCCTCATGCAATTGGTGAAACAGGATTAGATTTTTATAGAAACTTATCAACCTATGAAGAACAAATGTATGCATTTGAGGAGCAAATCAAAATAGCAATTGATACAAATAAGCCTCTTTTTCTTCATCAGAGAGATTCACATGAAGACTTTATTAAAATTCTAAGAAAATATTCATCTGATATTAGCAAAGCAGTTGTTCATTGTTTTACCGGAACACAAAGTCAATTAGATGATTATTTAGAATTAGATTGTTTTATAGGTGTTACTGGTTGGATATGTGATGAAAAAAGAAATGTTGAGCTTCGCAAAACCATCAAAAATATACCTTTATCAAAATTAATGATAGAAACTGATTGTCCATATTTAATACCTAAGAGTCTTCAAGATAAACCTAAAAATAATAGAAATGAACCAAGTTACTTAAACCATATTGTGACAGAGATATCTATACTTCTAGATACTGATGAAGAAGATATTAGAAATGAATCATTTAAAAATACTTTAAGTTTTTTTCAAAGCGTCAATTGATAAGTTAAATTCTTTACATATGTCATCAAGATCTGCTCCAACTTGTTTTGCATTATGTTTGATTTCTTGTTTAGTTACCGAATACCTAGGCGATGCATTAGGTTGATTGAATCCATCGATGTTAATAAAGGCATCTCTTTCAATGTTATGAGGATGTTTTTTAGCCTCTTCCATACTTAATACAGGTGAGACGCAGGCATCACTGTCTTTGAATATTTCAATCCATTCAGATCTAGACCTTGATTTAATTTTTGATGACATAATATTTTTTAATTCAGGCCAAAGGTCTTTATTGTGTTGATCTTTAAATTTGTCTTCTTCTATACCAAGTTTATCTAAAAGCTCTGAGTAAAATTGAGGCTCTATGGACCCTACTGCTAAAAATTTGTTATCTGAACATTCATAAGTGTCATAAAAATGTGCAAAACCATCTAAAAGATTTGATTCTCTTTTGTCTACCCAGTGACCCATTTCTTTTAGTGAATAAAAGAATGACATTAGTGAAAGTGATCCGTCCACCATTGCAGAGTCAACAACTTGCCCTTCTCCGGTTCTTAAAGCATGTATTAATCCAGAAACAATTCCAAAAGCTAAATGCATTCCACCACCCCCATAATCACCAATTAAATTTAGTGGCGGAGTTGGATTAGAGTTCTTTCTACCAATAGAATTAAGAGCACCTGAGAGGCTGATATAATTAATATCATGACCTGCCAATTTTGACATAGGTCCCTCTTGACCCCAACCTGTCATGCGACCGTATACTAGTTTTGGATTTACCTTTAAACAATCATCAGGCCCAATACCTAATTTTTCCATAACACCAGGTCTAAATCCCTCAAAAACTACATCAACTTGAGCGACAAGTTTGAGCAATTCATTAACTGATTCTTTATTTTTTAAATCTGCCGTTATGCTTCGCTTGGAACGATTATGAATATCGTACTTATTTTCTAATCCTTCAGCATCCTTTCTACTAACTCTTATTACATCAGCTCCTAAATCCGCCAATAACATTCCACAATAAGGACCTGGACCAATGCCTGAAAACTCTATAACTTTAATATCTTTTAAAGGTCCCATAAGTTAATACTATTGAAAAACTCTATATTTTACTAATAGATTTGGTAATAAAGTTAACGAACTTATAAAAGCTAAAATCATAGCTATTGATGTGAAAAGTCCAAATAAAAGTGTTGGAAAAAAGTTGGAAAGTATGAGAATGCAAAAACCAGCTGAAATAGTTGTAGCTGTATAAAATATTGCTCTTCCTGTTGTGCTATGTGCATTTTTTAATGCTTGACCAGAATTATTTTTTTTGAGTTCTTTTTTATATCTATAAATATAGTGAATGGTGTTATCAACTGCCATTCCCACGCTTATTGCTGCAACAGTAATTGTCATAATATCTAGAGGAATATTAAACAATCCTAATAATCCCATAACTGAAGATGCTACAAAGATATTTGGAATTAAGCCTATTAACATTACTTTCAAAGATCTAAAAATTAAAAATAACATTAAAGAAATTACAGCAAAGACAATAATAAGTGAGTTTATTTGAGATTGAAATAATGACTGAAGCATATTGTTGTATAACACAGCCAAGCCAGTAATTTCATATTGAGATTCTTCTAAATTAAATTTATTTTGAAGATCATTATTTATTTTTTTAAGCAAAACATCTCTATTTAAACTTGATGCTGATTCATTTATTCTTGTAGATATTCTGACAACTGAGTCATCTTTATTAATGTAAGAATATAAAAGTGTTTCTCTTATATCCTCTGGTAAAACAGATCTTAGCAGAGCTAATTCAAGATCATTTAGATCCTCACCATCATTAATTTGTCTTGCTAACTTTACTCCACTTGCAACACTTAATACTTTACCAATTTCAGGAATTGAATCTAAATAATCATGAATTTTCTCTAGTTCATTTAAAGAATATATATTCCACCAATAACCAGCTGCTGAACTTGATTCATCTTCAAATAAATCATCATCAAAAAATTCATCCTCAATCTCAATAGATTCAAATGAATCTTCAGGTTGGGAAATAATAATATCAAGAGTTGCAGTACCTCCAAGCTTAGAATCAATTTCATACATTCCTTTATATATTTCTGTATCAGGATCAAAGTAATCAATAAATCTATTTTCTACTTCCAACTTAGATATTCCAAAACATAAAAGTAAAAATGAAATACCAAAAGCAAATGAAACTAAGCGAACATTTTTCTGAGAAAATTTTAATAACGATTTTGTAACTTTATGAATTGATAAATAATCTTTTGATTGGTTGGTTGTTAATAGATATATCAAACAAGGTAAAAATGTAAACGTTAAAATAAATGCTATTGAGATCCCAAATGCCATCATTTTACCAAATTCAATTACCGGTTTTATTTCTCCAAAAGTAAGCGATAAAAATGCTACAGCAGTTGTTAAAGCTGCAAAAAAACATGGTGCAAACATTTGCTCATAACCTTTCAATATAGCAGTTCTAAAATCATGTTTTTCTTTTAATTCATTTATCTTAACTAACAAGTGAACTGTTAATGAGATTGTTAAAATTAATAACAGCGCGATAAAATTTGAGGATACTACACTGATTTTCCAATCCATGAATCCAAGAAAACCAGCAGTTATGAATGTTGCTAAAAAAGCGTTCATTAAGGGTAAAATCACAAGCCAAATTGACCCAAAAAAGAGGTAGAGCATTAGTGCAAAAATTATTGCTACTGCCAAACCAAATATTGTTAAATCAGACTCAATATATTCCATCATATCAGTTGCTATCATTGATGGACCACCAAGATAAATGGTTGCATCATCTCTATATTTATCAAGAGTATTTCTTATGTTATTTATAAGAATCTTATTAAATTCTGATTCTGAATCATTAATCTTACTTATTCTTGAATTAATATCATTTAGATCATTTTGAAGATCTAGTCGGCTTTTGCTCGTAAGAACTTCTTTTGAATCAAGTTTCTCAAGAATCGCATATCTTTTAGTAATAAGAGTGTTATATTCATTATTACCCTTAAGTACAACCTGCATGGCTGTAACTTTTCCATCTTTGCTGATAATTAACTCTTTATATATAGGATTATTAATAATCTCTTCTTTGGCTAGATCTAAATCTATATCTTCAAAAGTTATATCTTTTAAGTTATCAGCTACATCTGTTAAACCAACTTTTGGTTGGAAAAAAATAGGTGCATCGAGGAGTGATAAAACAGAATCAACTCCATCAATATTTTTTAAATCATTTTCTAAGTTTGCAATCCTGTTAATAGAATAATCAGAAAATAATTCTTTACTAGGTTCATAAGTAACAATCAAAAAACTTGAGTCACCAAATTCATCCTCAGCTTCTCTGTATGTTTTTAAAGATTTATCATTTTCTAAAACCAGAGCATCTGAAGATGCATCAAGTTTAAAATTACTCAGTCCTAGCCCAGATAAGACAGTTAAGGCAAAAATTAAAAATAAAATAATTAGGTACTTGTCGATTAGAACGGAAGCAATATTTTTTAAATCTATTCTCATTTCTTATTAACACAGTTTGGCGAATCAATAATCATTGGATTATTTTTAAACTCTTCCTTATCAAACGAATGAATAGATAGCGCATGAATTTGATTCATAATATTACCTAGAGCTTTATAAATTGTTTGATGTTGTTTAATTTTTGGAACATCTTTAAATGAATCGCTAACAAGAATTACTTTGAAGTGACTTTCGGAGCCTTCAGGGACATTATGCATATAGCTCTCATTAGTTATTGATAAGATTGATGGATTGAACTCATCAATTAAAACATTTTTAATAGTATTTTTAATGTTTCCCATTTTGCATTAATGAATAATGATTAGCTACCTCTTCAAAATTTTGTTATACACAAAAGCAAAAATAACTATAAATAAAGCCCCTGTAGCAACAGGCATTATAACGAATTCAATAGTTTTTGCTCCCAAAATTGCAATTATAGGATTAGCGCCTGCTGGTGGGTGGATAGTTTTAGTAATTATCATCAGAAATATTGCAAAAGATAACGCTAATGATATTGAAATAGGCGAATTGCCCAAAAGATAAAACATTAAAACACCAGATGAAGCTGAAAGAATATGTCCAAAAAAGACATTTCTTGGCTGGGCTAATGGGCTATCATGCACAGCCATAACCAATACCAAACTTGCTCCAAATGGGGGTATCAACCAAATATTTGTTTCATCAATAGAGTTAAAATACGATATAAAAAAAATACATAAAAAAGCACCCAGACAAGATATTAAAGTATTTGTATTATCCTTAAAAAAATTTTTAAATTTCATACTTTTTTACATTTCCTGCTTTTTAAATAAAGATAATTTATCCATCTAAAATTGATTGATTGTCCAATCCTTCAATCTCTTTGATAACCTTTTCCCACTTTGCCCATTCATCATTGTTAAGTTCTGCTGCAAATTCTGCAGCCCTCAACATTGCAACAGTTTGAGCGTCATCTCCGTATTGAGATACCAGTGCTGTTGCTATTGATTTAATAGTTTTCTTTTCATCCATATTTTTAGGTTAACCAATATTGAGCACTTTATCCAATGTATAATTAACTTAAATGAACATTTTATGGGTTAAGGACAATAATATTGGGCATGAAAAGCAAGTAAAAAATCTACTTGATGAAATTTCCAAGAAAATTGATCTACATATTGATGAGAGACTTGTAAAAGGGTTTTTTCCCTTTTTCACATATTTAGAAAACGTTGAAGAAAAAAAATACGATCTAATCATTGGAGCTGGTCATAAAACTTACTCATTAATATTAGACACTAAAAAGAATCAAAAAAGTGATACAAAATCAGTAGCGATTCTTTCTCCTACTTTCAATAAAGACAAGTTTGATCTTATTTGTGCTCCCAATCATGATAGAGACAAATTTAAAAAAATTGATAATGTTATTTTCTTTGAGGGATCAATTGCAAAAGTATCAGATAGTGAAACTGATGAAAATATAATTTTAATTGCGGTTGGTGGTAAAAATAAACATTACTATTTTGATGAAGACCATATCATTGCTCAAATTAATTATTTTATATCTGTTCACCCAAATAAAAATTGTTATATTTTTAATTCAAGAAGAACACCCCCCTCTACAAATGAAAAATTAAAGTCATTACAAGATATATACAATAATATTAAGTTTTTTGATTTCAATCATGGCTCAAGTGATTTTGAAACAACTTTAAAAAATGCAAACTCTAAATTGATAACTAGGGATAGCGTTAATATGGTTTTTGAAAGTCTCTCTTGCAAAGGTAAAACATACCTAATGGATATGAAAAAAATTAGGAGCTCAAATAAGGTAGTAAAAGTTATTGATAGTCTTGTTGAGAATAAAAAAATTGGTTTTATTGATTGCAGTGATATCACAGATGGTATGTCTAAAATGAAACTTCAAAAACAAAATATTCATAATGAAATTTATGCTGAAGTTGAAAAAATTTCATATAAATTATTACAACTAATATGAATACAGTCCATTTTGTTATGAGTGATGCTTTTGCTGGAATTGAGCAGCATGTAGACGAACTCTTATCAAATAATCTTTTAAAAAATCCTATTCTTATATGTAATGAGTCTATTGCACATAACTTTAATCAGAACATTGAAATTTTCAAAATTAAAAATTATGGAAGAAGATCTTTAATAGGTAAATATCAAATAAAAAAATTACTAGAAAGAATCAATCCAGACATTGTTCATACCCATGGAGCTAAAACAACTGCAATAATTTCAAACATAAAGAAAAAAAATTATAAGCACATAGCTACAGTTCATGGCATTAAAAAAAATAAATCTATCTTTGAAAAACCTGACTTTATAATTGGAGTTAGTGAAATAGCCATACAAGATATCAAAAATAATGCAGAGATCGTTTCAAATTGGTGGTATCCAAACTTATCTAAATTTCAAACTAAGAAACATAAATATGCTTTAGCAATAGGAAGGCTAGAAAAAATTAAAGGTTTTGACCTTTTGATTGCATCATGGAGAAATATTGATAAAGAACTTTTAATAATAGGATCTGGCAAAGAAAAAGAAAACTTGATGTCACTTATAGAAAGATATGGACTTTCGAAGAAAATAAAAATACTTGAGAACATAAAAAGAGAAGATCTTAAAAATTATTACAAAGATGCTTCTGTTCTGGTCGTTTCATCAAGAGATGAAGGAGGACCAAGAGTAGCTCTAGAAGCTCTATTTCTTGAAGTTCCTGTGCTTTCAACAAATGTAGGACATATGAGCAATATTCTTCCTCAAGAATTATTAGCTAATAAAAATGATCAAAAATCCTTACAAAAACTTCTAGAAAAATATGTAGACAATATAGATATACTTAATCAAGAAGCTATTTTTGATTTCGTAACTAAAGAATACTCTATTGAAAAGAAAATTAATGAAATACAAAAAATTTATTACTCTGTGTTTAATAGCTGATGATATAGGTTTATAGTTTCATTAATCATTCTTTCAGAGGTAAAAACATTTTCTTTTGGAGTTAAGTAGTTTTTATCAGATACTTTTATTACTTTCTCCTCTAAAGCATTAATATTACCAAGAGGAACTAAGCCGTTTGGAAATAGCTCTTCAAGTATTTCTTTTGTCCCTCCATGATCCCAACCTATAAATTTTGCTCCACAACTTATTGCTTCTATAGTTGTTCTTCCAAATGGTTCAGGATCAATAGAAAGATTAAAAACAATATCAGATATTTTATAAATATTGCTAATATCATTTCTTGAACCAGTAAAAGTTATACTTTTATTAATGCCAAGTTCTGAAATTTTCTTTTTAAGGGAATTTAAATATCTTAGTTTGGAATTTGAAGTTGGTCCTACAATCAGACCATGAAAAACATTACCATCTAATCTAGAAATTAACTCAATAAAGTTATCAACCCCTTTCCACTTAGAAATTCTTGTTGGCAAAGTAAGAATAATCTTATTTTTTGTTTGAGGAAATTCTCTAAACCACTCATTTATCCAATCATTATCAACTTGATCTTTATTAAAATGGTCCATATCGCAGCCTCTCGGAATAACCGAGATCTTATCGTTACTTACGTTGTAAGTATTTTTAATATATTCCTTTACAGTATTAGATATAGCAATCATATGATCAACTTTAGACATTACCTTACTGTAAACTGGTGTACTGTATAAGCCATGAAATGTCGATATTAGAATTGGTTTTTTTATCAATCTTTTGAAAGCATAAAAATTTATCCATGCTGGCATTCTAGATCTTACATGAACAATATCAGGTTTTTCCTCTTCATATACAGTTCGTAACTTCTTAGATAATAGTAATGAAAATAAGCTTTTTTTATGAATTGGTATTTTTATGTGCCTCGCGCCATCTTTAACAATATCATGTGCAAATATTCCTCCATTTGAGATAACAATAGATTCATGACCTCTTTGGACCAGTGCGCTTGAAAAATCTTTTGTTCCCCTCTCAACACCTCCAATATTTAACTCCGGTAAAAGCTGAATTACTTTAAGTTTATTCATATCTTAAAGAGACAGCTGGATCTAATTTAGCTGCTCTTCTTGCAGGCCATATACCAAAGAATAAACCTACGAGTGCTGAAAATGTTATCGAGCCGATAATTGCAGTGAAAGGCATAGAGAAAACCCAGTCATTTATGGATGTAAATAGAAATAGTAATGATGTTGCTATTATGATGCCTAATATTCCACCCAAAATACACAAAAGAACAGCTTCTATTATGAATTGCATCATTATTGATTTTTGAGTTGCGCCAAGAGCTTTTCTTAATCCAATTTCACGTGTTCTTTCTGTAACTGATACAAGCATTATATTCATGACACCAATTCCACCTACAATTAAACTTATACCAGCAATGCCAGCAATTAAGGCTGTGAATATACCTGTTGCTTGTCTTCTCAAGTCAGAATATTGACTCCAGTCATTGATTCTAAAATCATTATCGCCTCCAGGACCAATATCATGTTTTTGTCTAAGAATTTGTTCAATTGTCATCATGACATAATCAACATTGGTTTCATTAGAAATTCCAACGTTTATCCACCCAAGTCTATCAGTTCCAAATATTCTCTGAGATGCTGTTAAAAGAGGTACATATAAATCGTCATCTGGGTTTTGCCAGCCAGTAGATCCCTCTTCTTTGAGTATTCCAATTACTTTGTATGAAGTACCTGCAACAAGTATTTCATTATTTAATAACTGTCTTGCTGATGTTTTTAATTCACCAGGAACTTTAGAGCCAACAATGATAACCCTTTTTCTTCCTAAATTTTCTTTTTCAGTAAATATTCGACCTTGACCTATTTCAAAGCCTCGTACTTTAAAATTTATTGGTAAATATCCATTAATATTTCCGCTAATATTTGAGTTTCTAAATTTAATTTGTCTGTTGCCATTCATTGCTGGCGCAATCATCCAATTATGTTCTGTATTCTCAGCCAACGCTTCTGCGTCTTTTATCACTAAGGGATTAAATCCTTGTGAAACGCCACCTCTTTTTCGTTGACTTGGAAATATTGATAAAGTTCTTGGTCCAAGGTCATCAATACTTGCCTCTAATGCTTTTTCGGCACTAGATCCAATCCCAATTACTGTAATGACAGCAGCAGTTCCAATAATTATTGCTAGTGCTGTTAAGAATGATCTAACACCGTTCGTTTTGATTGACGATACTGCAGACTTTATGGATTCTTCAACTAACATTATC
>CACCOR010000014.1:0-17768 GCA_902547695.1 uncultured SAR86 cluster bacterium | reverse complement strand
TTGCCAATAACAACTGGAGACTTTCCACCAAGTTCAAGAGTACAAGGAACCAAGTTTTGAGATGCTGCGTTCATAACATGTTTTGCTACTTCACCTCCACCTGTATAAAGAAGATGATTAAAATTTAATTTTGTAAAAGCCTCACCTACATCAGGTCCCCCTAAGAAGGTTGCAAATTCATTTTGATCATATGTTTTATCACATAGATCTTTCAAAAGAGCTGATGTAACTGGCGTATGTTCGCTAGGTTTATGCATTACCTGATTACCCGCAGCGAAAATCGATACCAGTGGTACAAATGTTAAATTTACAGGAAAGTTCCATGGTGAAATCATACCAACAGTCCCAAGTGGCTCGTATTTTACGTATGATTTGGCTCCCAACAAACCAAAGGGAAAATTCGATGATTTTTTTTCTGGTTTACTCCATTTTTTTACATTTTTGATTGCTAAATTTATTGCAGGCATTATTCCGTACACATCTGATAACATTGACGCATTATTAGATCTATTTCCAAAATCAGTATTTAAAGCATCTACAAAATCATATCTATTATCCATTATTAAGGACTTTAATCTCTGCAATCTATCTATACGCAATTCAACAGATGGTGATCCGTTTTTTATAAAAAAATCCTTTTGTTCACTAAGAACTTTATTCATTTCTTCGAAACTACTCATAATTAAACTCCTATTAGGCTCTATCTGCCTTATCCTTATTATTTGCTTCTCTTATCAATTTTCTCATATTTTCCCAATCATCGTCAGATAATTTATCTAATTGAGAGAAAGTTCCACCACCGGTTAGATATTGTGCGCCATCTATCCCAATTGTCTGACCCGTTAAATAATCACATCCATCTGCCATAAGGAAAGTAGCTAAGTTTTGTAATTCAATCATTTCGCCAACCCGTCCAAGTGGAACAGTGCTCATCATCCCATCATCATTATTATCACCTGGATTAAGCCTCTCCCAAGCACCTTTTGTTGGAAATGGACCAGGAGCAATTCCATTTACTTTAATACCATATTTGCCCCACTCTGCTGCTAAAGATTTTGTCATAGCATTTATACCAGATTTTGACATTGCTGATGGAACAACATATGGAGAACCTGTCCAAACCCATGTTGTTAAAATGTTAATAATTGATCCTTTTGATGATGATTCAATCCATCGTCTACCAACTGAATGCGTCATGTAAAAAGTACCATGAAATACAATATTTGCTATTGCATCAAATCCTTTATGAGATAAGTCTTTAGTAGGTGAAATAAAATTTCCAGCAGCATTATTTACTAAACCGTCAAGAGGACCGTCATCAAAAATTGATTGAACATAATCATCTACATCTTTCGAGGCTCTTATATCAAGAGTTTGATAGTTTACTTTTACTCCGTATTTCTCAGTAATTTCATCAGCTGTTTCTTTTAGAACATTTTCTCTTCTTCCACAAATGTATAAATCAGCGCCATGTTCAGCAAAATGGCTAGCCATTTCCTTACCAAGGCCAGTTCCACCCCCAGTAATCAAAATTCTTTTGTTTTGTAATAAATCTTTTTTAAACATCAATAAATTCCCTATTTAATAATATCAATAATAGCATCTGCCCATAAATCTGAGTAATTTAGTGACTCAACATAATCTAAATTTTCTCCACCAGATTCTTTAAACAATTCTTTATATTCATCACCGATCTCAATGATTGTTTCAAGACAATCAGCTGTAAAGGCAGGTGAAAATACTAAAACATTTTTTTTATCATCTTTTGGGAGTGACTCTAACACCTCATCAGTAAACGGGCTTAGCCATTTATTTGTTAAACGAGATTGATAGGTAACTACATATTTATCCTCAGGTATATTTAACTTTTTAGCTAAGATCTTGGTTGTTTCATATGTTGTAGCTTTATAACAAAACTTATTATCTTGAGTGACTTCTATCTCACAATTATGATCTGCACACATAGAATCTGGATATACATTGTCTACATGACTATTTGGGATTCCGTGGTAACTAAATATAATCTTGTCATAAGTATCTATTTGAAACTTTGATGCCTTGTCAATCCATGCATCAATAAATTTATCATTATCATAAAATTGATTTATGAATTTTATTTTGGGCACAACCCAGCGCTTTGATAGTATTCTCGAAACTTCTTCATACACTGATCCAGTTGTAGCAGCAGCATAATGAGGAAAAAGCGGAAGAATTATTAGCTCATCAGGATTTTTTTTCAAAATATCATCTATTACTTTTTCAATAGATGGATTTTGGTATCGCATTGCAAAATGTACATCATACTCATTCAACCTAGATTTAATTTTTTTTGTAAGTTCTTTTGTATTGTGAAGTAATGGAGAGCCTGTTTTTGAATCCCATACCTCTTTGTAGATCTTTGTAGATGAGAATGAACGAGTTGGACAGATTATAAAATTAACCAAAATATATCTTAATATAGGATTGATATTTATGACCCTTTCATCCATCAAGAACTGTCTAAGGTATTTAAAAACACTAAAATAAGTAGGTTTATCAGGTGTTCCTAGATTTATTAATAATAATGATTTACTCATAATCTTTGGTTTTTCTTATCGTTGGATTAGATATTATAAATAGTATTAATCCTATACATAAGAATGAACTGAAATAATACAAGTAAGATGGATTAATTGCATATATTGGCATAGCAATGAAAGGAGTTGTCATATGGCCAATAGGAATAACAGAACCTAAATAACCTGCAGCAGATCCTTGATTTTCAGGTGTTTGCGCTAATGAAAGAGATGAAGATAATGCAGGCCTAGTCATACCAAATCCAACACCTAAAACAATTACAGATAAATAATATATTGATATTGTTGGAAAAAAGGCCATTGTAAAGTAAGAAAATACTAACAATATAGTGCCAATTAACAAAAGATAATAGTTATTCAATGGAAATGCGTCTGTAAATATATATTGGCTAAAAATGGTTGACATTGATAATAATCCAAAAGTCATGCTTATTAGGGTCGGTAGGTTTTCTAAATCTCCAAAAAAATCAGTAATATAAAAACCAATCGATTGAAGTAATGACGATTGGCATAAACTTAATACAGCTGCAAAAAATAAAAATGGAAGAATGGATTTTGAATTCCATTTTATCTTCGATGATATTTCAGATTTAATATCAGTGTTTTTTGATGAATCTAAATTTTTATATATCCCAATTGCCGCTATCAAAGCACATAAAGAAAATACATAAAAAGGTGTTTCATTCGTTATTAAAAACAAAAATCCGCCAATCAAAGGTCCAGCAACAGTACCTAAAAGAAAACTTGATTCTAGTCTTGCAAACTTAACTGTTCTTTTTTCTTTTGGAGTAGTATCAGCAACATATGCAAACGAAGCTGGTCTTGTAGCAGATCCAACTAGTCCATTAATTAATCTCCCCAATACCAATGCAGGAAATAAAAAACTTAAATTAAGTAAATTTCGTTCAACTAAGAATAATGGAGTAATTAATGCAATTAATGAAATACCATATCCAAGCAATCCTAGAATTGCTATATTTCTTCTACCATATTTGTCACTTGCTCTCCCCCAAAACGCACTGGTTAGTGCCCACGCTACTGCAGAGATAGCAAAAATTGATGAGGTCTGAATTTCTGTCAAACCTAAATCTCTTGCTAAAGGAGGTACTAAAACAAAAACAAAGGATTGACCAAGCCCAACTGTAAATAGGCCAAATTTTAACCATGTGGAACCTGATAACGACATTAAGATATTTTAGTTATGCCAATAGCTTCTTTGATTTGAAAAATTTTGTCTTTTGCAATCTCTCTTGCCTTTTTAGCACCGTCACTCAATAAATCATTAATATAATCATTGTCCTCTTTGAGTTCTTCAAATTTTAATCGTATAGGCTCAAGTTGGTCATTTATTGAATTAAATAGCATTTCTTTAGCCTCACCCCAAGCAATGCCCTCGTCATACGCTTTTTGTATTGATTTCATCTCTGAATCATCAACAAAATTTTTAAACAAACTAAAAATAGTACAATCTGATGAATCCTTTGGCTCCCCTGGCTCCAAAGAATTTGTAACAATTTTCATAACTGATTTCTTCAATATCTTTTCACTTTCCAAAAGAGGTATAACATTTCCATAAGATTTGCTCATTTTTCTTCCATCTAATCCAGGAACTACATTTTCTTTATCCTGAATAATAGGATCTGGTAGAGTTAAAATTGGTTTATATAAGTGATTAAATCTAGCAGCAATATCTCTTGTCATTTCTAGATGCTGAACTTGATCCGATCCAACTGGAACATGTGTTGAATCAAACATAAGAATATCTGCAGCCATTAGTACAGGATATGAGAATAATCCCATTGTAATTCCTTTATCAGGATCATTTTCATTTATTGACGTTGCTGCTTTATAGGCATGAGCCCTATTCATTAACCCTTTTGCAGTTACGCAGTTTAGAATCCAGCACAACTCAATTATTTCTGGAACATCAGACTGTTTATAAAAATAGGATTTATTTGGGTCTAATCCAGAAGATAACCATGCTAATGCAACATTCTTTACAGAATTTTTTATAGAATCTGAGTCCTGATTTTTAATAATTGAGTGATAATCTGCTAAGAAAAAGAAAGATTCATCAGAATCTTTAGTCATCTCAATTGCAGGACGAATTGCACCGATATAATTTCCAATGTGTGGTGTGCCAGTTGTTGTAATTCCTGTTAGAATTCGTTTTTTCATTTAGTATAATTATAAACATCATATATAAATATTGTGGAAACTAATCAACATTTATTTAAAGAATTAGAAGCAGCTGAAAGATTATTTTCTGACGGCTCAATAAAGAATGCTCAAAAGAGGCTAAGAAATGTTCTTAAAGAATCTAAAGCCTTAGATAAAATACCTAACAAATTAAGACATAAAATAAATGCTGCTATTAGTAAATCAAGATATTTTGATGAAATATCATCTTTTGCAACAAATCCTAAAAGAAATGAATTAATAAATAAGTTGGATGATTTGATTAAAAATCCAAATAATAATCCAAGAAAACATGCCCACAAAATTCATGAAATACATACTCAATGGCAATTATTGGACCTATCAAGCAAGCCTGCATCAAAATCACAATGGCTAAACTTTAATGATCTTACTAAAAAAGCATGGGAACCTTGTAAAGAATATTTTGATGAAATAAAACAAATAAAAGTTAAAAATGCATCAAAGAGAAATGAGATTATTAACGATATTAATAAGTTTGTTAATGATAACTCAAACAAATGGCCTAATTCTAAAAATTTAATTATATTTCTTCAAAAAACCTTTAAGGAGTGGCAAAAATATGCCCCAGTTTTAGATGAAGACTTAGATAAACTTAAAAAACTATATTTTGAGGCTAGAAAACCAATAAATGATGAAATAAAACGTCAAGAAGATGAAAATAAAGAAAAAAAGATGTTACTCATAAAAAAAGTTGCTGAAATTTCAAATGATGATAATGAAAAAAATATTAGTGAATTTATTAAACTAAAAGATGAGTGGTCAAATATAGGTCCTGCTGGAAAGAAAAATGAAAAAAAAATGTGGGATAAATTCAATAAAAATGCTGATAGGTTTTTTGTTGAGAGAAAGCAAAAATTAACAGATGAAATTAATAAGATAGGTGATTTGAATAAAAAATTAAACAGCAATGAAATTTCTATCTCTGAAGTCAAATCAGCTTTAAATGAAATCTCTGATGCAAAAAATACTAAAGAATTTAAAAATATTATTAAAGATATCAAATCAAAAATTAATGATATTAATATCGCCAAAAAGAAAGATAGATTTGTTACCTACGCTAATATATATGATGTTCTCTTGGGAAAAATTGAAATTGATAAAGCGCCATCTAATTTTATAAATGCCATACAAAAATCACTTGAAAATGCTGAATCTAATATAGATGAATTAAATTATGCATGTGTAAAACTAGAAATTTTAGCTGGAATTGACTCTTTAAAAAAAGATCAATCTATCAGAAATAATATTCAGTTAGAGATGTTGAGTAATAAATTTAATAAAAATAATGATTTAAATACAAATGATATGGATTCATTAATAAATCATTTTATAAATAATTTTTCAAAAAATGATTCAAAAACCATTCACGCAAATATTTGGAAAAGAATTATAAAATGTGTTGATAAATTAATTTCTTGATTTAAGAGATTCAATAATTTCCTTGTGCCGTATAGCAGATAACGAATAAAAACTAAATATAATTAACGGTACTATCATTAGTAATGTCGTCATAGGTCCTTGAACAAATGCAAGAGTATAAGCCTGTTCAGCGGTGTGATTTGATCTATCAAAATTAATGAAATTTAAAACCTGACCTGCAAAAAATGATCCTAGGCCAGTATTTAGTTTTTGCATAAACCCAACGGTTGCAAATAAGATACCTTCTTGTCTTTTTCCACTGTCCAATTCCACCTCATCAGCTATATCTCCAACCATGGAGTCACGAACCATATTTCCGATAATATTAAATGTGATAAGAATTATTAAAAATGAACTTATGAACATAACTAATTCATAAGAACCGATTTCAGGTGTTAAACCAAGGTTATAAAAAATAAATGCTGCAGGTGCAATAATTCCAACAACAGATATTGAAATCATAACGATAGTTCTTTTATCAAATAAATTAACTAACTTTGGAGTCAAATATAAAGCTAATAAAGTTCCCATAAGGTAAATAGGTAAAAAATACTTGATTTGAGTGGCTTCAAATTCCCAAAAATATGTATTCACAAAAAGAGTTAAAGTATTTGCTAAACCCCAAGATAAAGATAAAAACAAATTACCAAAGAAAAATATTAAAAAAGATTTATTTCCAATAGCTATTCTTAATTCCTTAAAAATATCAATTAATGTAATATTTCCAGTCCATTTCGATAAAGACTTTATTTCATCTTTAGTACTATATGATGAGTAAAGAACACTTATGATCATCACAATTGCACCAGTTAATGCAAATGGAAACCAAGCATCTGGATTTAACTGTCCTTGAGGATATTCTGGAGTTGAAGCAAAAAAGATACCATATCCTAAAAAAGCATTACTTAATCCAGCAATCCAACCAAACGCTTCTCTCCAAGACATTAAGATAGTTCGTTCTTGATAATCTTTTGTAACTTCACCTCCAAATGCACGATGAGGTATATCAAATAAGGTCATTCCTAGTCTTGTTAATACAGTAAATACTGTCATCCAAAGGAAAAGATCAGTTTGAGACATATCCCAACCTTGCCTAGGTGCAAATAAAAATATATATCCTAAAGACATAGGTATAAATGAAATGAACATGTATGGATGCCTTCGTCCTAATGATGAATTTGTTCTGTCTGATATCGTTCCCATTAACGGATCAGTAATAGCATCAATACATAAAGCAATAAATATTGCAGAGCCAGCTAATCCGGGGTTCAATCCAATAATATTGCTATAAAAAAATAATAAGAAAAAAGTAAAAGTATCAGTTTTAACACCATTGGCGACAGAGCCAATAGAATAATTAATTTTAAATTTATTAGATAACATTATTTAGTAGGATTAATTTTTTAAATGTTTTAAAAGGTCTTGTTTGAATTGATCAAATACGGGCGGCTCTATTAAATGTCTCATATCCGATATTACTATTAATTTGCTATCTTTTATGAGTTTATTTGTTTTATATGCATTTTTAACCTTAATTAATGGGTCCTCTTTACCATGAATAATGAGAGTTGGCGCCTTGATAGATTTAACCTTATCAAGTCTATTTTCTGAGCCAAGAATTGCTGTTAGCTGTCTACCAAAACCAGTATCATCATTTCCACCTCTTTTAATAGAGCTTGAAATATCTTGATAAAATTCATCAGTATTTAAATCTATTCCTTGATATCCTATTTCAGAAAATATTTTTCTAGTTCTGTTAACTCTTTGATCAATAGTTGAGTTTGGATTTTTTGTCCTGTCCATTAATAATTTTCTAACTTTTCGTGTTGGTCCATTTAACGGGGATGGAGTTGAGGCAGTTGACGCTATTAATGTGAATGTTTTTGTTCTATCTGAATGAGTTGATGCAACTATTTGCGCAATCATTCCTCCCATTGAAATTCCTAATACATGAGCCTGTGAGATATTAAGTTCATCTAGAACTGCTATTGCATCATTTGCCATATCATCAATCGTATATTCAGACTCAATAGGAAGTCTTAAATAATATCTGATATAACTTCGTACAATTGTATTACTTCTTTTTTCGTCACTAAATGAATCACTATTAATTCGTGTTGAAAGGCCTGTATCTCTATTATCAAATACAATTGGCCTAAAATTATTTTCAATCAAAAATTCTATTAGGTGTTGCGGCCAATTTACTAACTGTCCTCCTAATCCTTGAACAAGTAATATAGGCTCTGCATCAATAGGGCCATAATCACGATAGTATATTTCTACATCTTTATTTAGAGCCTTGCCCTCCTCATACGAGAATAAATTCGAATTTGTAAACATAATAATTAAAATTAAAAATTTATATGAATGCATCTATTCTATCTTTAATATTTTGCCTTAATGAACCCCAAAAAAGCATCATATCAAGCGAGTGCAGATCGCCATTAAAGAATTTCATCTTTTGAATATTTTCTATCAAAGGGCCATTAGTTTCAACAAGTCCTGATTCATTATTAAGCATTGCATTAAAGCCCTGAATTCTGGTTAGTCCAATAGATTTTTTAGTTCCTGTGTGCTCTTTGCGAAAACGATCTAAAAAATCATAATTTTGAGCTTTATTAATTATGGATTTGTTAATTTCATTTGAATGCCATTTATCATCATTGGTCCATGAGAATGGATTTGTAGAAATGATTTTTTGTTTCATAGGTTCAATAGACCAACCATCAGGTTTCCAAAAAAGAGTCTTTTCTCTATTTCTTTTAAATCCCTCAACAACAGTTGACCAAGAAATTATGCAATTTGTGTCATCATAGTTTTCTGATTTTTTGATATTTGAAAAAATATCATCATAAAATTTTTCAGGGATGATATACCCTATTACATAAGCACAAATGAATCGGTCCTGGATTTGTGTATTATTTATTCTTTTATTTAATAATCTATGAGCTAGAAGTGCTCCTTGACTGTGAGCAGCGATAATAAAAGGCTTACCATTATTAAAAAATTCTAAGAAATAATTAAATGCATTTTCAATGTCTTCATAAGCTAAATCTAAAGCTTTTTTACCATTATCTTCTTTATCAAAAAACGAGAAATAAGTAGCTTGCCTATATTCTGGTGCATATATATTACAACTTCCATTAAAGGCAGAAGCTTGATTACCAAGCATGATTTCTGTCCTTTCATATGCTGATTTAGTCTTATCCATATCAGAATTCCAAGATGTTTCATAAAAACCTGTAGGATGGATATAAAATACGTCTACATTATTGTTTGTCTTAATTTCGTATTCTGAATCAGGAACATAAAATTGATGACCTTCAATGTCAGGTGTTGCAGCCCAATTATATTTGTCTGAATAATCTGGTTCGGAGGGATGAATTGATTCTTCAAATGGTAGCTTTGGTTGAATAAGTTTTAAAAACTCAGAAAAATCATTTGACATTTAAGACTGCAAATATATAGATCTTTTTGGTTTTTTGAATAACTTTTTAACCATTGGTATAAAAAATTCTAGTTCAAGAGTCTCATAGTCAGGATCAAAACTGTTTTGATCATACTTTTCACAAAATTCTTTACAACTTTCGTAATAAGGATTATCGATGAATTGTTCTCTCATATTTTTATCTAAGCCTAGAAATTCAAAAAAATAATAACCTTGAAAAATTCCATGGTGTTTTACAATCCAATAATTCTCCTCAGAAACGAAAGGTTGAAGAATTGTAGCCGCAAATTCTGCATGATTGGCTGGAGCCAGATTATCGCCAATATCATGAATTAATGCACAAACAATATATTCCTCATCTCTACCGTCTCTATATGCTCTAGTTGCTGTCTGAAGTGAATGGGTTAGTCTATCTACTTGAAAGCCACCATAATCATCTTTGAGCATCTGAAGATGTGTTAGCACTTTATCTGCTAAATGATCATAGTCTTTAGCATTACTGGCAGCAATGATGGAATAATCTTCAGCATCTCCATCCTTCATTTGAGTAAATTTAGCTCTATTTTCGATCATTTAAAAATTATATCTTAAAATCTATAAAACTATAATTTTATTTGAAGCAGTAGCGATAGCAATTAATTGTTCGTCCTGATAAATTTCACCAGAGGTAAAAACAACTGATTTTCCTTTTCTGACTATTTTTCCAGTTGCTTTTACTAAAACATTTGGAACACATGGTTTTAAAAATTTAACATCCAGGTCCAATGTAAGAGGTAGCTCTTTTCCTTTAGATAAATATATTAGAAATTGAGACATTGCTGAATCAACCATTCCAGAAACAAATCCACCTTGAACAACTGTTCCATTTGAATGTGTAAGATTTTCAGATGGTAGGTATTCAACTACCCATTGATCAAGATCTTTATCATGATAACAATCCTTAAAACCTAAAATTGATAAAAATTTAGGCACATCGTTAAATATTTTATAAAGATTATTTTCCATATTTAATTTAGTGGCGGAGGGAGTGGGATTCGAACCCACGGTGCCGATGAAGGCACGACGGTTTTCAAGACCGCTACAATAAACCAGACTCTGCCATCCCTCCTGTATTAATCAGCGTATTTTAAAGGGTTTCTGTTATTAATCAATTGGATTAATATAGCATTTACTGAATGAAGATTATAAAAGCTGATAATTATCAAACTTGGTACATAGAGCATTTAGATAGTGCTATTTTAATTGATCCTTGGTTAACAAATACTTTGCAACCAGAAGGAACTTTTTTTATTCAAAGACGAAAAAAAAATTCAACTTGTTTATCAGAAAATCAAATTAATAAAGTAAATGGAATTATTATAACTGCCCCATTTGAAGACCATTTACATTTTGAATCAATTAATATGTTTCCAAACATTCCCATATTCACATCAAATATTGTAAAAAGGCAATTGATCAGAAAAAATGTTAAAAATACAATTCATATTCTTACTGAAGAGAATTACAAAGTTAAAAATCTTAATATCAAAGCTATTCCAACAAGTTATCCTTACTATCAAACAACATTCTCATTATTAATAAGAGATGATGAAGGAAATAGTATTTTTCACGAAGGTCATAGGGTTAATTTCAAATACTTAGTTAATAATAATATCAAAGCAGATGTTGCTATCCTTACAGCAGAGGAATCTAAATTATTTGGATTTATTCAACTTGGAATGAATTATAAAAATACATTAAAAGCTGTAAATTTATTAAGATCAAATCAACTATTTATTACAGGAAACAATCCTGATCAGACACAGGGTTTCATTAAAAATTTCTTAATGACTAAATCTTTTAATATAAATGATTTATCTAGACGCATTAATGTTTATAAAAATGAAGGAGATTTTTATGAATTTTAAATTACTTCTGCAAGAGAATTTAAACAATATTCAATATTCTTCTTATTGGAAGATTGTCCCATAAGTCCAATTCGCCATACTTTTCCTGCAAGCACTCCAAGACCAGCACCGATTTCGAGATTAAATTCATTTAAAAGTTTTTGTCTTGATTCTAGGTCATTAACACCATCAGGAATATAGATAGCATTTAATTGAGGCAATCTATCCTCTTCTTTAACTAAAAATTCTATATTTAATTTCTCAAGGCCTTCCCTGAGTTGCATATGATTTTCTTTATGTCTTTTCCATGAATTTTCCAGGCCTTCTTCACTTAACATTACCAAAGCTTCATGTAATCCATATAATGCATTTATAGGAGCAGTATGATGATATGATCGGCCTCCTTCTCCTTCCCAATATGACATGATTAAGTTTAAATCAAGAAACCAACTTTTTACTTTTGATTTTCTATTCTTGATTTTTTCCTTTGCAGCATTGCTAAAACTAATTGGAGACAAACCAGGGGATGCTGACAAACACTTTTGTGTACCTGAATAAATTGCATCAATTCCCCACTCATCTACTTTTAAAGGAACTCCAACCAAACCAGTTACTGTATCTACAATTGATAAACATCCGTGATCATGTGCTAACTTTGTAATTGATTCTGGATCCGTAAGAGCTCCAGTAGAGGTTTCAGCATGAACTGAAGCAACAATTTTTGCATCCTTATGTTCATTTAAAGCTGATTCAATTTTGTTTAAATCTACTTTTGTTCCCCATTCATCATCAATAACTATTGGTATTCCACCAAATCGCTCTACATTCTCTTTCATTCTTTCACCAAAGAAGCCGTTTTTAGCAATGATTACCTTATCGTCAGGCTCAACAAGATTTGCGAAGCAACATTCCATACCTGCCATACCAGGAGCCGATACAGCAAAAGTTAGCACATTCTGTGTTTGAAATGCATATTGAAGTAACTGTTTTGTTTCGTCCATCATTTTTATAAAAATAGGATCAAGATGGCCAATAGTTGGTCTAGCCATGGCCTCTAAAACTCTATCACAAACATCAGATGGGCCCGGACCCATTAAAATCCTGTTTGGTGGTATAAATGAATTTGCTTTCATGTCGATATGATACTAGATAAACGTCTTTTAATTAATACCCTGATGCATGGCCATCTTTTCTGCTTTCTGATGCTCCATACAATACACCTTCTTTGATCATTATTGCTTGATAACCTCCAAATGCTCCTTTCATATAATCATCTTCATTTTGATTAACAACTTTATGTCCGATTTCTTTAATTTTAGAAATTTCATTTTGATCAAAACCATTTTCAAAAATCAAGAATCCTCCATCTGTCATTTTCTCTCCAGTTGGCTGAGATGATCCTACATGCCTAAACCTAGGTGCATCTCCTGCTTCCTGGAGATTCATATCAAAATCAATCAAGTTTATTACTATTTGTGCATGTCCTAAAGGCTGCATAGCTCCTCCCATAACACCAAAACTTACAAATGGATCACCATTTTTTGTTATAAAGGCTGGAATAATTGTATGAAATGGTCTTTTACCTCCCACTAAAGAGTTTCTATGAGTTGGATCAAGATTAAACATCTCACCCCTATCTTGAAGCATAAATCCAGAATCATTTGGTATTACCCCTGATCCCATACCTCTATAGTTACTTTGAATAAGTGAAACCATGTTTCCAAATTTATCCGCCACAGTTAAATAAATTGTATCGCCATCCTCAAGATTATTTGAATCAATAGACTTTAAAACCTTATCAAAACTAATGAGATTATTTCTCTTCTTTGCATATTCTTTTGATATCAAATAATCAACTGGCACTTTAGCAAAACTCATATCTGCGTAATATTTAGCTCTGTCTTCAAAAGCAAGTTTTTTAGCCTCAGTAAAAAGATGGATATATTCTGCACTATTGAAGCCTAATTTTTTAATATCGTAATTTTCTAATACATTTAATATTTGTAATGCAGCAATTCCTTGTCCATTAGGAGGAAGTTCCCATACATCATATCCTCTATAATTTGAAGAAACAGGATTAATCCATTCAGGTTTATATTCTGAAAGGTCACTTAAAGTGAAATATCCACCTTGTGAATTAACTGACTCTACAATATTTTTTGCTATCGTACCCTGATAAAAATCTTTACCATAAGAATTCGCTATAAGTCTGTAATCATTTGCTAATAATTTATTTTTAAAGACCTCTCCTTTTGAGGGAGTTTTACCATTTGGCATCCAGATGGTCTTAAAATTTGGATAATCTTGAAATACCTCTGAAGATCTATTTAAGTAATAAGCTATTAATTCAGAAACTGGAAATCCATTTTCAGCATAACTAATTGCGTCATCGAATAATAATTCAAAATCTAAACTTCCAAACTTTGAATGAAGAGCATTCCATCCAGCAACAGCCCCAGGAACAGTTACAGGAAGCGCTCCATACGGAGGTATCTTATTAATACCCTCCTGTCTTAACTTTTCAATAGATATATTCTTTGGTGCAGGACCAGAGGAATTTAAACCATAAAGCTTTTTATCTTCCGCACTCCAAACTATTGCAAATAAATCTCCACCAATTCCGCAGCCTGTTGGCTCTACAAGCCCTAAGACAGCATTTGCTGCAATAGCAGCATCAATAGCGTTACCTCCAGCCTTAAGAATTGAAATGGCTGTTTGTGTTGCAAGTGGGTGACTGGTAGCTGCCATCCCATTTGTTGCAATTACTTCAGATCGGCTAGCAAACTCAAGACCAGTTATCCTGTCATATCCATTCATAGGACTTGATATTATTAATATGATAGAGATAAATAAGAATTTCATTATTTATTAATATATACTCATGTCATGAAGATGTTAATAGCTATTTTTGTTATGTTTTTCAGTTTTAATATCTCAGCTGAATTTGATAATAAATGTTCTGTTCTTATTACATTAAGATTCCAAAATAATGAAAATGCTTATGTAGATGCACTAGATAAAATTAATCAGTGTAATAAATACGATATTTTATCTGTTACAAGCTTTCTTGAGCTATCAGTTAGCAAAGTTTACATAACAGATTTAATTCAAACATATTGCATGTTTAATCATGAAATTGTTACATTGCTTGATGAAAAAACTTCGAATTTAAGTTGTGTTCATCGAGGAGAAGCAAGAGTTGAAAGAAAATTTAATTAACTTGCTGTAAACAAATCTTTACAATCATTAACAAAAATTTAACACAACTGTTAAATTAATAAGTTCAAATAAGCTGTATCAAATCTGATGCGTTTGTGAATATGGGCATGGTGATCAGTATCCCCCAGTTATCACCATGCCTGCCTTGAGTTTTTACTAATTACTCAGTATATAAATTTAATCCCATCATTACCAGAACTACAATAGAGGGTAACCATATAATTGGTCTTATTAAAGGGAATCTATATAAATCTATAATATGGCCAAACAAATAAACAATTCTCAAGCCAAACCAAATTTTACCTAATAATAGGTTATCGACATTTAATACAACAGACATCATTGCAAAAGGAATAAAAATTAGCATTGACTGTCTTAAATTTTCAGTTGCTACCATCATTCTCTTTGATAAATCAGTTAACCCAGAGTCATCTCCGCCTTTATAAGTAAACTCAACAAAGGGCACTTTATGTAAAGAAAATGACATTCTTAAAAAGAGATGAAGAGCATAAAAAAATGTTACGCAAATTATTAAATTAACCATATATACCTCAACTATTTATAATATTTAGAATACCATATTCTAAGATTTAATTAATGCAATATCCTCTGGTTTCAAGAGATTATTATCTAAACTATCGACTAATGATCCAAGATTTTTAGCATAGGGTTTCCAACGACCCTGCCCTGATTTATTTACTGGCTTTCTAACTTGCTCAGAACTAGCAGTTCTTACAGATCTATCTGTTTCATAAAATGTTATACAAGATTCTTCAAATGGTAGTTCAAGGTAATCTAACATTCTTTTAACTTGACCTTCTAAATCATCTATTACGTCTTCATTATTAACTCTTAAAATTTTATTTGGAAGGACTTTGTCCCAATGATCCATTAGTTTTACGTAACTGTTGTAGTAATTTCCGGCTTCTTCAAGACCATAAGTAAATTCTTGTCCTTGAGCAAATAATTGCTTGAACATACTAAAACAGCAATCTAGTGGGTATCTTCTTGCGTCAATAATTTTTGCATTTGGAAGAATTGAGTGGATTAACCCAATATGACGAAAGTTATTAGGCATCTTATCAGTAAATCTTGGCGCATCTTTTCTATGCATTCTTGTATCATCAATAAAACTTTTACCAAGTTCGACCCTTTTTTCTTTAGTTAACGATGTCATACTTTTGGGGTAATTGCCTAATTTGCCATATATATCGTCGCCTCTTAAACTTTGTGCCATTGAAAGTATATTTGGTAATTCAAGTGTTCCATCAACCATTGAGTGAGATGCAAGAATTTGTTCAATTAATGTTGATCCTGCTCTCGGAAGACCTAAAATAAAAATTGGATCATTAGACTTATGTCCACCTTCACCAAGCTTATTAAAAAAATTTTTATCGCATACATCTATCTGTGCCTGAAGTTCCTTGTCCATTCTTTGAATAGAATATTTACTCTGTTCATTTTTAATTAAATTTCCTTTATCCAAGTTTTCAAATGCCTCATCATACTCACCAATGGCTTCACAACCTTGAGCTAGTGCGAAATGAAAATAAGCTTTATCTTTCAAAGTCAAATCTACTCTTTTTAGCTGATTTCTCATTTGATCTAACTCACTATTAGAAAATTTATATGTTTTCAAATTTGACAGAGAAAAATACGCCTCTCCATGATCTTGTTTTATTTTGTATGCTGATTTATAACTTTCAATAGCGTCATCAGTCTTACCAAGTGTTTTTTCTGCATGACCTTTAGAAGTTAAAGCACTGAAATTAAACTTATTCTTTTCAATAATAGATTCAAATAATTCTATAGCGTGACCATGATCTCCATTTTGCATTACTTCACTGGCTTTTTGTGCCTGATATGAAAGATTTTCAGGGAATTGTTCACATAAAATATTTACTTGTTCCATTGTTTTGGCGAATTTTTGTTTTTTTCTAAGAATCATTGCATATTTCATTCTTAGCTCACCATCATTTGGACTAAATTTAATTGCATTCTCGAGCAATATCTCTGCATCATCGAAATAACCTAATCTGTTAGCTATTTCAGCTAACAATGACATGGCATAAACGTCTTTAGGATTCTTTTTTAAATATTCTCTACATTGTTTCTCAGCAATTCCTAATCTACCTTCGTTAAGGATTTGATTTATATATAAAAGAACACTGGGAATTGATTCAAGTTTTTTAATCTGCTCATATGCATGTTCTGCAGCAGGTTTATTTTTCATTTTTGTAAAATAATTAAATAAAGACTTCCATGATGAAATAAGGGCAGGATTAAGTTCACAAGCTTGTCTGTAATGTGAAGCAGCATTTTCGTCATTTCCAATAGCTTTACTAAGATGTCCTAACTCTTGATATGCTCTTCCCATATCAGGCGCTTTTGTTAGAAGGTTTTCTAAATATTTTTGTGAGTCTTTATAATTTTTAAGATATCTTGAGCATACTGCTGCAAAATACAAACTCTCAAGATGGTCTGGATCTTTTGCTAAATTAGATTCGAGCATACTTAGAGCCTCAACAAACCTACTATCTCTAATAGCTTTTGATGCTCTTGAAATATCTATTTTAGTTTCAGACATATAAATATTATAAGTAATCTTTAACTAATATTAAAAAAGGGAGCCTAAGCTCCCTTCTTAATTATTTATTAGAAGTTAAAAGTTTTTCTTAACTCTAATACCAATAGTTGTAGGTCTGATATATGCAATACGTTGTCTATCAAAAACAAATGTATTACTAATTTCAGCTCTTTCGTCAGTTACGTTGTCAACATAAAGCTCAGCAGTAAGTTCATCATTACTGATACCTGCTCTAAGATCGATATAACTATAACTATCTTGTTCAGCTTTATTTGGTCCCATGATATCTGAGAAACTGCTATCAGAGAAAGTATACTGAACTTGAACGTGTCCAACGTTTCCACCAGACATTCCAGTTTCCTTTCTAACTCTGATGTTACCCTGATGACCTGGAGCAAAAGCTAGATCTGTTC
>CACCOR010000013.1:0-21750 GCA_902547695.1 uncultured SAR86 cluster bacterium | reverse complement strand
AACTCTGATATGCCAATTGATATTATTTGCCCTTCTCTTCCAGGGTTTGGATTTTCCGATAAACCAAAAGAAGTTGGTATGGATTCCAAACAGATTGCTATTTTGCAGCATGAGCTCTTAATAGCTCTTGGATATGATAAATATATTGTTCAAGGTGGTGACTGGGGAGCAACCATAAGCAAATGGATGGCTGAACTTTATCCAGATCATTGTATTGGCATTCACCTTAATATGATTATTGCTTGGCCACCCGCTGATAAGGATCCATTAGAAAATACCTCACAAGAGGAGCAAAAATTAATGGCAAATTATGAAAAATATAAAGAACAAGGAGTTGGGTACTATGAGATACAAAAAACAAAACCACAAACACTTGGTTATGGCTTAAATGACTCTCCTGTTGGACTTGCTGCATGGATTGTAGAGAAGTTTTATGGCTGGTTTGATGGTGAAGAGAATAAACTAGTTGTTTCTAATGATGAAGTTCTAGCAATAGTATCTTTGTATTGGTTTAGTGAATCAATAACTTCATCAACAAGGTTATATAAAGAAAATGGAGATTTGGGATTTTCTTTTGAGAACATTAAGCAACCTATGGCAGGTGCAGTTTTTGAAAGAGACTTAATTGCACCTCCAAGAGCATGGGCTGAAGAAATCTATAATGTAGTTCAATGGAATACGCACAAAGGCGGACATTTTGCAGCCTTAGAGCAACCTGAATCACTTTCTAGGGATATTATAGAATTTGTAAAGAAACTAAAGATCTAATTTTTCTAGAACATCAGCAAAAGAAACGTATTTAAAATTCTGTCTCTTTACCTTATTTTTACCATCATTTGTTCCATCCTGCAGAACAAATAAGCCCATAGGATATTTATTACCAAAATTAAAATTAATAACGTCAATACCATCAGTGTCATTAACATTATCAATGTCCTTGTTACTACCAACTTTAAAACTGCCTAGGTAGTTATAAGGCTCTTGTCGATTATAAATATTAAAAGAACTATCACCTTGAGATGAAACGATAACATAGCCATCTTTTTCAGAAGATTTATAAACCGTTACTCCTTCAGGATCATCATCTATATTTCCAGATCTATTATCAATAATAATAGGACTTGAAAAATCTAACTCGTTATTTATTTTATAGGCTCTTAAAATACCTCTATCTTGTTCTTCAGATATAAAAAGAGTTCTATTTTCATCGTCGTAAACACATCCCTCAGATTGAGTTGCATTTTCATTATTAAATGTTGTTAAAAGAGTCATTCCAAAGGGACCATAATTCCACATCTGTACCTTTGATCCCTCATCTTCTGTTAAAAATGCTATTAATCCAAATCTCGAATCAATACCTGCACAAACTCCATAAACTACCATGTTTGCTTTAGCATTTATGTATGGCTCTTTTGAAATTTCAAAATTATTATCCTTTATAGCCTTATCAATATTAGTGTCTTTATATACCCAAATATCAAGTGTGTTTGTAGTTCTATTTGATGCAAAGATAAATGAATAACTACCTATGTCTTTGTTATCATCATCAGTAACATTCATTGTTCTAACATCAATATTATTGATATCTCCAATTTCTGTGTAGCCTATTTTTTCGGCCTTTAAGTTATATGTATATATGCCACTTCTCTTATCTGTTCCAAATACTAGTGATCTATCTGGATTTAATTTATTTAGCCAAATGGCAGGATCATCTGCAGCATCTCCTTTTGAGATTACTTGAGGAGTCTCGTCGATTGCAGGAACTATATGAATAATTTTATCTATAGGATCAGATACTACAGAAAGCGAATATATAAATAATGTTGTTAATAAGTATTTCATTTCTTATAAAAATAAGGCAAGTTAAAGACTTGCCTTATTATTTAAATTTATTTGAATTATAAATTATATCTTATGCCAATTGAATAGGTTGTTCCATACTCGTCATATTGAGATAATCTGTTTGGAGTTCCCCAATAGTAAAACTCTGGTTCATCAGTTATGTTATTGATATCAAATTTAAGACTTAGATTGTCATTAATTTTATATTTAAGATTAAAATCAATTTGAGTGTGATCATCTGTGTACCTAATATTATTATTATCTAAATCCTCTTGAATGGTTTCGCTATCATCATCTGCAAGGTAATCTAAATAAGGCGATCTTGAAACAGACGATAGCCTTATATCAAATTTATTTTTATCGTAACCTATAGAGATATTAGAAACATCTTCTGATAATTTTCTGAATGGAAATGTTACAGTTCCATTATCTACATCTAATGATGAAGTTCCATCAGTAGTAGTAAAGTTCATTGAAACAAACAGGCCATCAAAGGGTTCTGGCAGCATATTTAGCTCTTGAAATATGTTTAATTCAAAACCATCAACATCAGAGTCATCTGTATTTACAAATGTCAATAATTCGTCAAAAAGCAAACCATTTACTGTTGTATTAGCCACTGCAAGTGGATAAATTGCATTTTCGATTTCTTTCTTAAAATATCCAAATGATGCGAAAGAGCCATCACCGTAATATTCAATTGATAAATCAAAATTAGTTGCTTCATACGGGTCAAGATCTGGGTTACCCATCTCACCTCGATAATTACCATCATCTCTTTCTCTTATATCTGCTATCAAGTTTGCTTGACCAAAACCCGGTCTAGATAATGCTCTCCATATTGCACCTCTAATGATAGTTTGATCATCTAAGAAATATTTAACATTTAAACTTGGCGAGACAAACGTGTAACTCTTTGATGCTGTTAACACATCATCTACATCACCATCATTATATCCAAGAGTATCGAAATCAGTATCTTCAACCCTAATACCTGCTATAACAATTGCCTTATCAAAATCCATTGTACCCATAAAATATATCGCGGTAATATCTTCATTTGTTGTAAAGTCTTCTTCAAAGTTATCATAATCAGGACCACCAGTGTATTGACCCTTTCTTGCATATAAAAGATTTTCATCAGCATGAGGACCGTACTGTTGTCCGGCGAATGGCCAAGATCTTATGTATGGTCCAAATTCAGATTGAAGTAAAGCTTGCACATTATCATCATCAACTTCTATTTGATTGCTATCACCTTTTTTCTCTCTAGACTTATATTTAAAACCATATTTTACTGTTGTTGGAACATCCATAAACGTAAATCCATCTTTCGTCATATCTATACTAAACGCTGTTTCAGTATCTTTGATTAAACTCCAATCTTCTTCCCATGCATCAACATTTAAATCAGCATAAAGCACACCTTGAGCATATGATGATAGAGATAAACCGACTTTTTGAGGATCTTGATAAAAGAATGAGCCACAAGGACCTCCGCAATCATCAGTATCAATTCTATCGCTTCTAAATGTTACATCAACATTATCTGTATCATTTTCTTCAGCGTAAGAGTGACTAAACTGCACTTCTGCGAACCAGCCGTTTATCAATGTCTCACCGCCCAATATCACGGTTCTTATTTCACGTGTTTCTATTCTTTTTCTAACTTCAGCATCTCTTCTAACTCTATTAATCTCGCTTGAGCCTGCATATACGTTACCGGTTCTAAGAGAGCCAAATTCTTCTTTATTCCTTAATTCATCATCATCATATTTGTTATATAAAAGATTTGCATAAATTGATGTATCGTCATCTATCATCATATCGATATCATATGTAATGCCTGTTCTTTCTCTTGTTAAATCATAAAACCTCATCTCCCAATCATCATCAAGAAAGATATTTCCGTCGTCTGTATCCCAAGCTGGAAAACCGGTTTCGTTGTTGTAGGTAACAATCTGCTTAGATGCGTATGTAACACCAAGAACATGTCCAATATTTTCATTAATCATTGAACCATAAGTAAACGCCATTTTTGGATTATCAGAATTTTTAGATTGCTCATTGTATGAAGTGTCTGCTTTAAATTTTAGAAGTGTTCCGTCAATTGAAGTAGCTCTTTTAGTATTAAACTCAATTCTTCCGCCAATTGAGTCAGCATCTTTATCTGCTGTTAGTGTCTTGTATACTTCTATTGAATCTAGCAATTCAGTTGGCAGACCATCAAGCATAACAGCCCTACCTCCCTCTGGAGCAGGAACAAGAGCACCGTTAACTGCAATTGAATTAAGATCACCAGATATACCTCTTATATTTACATATCTGCCTTCGCCTTGATCGTTTTCAACTGAAATACCTGATAGTCTTCTTATGGCTTCAGCTGCTGTTGTATCTGGAAAGTCACCTAAAGCATCAGAATCTACGACAGAAACAATTAAATTTGATTGTCTTTGTTTTTCAATAGCAGAAACAATACTAGCTTTTGTACCAACTACTACAACTTCTTCAACTTGCTCATCGTTAGTATTATTTTCTGACTCTTGAGAAAATAAAGATAGTGATAGAAACAATGGGAATATATATTTTTTCATGAAATCTCCAATATAATGCAAAAATTCTAAATTTAGAGTGCAACAGAAATAACATAAATTTGTGAACATTATGTGAATTTTTTAAGTTCTTTTATATTTACATTTATAGACATTTGTCCATAATTAAATAGTGGAGACTTTAGCAAAACAAGACAGAAGCAAAGAAAGAATTAATAAAATAATTGATGCTGCAATTAATATTGTTGAAGATGGTGAGATTGATGATCTTACTCTTGCAAAAGTAGCAGAAAAATCTGGTTTAAAAAGAACATCGACTTATAAATTCATACCAACTGTAGATTTCTTAAAAAAACTAATAATCTCAAAATGTATTAATGAATGTCTAGAAAACTTTTCAAAAAACATCTTAAGTGATAGTGATAAAGGAGATCTTATAAAAGTTACAAATTATATTATTTATAATATTTATGAATATTTCTTTTATTCTTCAATAGCACAAAAATTAATTCTTAGTAATACCATAAATCCGCCTTTAGACTCAGATTCAATTCATCAGTTAGGTAATGTCATTCAAGAAACTTACGAAGAATCCATAAGTCTCGATAATGTTTTTAATAAAGAAGGTGTTTGCAGAGTTGTAGCTCAAATTATTCTTTCAATATTTTCATTAAACACAAAAGAAAGTGGTAAATTAAATGATATTGGTAAAATTGAAGCATCTAGAGCTGTGGTTGCATACATGACCAGCTGGATAAAGAGGTAAAATCAAACTCCGAATATTATTCTTAGAAAAACCCAATACAAGATTGTTAAAAAAGCTCCAATTGGAATTGTTATCAACCATGAAGTAATAATTCTCGTTATTGACTTAGTATTTAAATGTTTAGCCCCTTTTGCCAATCCAACTCCAATAACTCCTCCAACTAGTGTATGAGTTGTTGAAATTGGAAATCCAACGTAAGAAGCAACTACAACCGTAGTTGCTGTAGCAAGTTCGGCTGAAAAACCAAGACTAGGCTTTAATGCAGTAATTTTTTCTCCTACAGTTTTTATTACATTTTTTCCAAGCATACTTAAACCAAAAACAATTCCTGTTGCCCCTAAAAAAAGAATCCAAGCTTGAACTGGAGACGAAGTATCTATAATACCATTTGAATTTACAGTGGAGACAATTGCAGCAAGAGGTCCAATTGCATTAGCAACATCATTTGAGCCATGAGCAAAAGCCATTGCACATGCCGAGACAATCATTAAAATTGCAAATGCAGATTCAATTCCATTTTCTTTGATTTTTGAAAAATTCTGTCTTAAAAGAGTATAAGTAATTGCAGCTGCAATAATTCCAAAAATTGAACTAAACATATATACATCTGACTCTGATAACTCAAGTCCTATATTTTTCAGTCCTTTTCTTGCTATAACTAATGAAATAATAAAAGCAACATAAAAACTATATATAGGAATTATTTTAACGGCTCTTCCACCTGGATTAGCGCTATCAAGAATGGATTTTTTTGCACTTAAATAAATTAAAAATGCTAGGAATCCTGCAATTACTGGCGATGTTACCCAACTTGAAGCTATGCCACCTACTGTCCCCCAAGATACATAACTCACTCCTTTTGAAATTGAAACAAAACCAATTATTGCACCAACGATTGAATGAGTTGTGGAGACTGGCCAGCCTCTTCTTGAGGCAATAATTAACCAGGTTCCTGCGGCTAATAATGACGATAACATTCCAATAATAAATTTATTTGCATCCTCATAAATTGTTGGATCAACAATTCCTTTTCTTATTGTTGAGGTAACTTCACCACCTCCAAAATATGCTCCAAGAAATTCAAATATTGCAGCAATAATAATAGCCTGTCTTAGAGTAATTGCCTTGCTTCCAACTGAAGTTCCCATAGCATTTGCAACATCATTAGCACCTATTCCATATGCCATAAAGAACCCAACTATAGATGCTATAATTACTATTGCAAGAGGGCTTAAGAATAGAGTTTCCATATTATTTTTGAGAAAAAATTTTACGCTTAAATGTTATCATTTGTGTTAAGAATATAAAACTTTTAGGTGTCATCTAATTTAAATATAAAATGAAAATTATAAATTTAGATCAAACTGATTATAAAAAACTTGATGCAAAATCTTACGATTTAGAAAAAAGAAGACTAAGAATTGAATTTTTGAAACTTCAAGAAGATGTAATTAAAAATAATAGAAGAATATGTATCGTATTTGAAGGCAGAGACACTGCTGGCAAAAGTACAGCAATTAGATTCTTTTCAGAATACTTAATGCCAAAACATTTTAATTACATTCAGCTAGGAATTCCAACAAAATGGGAATCATCTCACTGGTTCCAGAGATGGAAAAAGGTAATTCCAAATAGCGGTCAAATTTCATTTCTTGACAGATCTTGGTATACACGAGCAATAACTGAACCCATTATGGGTTATTGCACTGAAAATCAATACAGAGCGTTTATGAAAAAAGTTAATAATTGGGAAGAACAATTAATAAGTGATGGAGTTGAATTAACAAAATTTTATTTTTCACTATCAAAAGATCAACAAAAAATTAGAATGAAAGCAAGAAAAAATTCTGAACTTAAGTATTGGAAGCTTACAAAAAATGATGAAAAAGTAATTACTAAATGGAACGCCTTCACATTATACAAAGAGCAGATGTTTGAAAAAACTGGAACTGAAGTTAGTCCATGGGTTTCAATTAATTCGAATAATAAAATGATTGCGCGGTTAACATCACTAAGATATCTATTGAATAAAACTGAATATCATGGGAAGAAGATTCTTAAGCCTGCAAAATGGTCAAAGTCTTTGAATAATTATTCAACAAGTCTAGAAGGAGTTAAATTTGATAACCTTTCATATGAGCAATTTATGATCATAAGCAAATATAGCGACGACATATAATGAAAATTGCTTCCGTAGATATTGGCACAAATGCAGTAAAATCTAAGATTTTTGAAACAACACCCACCTCAATTAAGTTTATTGATGGAATACGTTCCCCAATTCGTCTTGGAGCAGAAGTTTTTGAAGGGGGAAAGATATCTGATAAAAAACTAAGAGAATTAGTAAGTACGCTAAAAAGATATCAGAAAAAATTTACTAAAGATAAAATTGATCAATACGAAATTATTGCTACTAGCGCATTAAGAAATACCACTAACTCGGAAGAAGCAAGAACATATATAGAAAATAAAATTGAACATCCAATTCGAATAATTTCAGGTCTTGAAGAAGCTCAGTTAATAGGTTTTCATCCAAAGGCACAAAAAGAAAATAATAAAGCATATGTTGATGTTGGTGGGGGAAGTACTGAGATCTATATTTACAATAATCCAAAACATTCAATTCAATCTTTTCAATTAGGTGGTGTTAGATTAATGCTTAAAAAAGATAAGAGAAAAGAATGGGATAGATTGGATAAATGGTTAAAGCAATTCAATGATATAACAGAGATCATAGGACTTGGAGGAAACATTAGAGCCTTTTTAAATGCTCATAAATTAAAAAAAATGAAATCTGATGATTTTTTAAAAAAATATAAGAATCTAAGAAATCTTGAAATAGAAGAAAAAATTAACAAGTATGGATTTGCAAATGATAGAGCTGACGTCATTGATTTTGGATTAAAAATCTATGAGAGAATTATAAAAAAATTAGAGATTAAAACTATACAATCAACCAAATGGGGTGTCTCTGATTCAATTGCAGTTAAAATTTTCCATGAAATTTATTCAAAAAAAATATCAATATATAATGAAAAATGAAATTAAATAAATATATTTCTGAGTTTTTAGGAACAGCTTTTCTATTCTGTGCAGTTGTGGGCTCCGGAATAATGGGTCAATCACTTACCAATGATGAGTCAATTATTTTGTTTGTTAATGCTGTTATAACTTTTTTCGCTCTTTATTTCTTAATTTCATCATTTGAGTCATACAGTAATCATTTTAATCCAGTTGTATCTCTAGCATTTTTTTTAAACAAAGAAATTTCTTTTAAAACGTTTGTACTATTTACACTTTTGCAGATTTTAGGAGCAATCATTGGAGTTTTGACTGCAAATATTATGTTTGATGTTGAATTATTTCAGCTCTCTAATAAAAACAGGTCTGGATTCAATATTTATCTTTCCGAAATTATTGCTACTTTTGGGTTGGTATTTTTTATATTAATTTCAAATAAAGATAAAATTGCATTAATTGTTGCATCATATATTGGTGCAGCATATTGGTTTACATCATCTACATCATTTGCAAACCTAGCCGGCACGATTGGACGTATGTTCTCTGACAGCTTTGCTGGTATAAGCCCCGAAAATGTTTTCTCATTTGGTTTAGCACAGATTATCGGATCAATTATAGCGTTTATAGTTTATAAATATTTCTTTAAAGATTGATTATAAAAAGCTCTGTAAAAGATCCGTTTTCGTTTTTTGAATAAGTAACTTTACTAAAATCTTTTTCTAACATAAACGCTATCTTATCTGAAACAGAAAAAGATTCTTGTAAATTTTTAGTTTCAAAAGAAATTTTTAAATAATTATCAATATTATCTACTTGAAGATTTTTTATATCTAAATCTATCGAGTTGTCTATAAATGATTTGATTTCAGCAGGATCATTTGACTGATTAATAAATGAATTACTTAGCTGTTGAGCTTTTAGAACGACGTATTCATAATCAGATTTAGCTTTTTCAAGTTTTTTTGATGAAAAATTCAAGGACTGAATTGTATTAGTAAAAATAAAAAATAATATTAATGTAACAACCATTAATAAAGTAGCCAATACTAAATTTCTTTCCCTATTATTTAAGCTACTCAAAAAGTTATTCATAGTAAAAATCCAATCTTAATCTCACCAGAAATCAAATTTTCATTTGAAGCTAAATTCTCATCTATAATTTCTACATTTAAGCTTCCAACAGTATTTTTAATCAATCGATATTGAATCTCTGGTAACCCCTCTAAAAATAGTACTGCCTCATTTGAATTAAAATCTATATCTACACTTTTAAGATAATTTTCACCAAGAGAAACCAAAAAGTTAAAATTACTAAAATTCGAACTAGAGTTTTCTATTTCTGCTAATGGAGTAATAGATATTTGATTAATTAGTTGATCTATTTGAATCTTTGGGGTCACTACTCTATTAGTATTTTTGTCTATTGCTTTAAAAATATTAAATGTTTCTGATTCGTATATGCTTATTTGCTTATTATTTTGAGATAAAAATAAATAAGGAAAAGACAAAGAACAAAATATTAGAAATGTGCATATATATAACTCCATTCTTGTGAAATTAAGTTTATTAAAAATATTTTTAATAGAGACTTCAAACTTAAATAGATTTAGTTCTTTAGCATTTTTATTGCTAACAAAATCAGATACATTAAATTCCTTTTTAGTCTTAAATATTTCCAAGGCCTTCACATCATTATCACAATAAATAATAGGATCAAAATCTGGATAGTTATTTTTCACTGTTTCAATATATTGATTTAATGAATCTTGTTCAATTGAACTACCTGTGCCATTTTTGAAGGAAAATAAAAACTTATTATTAAATTCTGTAATGGTGTCTTTTCCGTATTGTCTATTTAAAAAATAATCTGGCAAAACTAGAACTTTACAATTCAATGAATTTAATATGGTATTTAATTCTTCATACAATGTTTTATTAATTACAAAACCATTTTTATCAAAAATGAAAAATTCGTTCTTTGAAATATCGTCAACGATAAATGAATCAATATCTGACATGAAATTAGCTAGATTGTTTTGTTTTGAAAGATTTTCATTATTCTCAAAAACATAGCTACTTATGATTGAAGATGGAACAAGATAAATAAAAGTATCTTTTTGATTCAAAGAATCAAATTCATTTAAATTTGAAAAAGTGTTTATTTGTTTATAGTTATCTGAGCTATGGTGATATTTACCATTACTGAAACTTAAATTATCTGGATATGCAACAATAGTATTCATCAAATTCCATTATAGATTCTTGAGATAATAAAACCATTATTATTGCCCTCAAAAATTAGTTTACTTATAGAGGATGAAACAAAATCTTCAAAATTAATCTCTGTATTAATTTCATAAATATTTGAATTAAATTTAATTTCTCCATATGCGTCCTCAAAATTCATATCAGGAAAATTATTCTTGAAGTTAATTAAATCGTCAAAACCTGAATCTGGTATATTATCCAAAATATACTTAGCCTCTTGTAAGGATATATTTGGAAATAAAGAGCTCAATAAATAATCGTCATTTATATTGAGGGTGTTAATGTTAATTGATATTTGATTAGCTTCAGGAAGAGCGCAAAAATTTTTTTGCATTATTGACCAATCAATTTGTTTCACTGCTGGGATACTTTTTAACTCTTCTATAGAAACCATTAATCTCATTCCAGTGTATTCTTTTGGATTATGAAGTGGTCCAGAATAATAATAATCCTCAAGACCATTAGCCCTTGGATTTGAATCATAATCAATCCAGTCAATGACCTGATCTATAATCTCTTCAATAACATTATTATCTACTTCTTCTAGTGAGAGAATTTTTTTGATTGATGCCGTAGATTTTTTATTTTCAACGAATTCACCATTATCGATAAGAACAATAGAATTTATATTTAGGCAATTACTTGCATCTGAGATTCTTACAACAATATCTGCACCGTTAAGATTATAATAAAAGCTTTCTTTAAGAAGAGGATTGTTTTTTGATATTTTATTTTTATTAAATCTAAGTTCTTTTTTTATTTTTTCTTTTGATAATGCCTCAATGTTTCTAAAGGCATTTAATGATAGTGATTGAAATTCAATATATTGTGCTCTTTTTAGAGATAAGAGATATTTATTTCCAAATAATATTGCTACTGATGATAGTAGCAATACTATTAATAGTATTGAAATAAGAACAACTCCTTTAGTACTTGAAGACATAATCAAAATTTGGTTCTATTATCCATGTATATTCTTTATTATTTTTTGTAAACTCGAGCTTTATTAATTCTGGAATTTTTCTTTGAGTGATTGGATCGACCGGCCATTCTTGATACCACATTTTCTCATGCAAAAATCTTATATCTATTTCAGAAACTTCTTCAATTAAATTTGTTTTGAAGCTTTCATCAATATTTATTGGATTTGATGAAAAAAATTGTTTTCTAATCAAATTGTTATTCTCAAGACCATACTCAACTCTTTTTACAGGCGATATCTTATTTGAAATTGATTTAATCTGAGTATTAAAAGATATTTTTTTATCAAGATTGCTTCCTAAAAATGTTAAATTCATAGGGTTTCCAAAATTATCTCTTAGTGGCACATTTATAATTTGTCTTATGTCTCTTTTTAAAATTATTGATGATAAATTTAATGAGCGTGATACTTTAAGACGCTCTGAAGAAGTTCTTTCAATCTCAATAGAGGACTGAAGAATGTTTGATGAAATGACTGCAATCATAGATAGTATTACAAGAGAAACTAAGATTTCAATTAAAGTAAATCCCTTCTTCATTTAATTAAATAACCTTTTGTTGAATAAATATACTTATGTTGTCCTGCAAGCTTAATACGTACTTCATATTCAAAATAATCTTCATTTGAAGTATCGTATATTTCTTCATCCCAAACCCAATTTTGACCTCCCATAATCATTTCACCTTTTCTGTTTCCTGATCTTAGAGGTTTTTCAATTGTATTTAAAAGTGCAATGTGATTATTTGCTACCTCTTTGGCCAAATATCTCTGTTCAAGATCATAGCTTGAAACTGAGGTAGAAATTATTAGATTGTAGATTGTTATAACCGAAATACTTAAAATAAATAAAGCAACAACTACTTCAATTAAACTAAACCCTTTTTTAATAACTGATAATTTCATCCTTAGTTTTTCCATTGCTAAAAATAATTATTCTTTGAATATATTGTGGGTTGTAAATATCTATTTGACCGCCAGAGTTTTCTCCAGATGGGTAAAAAATAATTACTGGTGTATCTAGCATTTGATTATCAAGTTCTATGATTGACCCATCTACAAATTTAAATGTTTTCCTAAGTGAAGTTGTATCAGACCAAAAAGTATTTTTGTAACTTGAATCAATTTCGTTTTGATTTTCTTCTGTAAGATACTTTGCAAATTGATTATTAGAACTTAGGTATAAGCCAATAATTTTTCCTGTAATAATACTTTCCTCCGTTAAATAGCTTACAGTTTTTTGAAATGAATTAGCTTTTTTCTCTATTAAATCAAACGTGCTAAAGTTTAAGGTAATTAATGTTGATGTTATTCCAATAATAATCAGTACGACAAGTATTTCAATAAGAGTAAAACCTGATCGATATCTTTTATTTTTGCATCCAATTTCCAACATCAGCATCCTCACCAGATCCTCCTTCAATGCCATCAGCACCTAATGTATATAAATCATATTTTTGAGTGCGTCTTGAAGGATATTCATAGATATATTCTCTTCCCCATGGATCTTTTGGAATTGCCGATATATAACCACCTTGAGGATACAAAAAAGGATTCTTTAATTCAGAATGGGGTTTTACTAGAGCATCTAAACCTTGTGAAGTAGAAGGATAAGACAATTCGTTAAATCTATATAACTCGAGTGCTTTATTAGTGTTTGCCATATCAGCCCTTATTTTTTCAAGATTCGCTCTTTGAAAAACTGGATCTACACTTACAACAACAACTGTCGCTAAAATACCTAAAATAACCAAAACAGCCATTAATTCTATAAGTGTAAAACCTTTTTCGTTATCTTTTAGTTTCATATTGCTAATGTATTCATTTGCATAATTGGTATTAGTATAGCTAGAACTATCATCATAATAAATCCACCCATAAAAATTATTACTATTGGCTCTAAAAGTGATAAAAATACAGACCTTTTATTTTCAATTTCAGATTTCATAAAATTCGAAACCTTATTAAACATCTTCTCAAGATTACCAGACCTGTAACCACTTGAAATCAATTGAATAAAAATATCTGGGAAAACTTGGCCATATTTCATAGAGGCTATAAAGTCTTTTCCTTCAATCACATCATTTTTGGCATTCATAACAATATTAGATAAATATTGATTGTTGAAAATCTTTGAACACTCCCCTAGAGCTATATCTAGATTAGTACCTGAAGCTAAAAGCAATTCCATAGTACTGGAAAATCGTTCTAATTCTGAATTAAGAATAAAGTTACCTAAAAATGGAATGGCAAGAATCTTTTTATCAATAAATATCTTATTATCTTTATTATTAGTATATTTCTTATAAAGGTAATATAGGCCTACAGCAAAAAAAAGTACTACTATTAATATTGGAATAATATTATTTGAGATTCCAATTAAAAACTTTGTTATAAATGGTAGCTCGGCTCCCGCCTTAATAAATTGATTGACGACTTGAGGTAGAACAAAAGCAAGCAAAGATATAATTACAATAAGGGAAAATCCAATCAAAATTAATGGATAAGTTAAAGCTGATATTACTTTTTGTCTTATTGAAGCGCTTTCCTCAAGGTAATCAGCAAGTTTGGAAAAAACAGTATCTAAGTTACCTGAAGAGTCCCCTGCTGAGACCATTGATATATAAGTATCTGAAAAAACGCCTGGAAATTTTTTCATTGAATTACCTAATCTTTTTCCTTGTACCAAGTCTTCTTTGAGGTTAAATAAAACTTGTATTAAGTTTTTATTTCTAATTTGTTTTGCGGTGATATCGATTGAATCAACAATTGGTGTACCAGCTTCGAGTAATGTCGCAAGTTGTCTAGTCATCAGCACAATATCTTTATTTTTAATTCTTAAAGTCTTGCCTAAATTTTTAGATTCAGATATTTTTAACGGTGTTAAATTAAGATCTTTTACTAACTTCCTTGCTTCTCTCTCTGAAATAGCACTGATGATGCCTTTTTTCTTAGTACCAACTTTATTAATAGCTGTATAACTATATGCTGGCATCTTCTTTTATATTATTTACTCTTATTATCTCTTCGCATGACGTTACTCCACTTACTATTAGGTCAATTGAAGCTTTATCTATAGATTGATTATCTTTAAAGACATAATCTGAAATTTCATTTTCAGAGGCGTTATTATGAATTAAATCTTTTAAAGTCTTGTCTATTTGAATGCATTCAGCAATAGCAATTCTTCCCTGATAACCAGTATGATTACAATGATCGCATCCTTTTGCAGAAAAAACAGATTTATTTTTATCCAGTCCAAATATATTTACAGATTCTGAAGTTGGCTTATTTTCAGTTTTGCAATGTGAGCATAGCCTCCTCACAAGTCTCTGTGAGATTATTGTTCTTAAACTTGATGCAAGTAAAAAGGACTCGATTCCCATATCTCTTAGTCTAGTTATTGCAGCAACCGCACTATTAGTGTGAACCGTTGATAGAACAAGATGTCCAGTCAAACTAGATTGAATTCCTATCTGAGCGGTTTCAATATCTCTCATTTCTCCAACCATAACCACATCTGGATCTTGTCTCAAAATTGCTCGTAAACCTTTTGCAAATGTATAGCCTGTTTTTGTATTTACCTGGGTTTGACCTATACCATGAAGAGTATATTCAATTGGATCCTCAACTGTAAGAATGTTTTGAGATGAATCACTTAAATATCTTAAACCAGAGTAAAGTGTAGTTGTTTTTCCTGAACCTGTGGGTCCAGTGAAAAGTATAATTCCTTCAGGATTTTTAAGAGAGCTTTTATAGTTTGAAAGAATTTTCTCAGGCAATCCTAAGTCATCTATATTTATTTGAGCAGCTTGTTTATCCAAAATCCTCAGTACAATTCTTTCACCGTATGATGACGGAAGCGTTGATACTCTTACATCAATATTTTTATCTCCAAGAGACAAAGATACTCTACCGTCTTGTGGCAATCTTCTCTCAGATATGTCAAGACCAGAAATAATTTTAATTCTTGAAATGAGAATTGATGCAATCTTACTATCTTGTCTAAGTATTTCTTTAAGAATGCCATCAATCCTGAAACGTATTATTAAAAAATCTTCATAGGGTTCAAAATGAATATCAGATGCCCTGCTTTTAATTGCTTGACTGATAACACCATTGATTAGCTTGATGATTGGCGCGTCATTATTTCCGCTTAAAAGATCTTCTGTAGCGTTGATACTTCCTGCAAAATCTTGCAAATTAAATTCATCAGTTAATTCCTCAGAAATATTTTTCTGATGATCGCTTGAGGTGAATGAATTAGTAAGAATTTCATTAAATTTATTTGAATCACATAACTCAAATCTAAAATCAGAATTTAAAAATCTTTGAATTTCTTGATAAAGATTAAGTGATATAGGTTTTGGCGATGAGACTACAATCCCTTCTCCATTTTGAAAAGCAATTACTTCATTTTCTTTTACAAATTCATATGGAAAAATATCTGTATTTATATTTTCTTTAATCGAGTTACTCACTTTTAGTCTTTGGGATTAGTAAGATCTATAATAATATTATCTTTAAGTTCTTGTTCAGCCTTAAAATAATTATATTTTTCAAGTGAAATCTCATTTGCGGAATCTGAATCAGTAAGAATCGTTGGTTTTAAAAAAACCATTAGGTTTTTTGTACTAGTACTTGTTGAAGATGATTGAAAAATCCTTCCAAAAAGAGGTATGGATCCTAAAATTGGAACCTTGGAGACTACCTCTTGAACATCTTCATCTATTAGTCCACCTAAAACAATTATTTGATTGTTATCTACTAAAACTGTTGTTTCTATTTCTCTTTTATTTGTAATAATATCTAAACCACTTTGAGCAACTCCAGCAATACCTGAAACACCTTGCTTAATTGTTAAAATCACTGAGGCTCCCTCATTAATCTGAGGAGTAATTTCCAATTCAATTCCAACCTCTTGTCTTGATGTTGTTCTAAAAGGATTTGAATTATTTGTTCCTAGACTTTCTCCGGTTGTTATTGGTATTTCTTGACCGATAAACAATCTTGCTGGTTCATTATCCATAGCAAGAATTGAAGGAGTCGATAAGATATTTGAATCTGTATCATCTGCAATTGCATTTAAAATTCCAACAAAATTATCATCTCCTTTTGTTAGATCTCCGAAACCAGCTACTAGGCCTTGAGTATTTAGAAGAGATGAAATTGCCGTTGTTGTTAAAGTGACGTCTTGCTCATCGTCAGCTGCACCAGCAATTGCAAGCAAGTCTGCACCAGAACCAGAAAATCTTGTAATTCCAACTGGAATACTATCTTCGTCATTACCTGAATAAATTGCTTCTACTCCAAGTCTTCTTGCAGCACTTTCAGAAAGATCAACTACAATTGCCTCAACCAATACTTGAGCCCTTCTTATATCCAATTTAGCGATAATATTTCGAATGGAGTTAAGATTTTCTTCTGCAGAAGAAATAATAAGGGCGTTAGTTTTCTCATGATGAGTTATAACTGTTTTTTGTCCCTCAATATCACTTATAAAACTTCCAGATATTGAGTTAAGTATTCCAGCAATATCAGAGGCTTGAGCATATTTAAGGTATATAACATCCATAGAATCGTTTGACATAATATCTTTATCTAATGAATCTAGAGTGGACATAATATTTCTGGTAATTAAATCATTAGCAGATAGTATTACTGAGTTTGAAGGTGAAAAAGGAATAGCAATAAATTTATTTATTGTTGGATTGTTTTGAGCTTTTAATCTGTCAAGAATTCTTACAGCCTCAATAGAAGATAAGTTTTCAAGCTTAATTATAGATATCTTAGCTGTATTATTTTTATCTAAGTCTGAAAGTAATTCTTTAATCCTTTCAATATTACTAGCACGATCAACGATTAATATTGAGTTTACTGAAGGAATACTAGATAAATGAGATTGTCTACCAGTAATGGGTTTTATCATTGGTAGAATTTCTTCGGTAGATCTATTTATTAAAGGTATTACTTCTGTTTCAAAGCCACCTCCATTTGAATTATCTAGGGTCTGATCACGTGTAGCTTCATTTTCAGGAACAACTCTAACAAAACTGTCTTCAGAAATTGCACTAAATCCATTCACTTGAATAGTTCTTAGATAGACGTCCCAAATTTGATTGCTATCAAGATTAGCATTTGAATATATTGTTACCTTTCCTTTAACTCGCGGATCCAGAATAATTGTTTTTTTTGAAAATTGTGCAATATCTTGAGTTACTTTTCTAATATCTACATCTTCATAGTTCAAAATATATGAATCTTGGGAATATAAATTTTGTGCAACAATAAATAATGTTATTAATGTGTATCTAGTTACAAATTTATATTTCATAAGCTAATCCCAACAAGATTTTCAATTTTATATAATTTTTTATCTTTGCGAAATACTACTTCATCCTTTGAAACTTCAATTAACTCATATACTCCTTCAAGTTTTTCACCTTTTGAAACCACATACTCCTTGTTGCCTTTTTTTAAAATTACTGAAGAATTATTTGATCCTGCTCTATAACCAATTAATTTATAATCAAAAGTTAAGGGACTTTCAATTTGATTATTGTTATCCCGAATGTCATTTTGATTACTTTGAAATTCAAAATTTGTCATATCTGGCACATTTATATTTTTAATTACTGGTTTATTGATAAAAGAAATAAATAAAAGACATAAAAAATAAAGCGCAGGAATAGCCAGAATTATAATTATCGCTTGTTTAAATCTAATAAAATTCATAATTAAAATGAGCTACTTAGTGTAGCTCATTTTTGTGATATATAAATTAAAAACTTAATTTAAAGCCTAAAGATACTGAAGTTCCAAGGTTATATTGATCATATATTACAGTATCCGCCATTGCTGCATAATACTCCTCATCAAGGATGTTTCTTAATTCAAGTGATATCTTCAAATCAGAATCATTGCTCGCATATGATATTGTTTTGGAATATACAAAATCTACTAGAAGTGGCGGCTCCTCATATATGTCTGGAAGAACGTCAATACCCCTAGCTCTAACTCTGTCACTTACATAATTAACTATAAGTGTTCCTTGAGTGCCATTTTGTAAATCGTCCCATCCAAGTTGAAGGTTTGCAATTTCTTCAGATTGGCCTTGAAGTCTTGTATCTCTTCCATTTGCAAACAAACTGGCAGCATTAACTTCACTTCCTTGTGTATTTATATAAGTATCCGTATCACTGTAAATTACCTCAGAATCAGTAGCAGTAAAATTCATTTTAAAAATAAATTCCTTAGTGCTACCCCATTTTGAATCAGGTAATAGATCTTCATAAATTCTTTCATACTCAATTTCAAAACCAGTCACTTCAGCTGAAGGTACGTTTTGATATGAAGTAATAATTAAGTCACCAGATTCATTTACGACTTCTTCAATTGGTTTTGAAATATCTTTATAGAATAAGCCAGCTGTTAAGAACTGGTTAAATCCCCAATAATATTCAACTCTTAAATCAATATTGTCTATTTCAGAATTTTCTAAATATAGCGAACCTGATATAACCCTATCAGTGTCAACATCTATAAATAATGTTGGGGATAGCTCCCTAAATGTTGGTCTCGCAATTGTTTGAGAAAGACCAAATCTTATTTGAAGGTTTTCATCAAATTCAGGTAAATAAGTTAATGTGAAAGAAGGTAAAGTGTAATCTTCATCAATAACTTTCTCTATATTGTTGTCAACAATTTGGAATACATCGTAAGTGTTTACCATTTGTTCGCCGTCTTCGTACCTTAAGCCTGCTGCCAATCTAAAATTTTCATTTAAATAAGCATCTAGGTTGAAATATAAAGAAGAAATTTCTAAATCGCCTTGATAACCTGCTGGCGATGAAGCTGCAGTATTTTCAATTACTATTAATCTCGATGGATCAAAATTTTTATCTTCAAATATATAATCAATTCTGTTGTCTAATCCATCGGTTGGTATTGGTCCACCCTCAGCTAAAAATCTATAACTTCTAACCTGTGCATCTCTATAGTTATTTGATTGATCAAACCCTGTCTTTATAATTACTTCCTGGTCTCCAAGTTGTAATGGGAATGTTAAATCAAGACCAAAATTCTCATTATCATCATTTACATAACTAAACTGTGTTTGATTTCTGCCGGTATTTACATCGTAACGCCAAAAGCCTCTATTATCAGTATCTTCATAGAAGACTACTCTTTCGTATGGTGCATATCTTGAAGCATCACCACCTGCAAGCCTTACATCAAGTTGTATATCATTTTGAAAAAGATAATTATAATTAAGTTGGTGATTTATAAGCTCTCTTTCAAAAAACTCAGTGAAATCTTCTCTGACATCTCCTGAGTCAGACGTATCATATCCTTGAAGGGTTCTTGCCTCTTTTGTACCTTTATGAATATACATGCCAGTATATTTAAGTTCTGCAGAGTCTGTCTCAATGCCTGCAACAGCCATAAGATATGAAGTTACATTATTTGAGGTTGATTTAAATGTCTTATCATTTCCCCTTATAACGATAGAAGTACCATCTCCTTGAGCTTGAATATCGCCAGTTTGTCTGATTCCTTCTTGAGTTTCCCAAGAGCTTTTTACGCCAGCTGTAAGAAGAACACCGATAGTTGCAGATTCATCATCAAGAAGTCTTTCAATATCTATGTCTAATTCATCTCCGTATGTAAAGCTTACCGAGTTATCTAAGGGGACATCACCTTCTTGAATAACCCAAAGTTCTGAATTAACAAACTCTCGACCTGCATTTGCAAGTTGATAAGTTTTGAAATTTGATCTATCAAGCTTTTGATTGCCATTTATTGCTCTTTGAACAAATGACGGAAAATCTCTTGTACCATCATCATATCCAAGATCATCGTCATCACCACCATCATACAAAAGGCCATCTGATAGGGATGTTTCAGAATTAAATCCTGATGAAAAAGATAGATCTAAAATTCTCTCTGAAGGAACAGCTTTCGTATTAATCTCTATGATACCGCCACCAAATTCACCTGGCATATCTGCTGAGTAGGTCTTTTGAACGATTGATGATTCAATAAGCTGGGTTGGAAACAAATCTAAGGGAACTACTCTTTTAAGAGGTTCTGGGCTTGGAAGACCTGAACCATTTAAAGTTGCAGCAGAATATCTCTCTCCAAGACCTCTAACATAAACATATTTGCCTCTAACAAGACTTAAACCAGTTAATCTTGTTAGAGCTATGGCAATATTATCATCTCCTGTTCTTTCTATTTCAGATGAATCAAGAATCGCAGAAATTTCAGAAGTATCTCTTTTTTCATCTGGGATAAAAGAGCCACTTACAACCACTTCCTCGATTTCTTGAGACATACTAAAAATTGAAAACAATGAAAGTCCGATAATAATGTTGTACTTAAGAAACTTTAATGTATTTTTTGATTTCATTTATCTCTCCATTAAATATATGTTTTTAAATACAACCTTATTGAACTTCTATAGTTCCAGACAAAGTCCAGTTCTTATACCAAGTATCAGTAGCACTGCTAACGGCCCCTATATATGTTGGTGTTGTAAACCAACTATCACTATTATAAGTATCGGGTATTGCTGTTACTGTAGCTGCATTCTCAGCAGTACCGTTGACCACCCCTGATAGTGTATTAACATAAGAACCTCCTCCAGAATTTGCACCATAGAGGTTGTTTGAACCAGCTTTTACAATCGCATCAACTTGAGCGATTGTTGCTCCACCAGATGATGCATCTGTTTTGATATAGCCAGGGCAATCCATTGCGACAGAGTTCATAGAAAATGTAGGTGTTACTGCACCTGCTTGAACAGTCTCTATAAATGTTGTCTCAATACAATTTGTAGTTCGGCCTGTTACAGCACTATTAACAACTGCAACTCCATTTAGATATTGACCTGAAACACCCTCTTTTAATTTGAATATTTCATCAAATCCTTTTGAAATAAAAGTGAAGTTTGAGACAACAGCATTTGATCTAGGTTCTGTAAGATAGCCGACTGCTGCATCAGAATTAGTGTTATCTGACTCAACAATATGATCACCTTTATCATTAGATTGTTGAACAATTACGTATTGAAGCCTGCCTTGATAACCCCAGTCTATATCTAAATTGTCATCGTCAGCACCAGTACAAACAAGGTATTTAACATCAACTGTTCCTCCAAAGAACTCAACACAGTCATCTGCATTATTATGAACTTGGATATATGAAACATCTGTTCCACTACCAACACCACCGAATGTTATTCCATTAAGTTCGTTACCAGGAAAAACTTCATATCCTGCGTATTGAACTCTTACATATTTTAAAGTTCCGCTACTATC
>CACCOR010000012.1:0-22865 GCA_902547695.1 uncultured SAR86 cluster bacterium | reverse complement strand
TATCAAAACTCCAACTTGAAGAGTTTATTAGATCTAAGATCTAATTTTTATACTTATATCTTTGCTTATTTTAAAAAAAGAGTTATTATTTCGTATCCAGAGTTAATAAAACCTTCCATTTATACCATTTCGAATTAAAAAAATAGTGGAATAATTATATGAATCTTAGTGAAATAAAAGATAAACCTATAAGTGAGTTAGTCGATATTGCTTCTGAATTAGGTTTAGAAGATTTAGGTCGCCTAAAAAAACAAGAAATAATTTTTAGAATCTTTAAACATAAAGCTTCTGAAGGAACTGATATTTATGGCGGCGGTGTTTTAGAGATTCTTAATGATGGTTTCGGGTTTTTGAGATCACCACAAGGATCATACTGCGCAGGTGAAGATGATATATATGTATCACCAAGCCAAATCAGAAAATTTGGTTTAAGAAAAGGTGATTCGGTTGAAGGCAAAATTAGAACACCTAAAGATAAAGAAAGATATTTTGCTTTAATTCAAGTCGATACCATAAATGGAGAAGAGCCTGCAAAAACAAAAAACAAAATACTTTTTGAAAATTTAACACCACTTTTTCCAACAGAAAGATTAATGCTTGAGCAGGGGAGTGGTTCAAATGAAGATTTATCATCAAGAATTATTGATCTAATTGCTCCAGTTGGAAAAGGTCAAAGAGGTTTAATTGTTTCACCTCCAAAAGCTGGAAAAACTCTTATGCTTCAAAGTATTGCTCATTCTATTAAAAGTAATAATCCAGAAGTTGAGCTAATTGTTTTATTAATTGACGAGAGACCAGAAGAAGTTACAGACATGTCTAGAACAGTAAAAGGAGAGGTAGTAGCAAGTACTTTTGATGAGCCACCTACAAGACATGTTCAAGTTGCTAATATGGTTATTGAAAAGGCAAAAAGATTGGTTGAGCATAAAAAAGATGTTGTGATTTTGCTTGATTCAATTACAAGACTAGGTAGAGCTTATAATGCTGTTCAGCCAGCATCAGGTAAAATTTTGAGTGGTGGTGTGGACTCAAATGCTCTAGAAAGACCTAAGAGATTTTTTGGTGCAGCTAGAAACTTAGAGGAGGGTGGAAGTTTAACAATTATAGCCACTGCTCTAGTAGAAACTGGTTCAAAAATGGATGAAGTTATTTTTGAAGAATTCAAAGGAACCGGAAATATGGAAATCCATTTAGAGAGAAAGATTGCTGAAAAAAGAATATATCCCGCAATTAATGTCAGAAGGTCTGGAACTAGAAGGGAAGACCTTTTAACGTCCGATGATGAATTACAAAGAATGTGGATACTAAGAAAAATTCTTGACGAAATGGAAGATGCTCAAGCAATACAATTTTTAATTGATAGAATTAAATCTCATAAAACAAATGATGAATTCTTTAGTTCTATGAAAAATGGAAATGGTAAGAAGTCTAAATAGAGTCTTTAATTGATTCTGTAATATCTTTAGAAAAATAGTCTATAAAATCTGGATCCAAATCATAGCTCGAAATATAATCTATTATTCTTTTTGATATACCAAACAACTTAGCTTTAACTTTAGTTGAATATATTTCTTCAAAAAATATTTTAAAAGCATAAGTGCTAGGAAAAATAATTGCATCGGCATCATAAAATTCATTCCTAATATTTTCATAGCTTTCTAATTTAAACCTTTTATAACAATTTATTTCTTCAACATACTTATTAGTTGAATTTAGATAATTCGAAATTTCATTAAGGCCATTTTCACCCTTTACAATTAAATAATTACCACTCTTTTTGTTTTTAGATAAAAGTTTTTTTAATTCCTCAGACCCAGGAATACTTGGACACACAGATTTTATGCCTTGTTTTGAAAGATAATCTTGAGTCGATTTCCCCATTGAGAATACATTTTTATTTTTTAAAGACTCGAATTCATTAAAGAAAGCTGCAGATGAAATGCTCTGGAAAATTATATTTTCAAATTTATGAATATCTATTTGGTATTGAATTCCCTTTGTTCTAAATAGGGGAATATTCTTTATAGACCCACAAGATTTATTTATAGAAGTAGTGCCTGAACTTGTATCAATTATGTTCATTTAAAAACCTACGACCATTTTGTCTTTCAATATCTTCAATCGCTTCTATATCTGAAGCACCAGAAAATGTTATAAATTCTTTAACACCATATATTTCACCTCTGATAATTTGTTTGGAATTTTCTGAATTACTCTCAATTGCTATTGCAGAATTACATCCAGCATCAACTCTTTCTAAAATATTCCTTTCATACTCAATGCCATTTGTAGCTAATTTATTTTTAATATTTGAGTGAATTTCTAATAATTTTTCATTTTCATGAAAGGACTCTGTCACTTCAACAGCCAACGTTCCTTGCCCTGAGGCAGTTATCCAATCCATTTCTTCATAATTTAGTTCATCAAGTAATCTCAATCTTTCAAGACCTGCTTTTGCCAAAATTATGCAGTCGTAATCTCCTCGATAAAGCTTTTCTAATCTTGTATCAATATTTCCATTTATATCAAAAACATTTGTTGATTTTAAGAAATGGAACGCCTGTAATTTTCTCCTCAAGCTGCTAGTACCAATCTTCATGCTTGAATTAAAATTATTATTATCTTTAAATACTAATACATCCTTTGAAGTTCTACTAATTATAAAATTTCTTTCAATTCCATTTGTCTTTTTTGCAGGAGTATCTTTTGCAGAATGAACTGCAATATCTGCATCTCCTCTTAAAATACTTTTTTGAATATCTGATACAAAGTGAGCTTTATCAAAAAGCGTCTCTCCTTTTGAGCTTTTGACGTCTCCTTCAGTTTTAATCTTAATTATTTTGTAATCAGATATATTGTATTCAGATACAAATTCGTCTACTTGGGCTAAAGCCAATTTAGAGGATCTTGTTGCTATCTTTAAAGTCATTTTTTTGAAATAAGAAGTGCTCTTACGTCTCCAATCATTTTATCTTTAATAATTTTAAACGAGTTAGGTAAATCAATTTTAGTGAATTTATTAAATTCGATGTAGATTTTACAAGATAATTTTAAATTTTCATTCTTGTGGAAAATTTCTAATATTTTTTTTTCAATGTCTTGATTGAATGGAGGATCTGCAAATATCAAATCAATATTTGACAAATCATTATCCTTAATCCAATTGATACCATTTTTAAATAGAACCTTTGAGTTTTTCTCTAAACCAAGCTCTTTAATAGAATTTCTCAATAATAAGAAGTTTTTTTTATTTGATTCTATAAAAATTGATCTTTGAGCACCTCTTGATAAGGCTTCTATGCCTAACGCGCCAGTTCCAGCAAATAAGTCAAGACAATTGCATTCTTGAATCTCAAACTGAAGCCAGTTAAATAATACTTCTCTTAACTTGCTTGATGTAGGTCTCAATGAGGATCTGAAATCAAATGGGATTTTTTGTCCTTTGAGGCTACCCCCTGTTATTCGTATACTGTTTTTCATCTATAATATTTTTATTAAGTATAATTCAAACTATGAGTATTCAAGATAATTTTAGATTAGCAATGAGAAGATATGTTTACTCAGTAAGCATTCTTTCAAATAAGGATTCTGATGGTAATTCAAATGCAATAACCGTATCTTCTGTAACATCAATCTCTATGGATCCTCCAAGCTTATTGGTTTGTATCAATAAAAACTCTAGAATTCATAATAGCTTAACTGTTGGCTCTAAATTTTGTATTAATCTTCTTAATAAAGATCAAGAGGATCTTTCCAATATATGTTCTGATGATGATAAATATGACCAAAGATTTAATGATAAAAATTGGAATCTTGATGATGTTCCATTCTTAGCAAATGCACAATCAAATATCTTTTGTTCCATTGAGAATGTAACATCTTTCCATACTCATTCGATTATTGTCGGTCTTGTAGAGGATTCAAAGTATAAAAATGAAATAAAAACTCTTACCTACGTGGACGGAGAGTATTCATAGTTTTTTAGAATTTATTAAAGAATTTTTCTAGGTAAGAATCCAAATTCTTACTAATTAAATTAATTGCCTTGAATGGGGTATCTGGCATTTCCACAAGTTTAACAGGAACTACTTCCAGTTTTCTAAGAAGACCAACCATTCCATGAATCTTAGCCCATATATCAATACAACTTTCTTCTATGTATAAATCATCTTTATTTTTTGAGAATTCTTTAAATGTTGAACGAATATGAAGATATGTTTTATTTGCTGCCTCAAAGAGCATTGGATATTTTGTAAAGTCTTTAATTGCAGTTCCAAACATAAGGTCATATGTATTTGCATTTTTTAGACCAAATTTTATATAAGCTTTTGTACCATCAATTAAATTTCTTTTAGAATCATTTGAATCATATTTAGATATGGCTTTATGAATCTTATTAAAACCCTCTATTGCAACTTCAGCATAGAGATCTTCTTTTGTTTTAAAGTGTCTATATGGAGCGGTTTGAGAAACATTACTCTCTTTGGCAAGAGACCTAATACTGAGTTTAGTATATCCATCGCGCTCACACATTTTAAGTGCGCAATCGAGCAGTTCTTTTTTTAGATTTCCGTGATGATAAGAATTCATTTGACTATAATAATGTTGACACTGCTTACATAATACATTAATGTTTACACTGCTTACATTAAAATCTTTAATAGTAAAAGTCAAATATGATAAAAATTTTTAATACTTTAGTTTTGTTTTTAGTATCTTTGAATATTTATTCAATTGAGGTTCTAGAAGTTGAGATATTAGATTCTTATCAGTTAAAAAAAGAATTTCCTGGAAAACTGCTACCAGTTGAACAATCAAAATTAGCCTTTGAAATACCAGGAAAAATTAAATTTATATATGTTGATGTTGGTGACAAGGTCGAAAAAGGACAAATCTTAGCAAAATTAGACGACAGAGAGGCTAATGCAAGATTAAATCAAGCTAAGGCTAGTTATGAACTTTCTGTTCAGGTCTTTGATAGATTTGAAGATTTGAGACAGCAAGGACACATTTCTATTCAAGATTTGGACAAAGCAAGATCAGATTTAACTATAGCTAAATCACAGTATGAGTTCTATAAAGTAAAACTCGAACAAACCAATCTTATGTCTCCATATTCAGGAATAATTCAAAGTAGATTTCTTGATAGTGGAACAGTTATTAGTCAAGGCATTCCAATATTGGAAATAATAGATTCAAATTATGTAGAAGCTCATATTTCAGTTCCAGTTTTATATTTAAATGATATGGAAATTGGTAACGAGTATGATTTTGAGGTTGATGGGAAAAAAACTAAAGCAGAATTTTCAAGGTTGGCTCCAATGTCACCAGGTGGCTCTGACAGTAGATTAGCTATTTTTAAATTTAACAGTTTTGTAAATCCTGGCTCCATAGCAAAGCTTAATATAAAAATAAATAAACAATCTAGAGGAACATGGGTCCCACTCAGATCACTTTCACAGTCCGATCAAGGCTTATGGGCTTTATACACTATTAACGAAGAAAACACCGTTGTAAGAGATTTGGTTGAGATAGTATATTTTGAAGATCAATATGCTTTCGTTAATGGAACAATAAAAGATGGAGATCTGATTGTTCTAGGAGGCGCAACTAAAATTATTCCTGGTAAAAAAATAGATTAATTAAATGAAATTTATAAGCGTTTTTCTAGAGAGGCCAAGAATATTATTTCTTACTTTAGCTTTCATCCTTCTTTCAGGAATTTCATCATTACTAAGCGTTCCTATTCAAGAAAATCCCGAACTTGCAGAGAGATGGGGAAACGTGAGTGTTTTTTATCCTGGAGCATCTCCTGAGAGAATTGAAACACAAGTAATTAATGATCTAGAAATAAAGTTAAGAGAAATAGTTGAGATAGATGAACTAGACTCAATAATTTCTCAAGGCTATTCAAAAACTCATATAGAGTTAGAAGACAGTGTACCGTTTGGAAAAATTGAAGAAACTTGGTCAAGAATCCAGGGAAAGGTCGATCAAATAATTCCTCCAGATAATGTGGCCTTGGTTCTAAATAGAACAGCTGGACCACCAATAACCCTGGAATATGCTATTGACTGGAATGGTGATGGAGAACCTCCATTAATCATGATGTCTAGATTGGCTCAACAATTAAAAAGAAAATTTAGTTCCATATCACTTACAAAAGAAACTGCAGTCTATGGAGCAACAGATGAAGAAATAGTTGTTGAAATAGATTCTGCAAAAATGTCTTCATTAAATTTAACTTATCAAGATGTAGCAAAAGCAATTAGTTCATTTGATAACAAAAAACCTGTTGGTGTTGTCTCTGATGATAGGTCTGAATACCTTATTAGATTAAAAGATAATATAAATTCACCACAAAAGGTTGGTGAAATTCCAATAAAAGTTCTGAATAACTCTGAAATTATAAGAATTCAGGATATTGGTAGTGTTTCCATTCAACCTGGAACACCAATAGAAGATATTTTTTTATATAACGGTAAAAAAGTTATTTCAGTATCGACAACCGGCACGATGTCTCAACGAGTTTATGACTATGTTGATAGAGTAGAAGCAGTCGTTGAAGAGATGAGGGAGGTTCTCCCAGAGGAATTTAGCATTGAAGAAATTTATGATGAATCGTTATATGTTTCGTCAAAATTTAGTGAGTTGATTAAGAGTTTTTCATTAGCAGCCTTTTTTGTTTTAAGTATAAGTTTCTTTCTTCTTGGAATAAGGCCGGGATTAATTGTTACAGCTATTTTGCCATTTTCAGTTTCATTAGTTTTATTAGGTTGTCAACTTATAGGACTGCCGTTACATATGACCTCGATAACAGGAATAATAATTGCCTTGGGGTTATTAATTGATAACGGGATTATCGTTGTTGAAGACTATAAATTTAGAAGATCTCAAGGCCTATCAATAAAAGAGTCTATTAATGAAACTTTAATCCAGCTTACAACACCATTAGCTGCTGCAACTGGCACTACAGTGTTTGCTTTTATGCCAATTGTTACAGGCGAAGGCTCTAGTGTTGAGTTTGTAGGAGGTCTTGCAATTACAGTAATAATGTCAATTGTTTCATCTCTAGTTTTAGCATTAATAATGGTCCCTGTTCTTATGAGCTACATGGAGAAAATACCTTATTTTGCAAATATAAAGGTTCATGAAGAAGGCTATAACAATGAAAAGTTGCATAAGCAATATAGAAAATTTTTAACTTGGGCCTTTGATGTTCCGAGAAGGGCAATACTAATTTCTTTATCTTTACCAGTATTAGGATTTCTATTATTTGGAACAATTGAGAAAGATTTTTTCCCATCAAGTGATAGAGATATGTTTAGAGTTCATATCGATTTACCGGAAAATTCTTCGTCAAACAAGACTGCAGAAAAAGCAAAAAAAATAAGAAAAGAAATTATAGAAAGCAATTTAATTGAGATTGAAAAAGATTATTGGTTTGTTGGGAGATGGATGCCAAGAGTATTAATGAATATTGTTGGAGGAAAAGAAAAAACTGGATCAAACAACTCTGCTCAAGCTGTTTTTTTTGCAAAAGATTATTATGAAATGATTGAAAATCTTCCAGATCTATCTAGGTTAATAGTTTCAAAAAATCCTGATCTAGTTGTTTATATTGATAGTTTTTATTCTGGGCCTCCATTCTTTTCGGATATTAGATATGACATCTTTGGAGATGATGAAAATGTTCTCGTAGAATTAGGATCTGAACTTGAGCTAATAATAAATAATGCTCCTGACATAAGTCACACAAGATCTGAAGCAACTAACTCAAATACTAATGTTGAATTTGAATTCGATAGTTCAAATATATCTTTATCAGGAAAAAATACAGAACTTATGGTAAACGAATTATTTGCAGCTAATAATGGTCTCATAATTAGCTCTATGCTCGATTCAAATATAGAAATACCCATAAGACTAAAAGGAATTTCAAATTCGTCTGATTTAACAGGAGGTTCAAATTCATTGTCCATTCCATCATCTAACAATATTGATTTGATAGGTAATTATTCAACGACATCTTTAAATAAAAGCACAAGTACTATTACAAGAATAAGTAGCCAGAGAGTAAATATTGTTGAAGGCTGGGTTTGGACAGGAAAGTTAGCATCAGAAACTGAGATGTATATAAAAGATGAAATTGAAAGATTTAAAAGTAATTTACCTCCAGGCTATACATTGAGACAAAGTGGTGAGGCTGAGGTAAGAGGTGAGTCTCAATCACAAATTTGGTCATCTGCAATTATTTACATTTTTCTTATAACTATAGGTTTGGTATTTGCATTAAATTCATTTCGAGAAACTATACTAATCCTCTCTGTAGCACTTTTATCAATTGGATTATCTTTTATGGGTTTAAAAATTGGATTTCAGAATTTTGGATTTATAGCAACTATTGGAGCAATAGGAATAATAGGTCTATCTATTAATGATTCAATTATAGTGCTTTCCCATATCAAAGAGAGAGCTAAAAAGTCTTTAATGACAAAAACTGATCTTATTGATGTAGTTATAAGATCTACAAGACACATTATTACAACGTCACTAACAACGTTGGGTGGATTTGTTCCTTTAATATTTGCAAGTATTTTCTTTAGACCGCTAGCTTGGGCAATGAGTATTGGAGTTTTAGGAGCTACTCTTACTGCGCTTTTATATATTCCAGCTATGTATATATGGATGAAAAAGGTTAAGAATTAGTACATTCTTTTGAGCAATATTTTTTTCCGAACCTTGAGATAAGCAGATCCTCATGTACAAATGTTCCACACGAATCACAAGAAACCATTTCTTTTGATTTTTGTGTAGTTTTTTTTGTAAATAAGGTTGAGAGAATGTACGACTTAGCTAATCTGATTAATATTAGAATCAAGAATGGTACTAATAATGGTATTAACTTGACAATCACTATTATTCGTCTTTTCTATCAGGTCTATCAAGGAAGTTCCAAGACCATTCTCTTGTTCTTGAAGTCTGATTAGACTCTTCACCTGAATAATTAGAACTTAGAACTTGCCTGACATCCTCAAGAAGTTCCGTGTAGCCTAATTCTTCATAACTTTCTTCTAGAATCTTTAGAGCTCTATAGTTTTCACTAGAATTTGGAATATTTTCAATAACATAATTAGCTCTTCTAATCGCTCCGACATGCGCATCAATTGTAAGGTAATAATCTGCAGCACTTAACTCACTTTTCGCTATCAAATTTCTTAGATAAATATTCCTTTGTTTTGCATATGAAACATATTGACTATCTGGAAATCTTGTAATGAACTCAGTTAACTCAGCAAACGAGGCTTTTGCTCCGGAAACATCTCTATTAGATATATCAGTATCAGTAAATCTTATTAGCAAGTCTCTGTCTCTTGTATAGCTTGAAAGACCTTTCATGAAATAGGCATAATCAATATTAGGATGCCTTGGATGTAACCTAATAAATTTTTCAGCAGCAGAGTGTGCAGCTTCTGTTTCAGTATTCATAAAATGAGCGTAAATTAGCTCAATTTGAGCTTGTTCAGCATATTTACCAAATGGATATCTTGTATCTATGGCTTCTAAAGATTCAATAGCCCCAAAGTAATTACCTGATGACATTCTTGCTTGAGCCTGGTCATAATATATTTTTTCAGGTTGTTCAATTTCCTCTCCATCAGATTTGCATCCGGCAATAATTAAAGTAAGAAATAAACCTAATATAAGTGTTTTGATATTTTTTTTAAAATCTTTCATAGATATTCTGATAATTTTACCTTCATAATTACATTTTGGATTATAAAAACATAAAATTAGAACAATTATTTTTAAATTAGTTCAAATGGAAGTTACAAAAAAAATTACAGAAGATCTCTCTATGGAGAGATTTGATAAGGCATGTGCATTAATTTTTAATGATTACTCCAGATCTCAGCTAAAAAAATGGATTATTGAAGGGCGAGTCCTGCTTAATAACGAAATAGCATCACCAAAAGAAATTGTAACAACAGATGATGAAATAAGCTTAAATCCTGTATTTGAAAAAATAATTCAATGGGAGCCTGAGAATATTGATTTTGAAGTTATTCACGAGGAAGAGAATTTTTTAATAATCAATAAACCAAGTAAATTAGTTATCCATCCTGGATCAGGCTGTAATAGTGGAACTTTAGCAAATGGACTATTATTTAAGTATCCTGAGCTGAATAAGATCCCAAGAGCTGGGATTGTTCACAGACTTGATAAAGATACATCAGGCATATTACTAGTTGCAAGAACAGAAAAGTTTAGAAATTATTTTGTTAGTCTTCTTCAAGAAAGAAAAGTAAAAAAAATATATAAAGCTGTGGTTGTTGGAAAGATAATTGGTAGTTTTCATATCAATGAACCTATTGGTAGAGATAAAACGAATAGAATTAAGATGTCAATTAGATCAGATGGAAAGGAAGCAATTTCATTTGTAAAGCTGTATGAGAATTTAGGTAATTATTCAATCGTGGATGTATCAATTGAAACAGGAAGAACACATCAAATCAGGGTTCATTTAGCAAATAAAAAATTACCTATAATTGGAGATAAAACTTATAATTCAGCCGGAAATATTGCAAAAGAAACTTCTCAAGAGTTGACCGAGTCAATAAGATCTTTTCCAAGGCAAGCACTTCATTCATGTAATTTATCTTTTAAAGATATTTCTTCAGATAACATCATATCTTTTGAGTCAGACCTACCAAATGATATCAAAACACTCATAAATACAATTAAAAAACATATTTAAAAATTCCTAAAAAGCTTGTTTTTACAAGTAAGATTAATGTATAAACCTTTTTCTTAGGTAAATATTATGAAATTGGCCGGTAATGACATATTAATTCAGTCTCTTATAGAGGAGGGAGTTGAATATATTTTTGGTTATCCGGGCGGTGCAGCTCTTCATATATATGACTCAATTTTTAAGCAAAAAGAAATGGAACACATTCTTGTTAGACATGAACAAGGCGCTACTCATGCTGCTGATGGTTACGCAAGAGCAACAGGAAAGCCTGGAGTAGTTTTGGTTACTTCTGGTCCTGGGGCCACTAATGCAATAACCGGAATAGCAACTGCATTTATGGACTCCATACCAATGATTGTTATATCAGGTCAAGTTGCAAAACACCTTATTGGCACAGACGCTTTTCAAGAAACTGATATGATTGGTATTTCACGTCCGATTGTAAAACATAGCTTCACTGTCGATAGTGCAGAAAATATACCAGAAATTGTTAAACAAGCCTTTCATATTGCAACTTCTGGAAGACCTGGCCCTGTCGTAATAGACGTTCCTAAAGATACTACTGCGCCAGATAAGTTATTTGAATTTAAATATCCTAATGATGTAGATATTAGATCTTATAAACCTCCAATTGATCCTGATCCAAGACAAATTGAAAGAGCTGTAGATGCAATCATAGAATCAAATAAACCTGTTATTTATGCTGGAGGTGGTGCAATAAATAGCAATGCCTCTGAAGAGCTTATTCGATTAAATGAAATCTTAGATTTTCCAGTTACCAATACTCTTATGGGGTTAGGTGTTTATCCTGCTACTCATAAAAGATTCTTGGGAATGCTTGGCATGCATGGGACATACCAAGCGAATATGTCGATGCATAATGCAGATTTGATAATTGCAATTGGAGCAAGATTCGATGACAGGATTACCAACACACCAAAATTATTTGCTCCTAATGCAAAAATAATACATTTAGATGTTGATTACTCATCAGTATCTAAAATTATTGAGGCAAATATTGCAGTATTTGGTCAAGTTAAAAACTCATTATTAGAGATGATTAAATTATTAGAAGCTAAAAAAGAATTAATTGACCCAAAAAAGATACTCCCTTGGAAAGAACAAATTTCGGATTGGAAATCACAACATGGTTTAAATCATGAAATGCACTTATGTGAAACGGACGATAAACCAATAATGCCACAAGCAGTTGTTCAACATATATACAACATTACAAATGGAAAAGCATTTATAACTTCTGATGTAGGACAACATCAGATGTTTGCCGCTCAGTATTATCATTTTGATGAACCAAGAAAGTGGATCAATTCTGGTGGCTTGGGCACAATGGGCTTTGGTTTACCTGCTGCTATGGGAGCAAAACTTGCATATCCAAATGATGAAGTAATTTGTATTACAGGCGAGGGGAGTATTCAAATGTGCATTCAGGAGTTGTCTACTTGCACTCAATATAATTTACCTATAAAAATAATTAATATTAATAATGAGGCTCTTGGCATGGTTAAACAATGGCAAGACATGAATTATGGAGGACGCCATTCAGCTAGCACCTATCAGAGCTCATTACCTAATTTTGTTGAACTAGCAGAATCATATGGACATGTTGGAATAAAAATTGAAAAAAACTCTGAATTAAAAAGTGGACTTGAGAAAGCACTTTCTATGAAAGATAGATTAGTATTTGTAGATGTTTATGTTGATCCTAACGAGCATGTTTATCCAATGCTTGTTGCGCCAAATGGTAGTTTAAAAGATATGTGGCTAGATAAAGAAACTAAAACATGATTCAAAGAAAACTGTCAATAATTCTTGAAAATAAACCAGGAGCTTTAGTTAGAGTGGTTGGCTTATTTCATCAGAGAGGATATAACATTGAGAGTCTCCATGTTGATCCAGTTGAAGATTTAAAAGAGTATAAATTTGTGGAAGATAAACTTAATATCAAGTTAAAAGAGGGTGAAGTATCTCACTTGATAATTGCGACGACGGTGAATGATAATTTGCTTCGACAAATTTTAAGGCAAATAAATAAATTAATTGATGTACTAATTGCAGAGGAAGTTAAATGAATATTTTTTATGATGATGATGCAAATATTGAAATAATTCAAAAATTGAAAGTATCTATTGTGGGTTATGGATCTCAAGGTCATGCGCATGCAAATAACCTAAGTGACTCTGGTGTTGATGTTACTGTCGCACTTAGAGAAGGTTCATCTTCATGGGAAAAAGCAGAGGAAGCTGGTTTAAAAGTCATGCCTGTTGATGAGGCAACAAAAGATGCAGACCTTGTGATGATTCTTGCTCCTGATGAGTTTCAGAAAGAAATTTATGAGAAGAGTATCAAACCTAATTTAAAAAACGACGCAATTTTAGCCTTTGCTCATGGATTTAATATTCATTTTAAAAAAATTATTCCTGATGAAACCAACAGCGTTATCATGATTGCACCAAAAGGACCAGGCCATACAGTAAGAAGTACTTATTTAAAAGGCGGAGGCGTTCCATCTTTAATTGCTATATATCAAGATTCAACAAATACAAGTGACTCTAGCGCCAAGGAAGTTGCTCTTTCTTATGCTAAAGCTAATGGAGGCACAAGGGCTGGAGTTTTAGAAACAACATTTAAAGAAGAAACAGAAACAGATCTTTTTGGAGAGCAAGCTGTACTATGTGGAGGCATGACAGCCCTAATAAAAGCTGGATATGAAACATTGGTTGAGGCAGGCTACAGTCCTGAAATGGCTTATTTTGAGTGTCTTCATGAAACAAAATTAATTACAGATTTGATTCAAGAAGGTGGGATTGCGAATATGCATTATTCTATTTCAAATACAGCTGAGTATGGCGATTATTTGAGCGGGCCAAAAATTATTACTGAGAAAACCAAGGAAGCAATGAAAGAGGTTTTGGACAATATACAATCTGGAAATTTTGCAGACGAATTCTTGGATGATTGCAGGCAAAGTAATGATGGCTCTGGAGGACCTTTTATGAAATCAAAAAGAGAATCTACCAAAAATCATCCTATAGAAAAAGTTGGAAAAGAGCTCAGATCTAAGATGAAATTTTTAAATTCTGAGAAACTCGTTGATAAAGAAAAAAATTAGTAAAAAAAGGCTTTCTTCTTACATCTAAGTCCGTTAGAATACGCTTCCCGACCTTCGAGTCGGATAGTTCTTTAAAATATTTGGTTACTCGTGTGGGTGTTCAAAATACGAGAAAAAATTTAGATTTTTTATTTAAAAATCAACAAACATGATATTAATTGAAGAGTTTGATCATGGCTCAGATTGAACGCTGGCGGTAGGCTTAACACATGCAAGTCGAGCGAGAAAGTATCTTCGGATATGAGTAGAGCGGCGGACGGGTGAGTAACGCGTAGGAATCTACCTAGTAGAAGGGGATAGCCCGGGGAAACTCGGATTAATACCGTATACCTCCTAAGGGAGAAAGAGGGCCTCTCTTGAAGCTCTCGCTACTAGATGAGCCTGCGTAAGATTAGCTTGTTGGTAAGGTAATGGCTTACCAAGGCTACGATCTTTAGCTGGTCTGAGAGGACGATCAGCCACATTGGGACTGAGACACGGCCCAGACTCCTACGGGAGGCAGCAGTGGGGAATATTGGACAATGGGCGCAAGCCTGATCCAGCCATACCGCGTGTGTGAAGAAGGCCTTCGGGTTGTAAAGCACTTTAAGCAGGGAGAAAAAGCAATAAGTTAATACCTTATTGCCGTGATGTTACCTGCAGAATAAGCACCGGCTAATTCCGTGCCAGCAGCCGCGGTAATACGGAAGGTGCAAGCGTTAATCGGAATTACTGGGCGTAAAGCGCGCGTAGGTGGTTTGTTAAGTTGGATGTGAAAGCCCTGGGCTCAACCTAGGAACTGCATCCAAAACTAACTCACTAGAGTACGATAGAGGGAGGTAGAATTCATAGTGTAGCGGTGGAATGCGTAGATATTATGAAGAATACCAGTGGCGAAGGCGGCCTCCTGGATCTGTACTGACACTAAGGTGCGAAAGCGTGGGTAGCGAACAGGATTAGATACCCTGGTAGTCCACGCCGTAAACGATGACAACTAGCTGTTGGGAGACAATGTCTCTCAGTGGCGCAGCTAACGTTTTAAGTTGTCCGCCTGGGGAGTACGGCCGCAAGGCTAAAACTCAAATGAATTGACGGGGACCCGCACAAGCGGTGGAGCATGTGGTTTAATTCGATGCAACGCGAAAAACCTTACCTACTCTTGACATACTTGGAAGCTCTTGTAATGAGAGTGTGCCTTTTGGAGCCAAGATACAGGTGCTGCATGGCTGTCGTCAGCTCGTGTCGTGAGATGTTCCGTTAAGTCGGATAACGAGCGCAACCCTTACCCTTATTTGCCAGCGATTCGGTCGGGAACTATAAGGGGACTGCCGGTGATAAACCGGAGGAAGGTGAGGACGACGTCAAGTCATCATGGCCCTTACGAGTAGGGCTACACACGTGCTACAATGGGGAATACAGACGGACGCTAAGCCGCGAGGTGGTGCTAATCCTATAAAGTTCTTCGTAGTCCGGATTGGAGTCTGCAACTCGACTCCATGAAGTCGGAATCGCTAGTAATCGCGAATCAGCATGTCGCGGTGAATACGTTCTCGGGTCTTGTACACACCGCCCGTCACACCATGGAAGTGGATTGCACCAGAAGTAGATAGTCTAACCTTCGGGAGGGCGTTTACCACGGTGTGCTTCATGACTGGGGTGAAGTCGTAACAAGGTAGCCGTAGGGGAACCTGTGGCTGGATCACCTCCTTAACGAAAAATGTGTTTTAAACGCCCACACGAGTAATCAAATATTGAAGTCTAATGTTATGTAAAATAAATGGTATGTAATTTTCTAGTGTATACATTTTGTATACATGAGATCACTGCAAATTAAAAAGTAGTTAATATTTTATTAAGTACTCTCAAAATGTTAAATAACCTTTTTAAGGTTATATGATCAAGTAAAGGAAGAGCACAAGGCGGATGCCTTGGCAGCATAAGGCGATGAAGGACGTGGTAACCTGCGATAAGCCTCGGGAAGTTGGTAAACAAATTTTGATCCGAGGATTTCCGAATGGGAAAACCCAATATACATAAGTATATTATCTTGTACTGAATACATAGGTACATGAGGCAAACCTAGGGAACTGAAACATCTAAGTACCTAGAGGAAAAGAAATCAATTGAGATTCCGGCAGTAGCGGCGAGCGAAATCGGAAAAGCCCTTAAGCTTATTTTAGTCCAGCAAAATATTCTGGAAAGTTTAGCCATAGTAGGTGATAGCCCTGTATGTGAAAGACTAATTTAAGTGAAATCGAGTAGGTCGGGACACGTGAAATCTTGACTGAATATGGGGGGACCATCCTCCAAGGCTAAATACTCTATGCTGACCGATAGTGAACCAGTACCGTGAGGGAAAGGCGAAAAGAACCCCGGCGAGGGGAGTGAAATAGAACCTGAAATCTTGTGCTTACAAGCAGTCGGAGCAGACTTGTTCTGTGACGGCGTACCTTTTGTATAATGGGTCAACGACTTAATTTCAGTAGCAAGCTTAACCAATTAGGGTAGGCGTAGGGAAACCGAGTCTTAATAGGGCGTTCAGTTGCTGGGATTAGACCCGAAACCGGGTGATCTATCCATGGCCAGTGTGAAGGTCGAGTAACATCGACTGGAGGCGCGAACCCACTTATGTTGAAAAATGAGGGGATGAGCTGTGGATAGGAGTGAAAGGCTAATCAAACCCGGAGATAGCTGGTTCTCTTCGAAAACTATTTAGGTAGTGCCTCGTGTATTACCATAGGGGGTAGAGCACTGTTTCGGCTAGGGGGTCATCCCGACTTACCAAACCGATGCAAACTCCGAATACCTATGAGTATGAGCACGGGAGACAGACTGCGGGTGCTAACGTCCGTAGTCGAGAGGGAAACAACCCAGACTGTCAGCTAAGGTCCCTAATTATGATTAAGTGGGAAACAATGTGGGAAGGCACAAACAGCTAGGAGGTTGGCTTAGAAGCAGCCACCCTTTAAAGAAAGCGTAATAGCTCACTAGTCGAGTCGGCCTGCGTGGAAGATATAACGGGGCTAAATCATAAACCGAAGCTACAGATCTTTTTAAGATGGTAGAAGAGCGTTCTGTAAGCTGTTGAAGGCAAGCTGTGAGGCGAGCTGGAGGTATCAGAAGTGCGAATGTTGACATGAGTAACGATCAAAGAGGTGAAAAACCTCTTCGCCGAAAAACCAAGGGTTCCTGTCCAACGCTAATCGAGGCAGGGTGAGTCGGCCCCTAAGGCGAGGGCGAAAGCCGTAGTCGATGGGAAACAGGTTAATATTCCTGTACTTTTTGCAATTGCGATGGGGTGACGGAGAAGGTTAAGTCAGCACGGCGACGGTTGTCCGTGTTTAAGATTGTAGGCTGATATTTTAGGTAAATCCGGAATATTAAGGCTGAGAATTGACGACGACCACTTTATAGTGGGAAGTGGCTGATACCATGCTTCCAGGAAAAACCTCTAAGCTTAAATTGTAAGAAACCGTACCCTAAACCGACACAGGTGGTTAGGTCGAGTAGACCAAGGTGTTTGAGAGAACTATGGTGAAGGAACTAGGCAAAATAGCACCGTAACTTCGGGAGAAGGTGCGCCGCGATTGGTGACAAGACTTGCTCTTTGAGCTGAACGTGGTCGAAGATACCAGGTGGCTGCGACTGTTTATTAAAAACATAGCACTCTGCAAACTCGTAAGAGGACGTATAGGGTGTGACGCCTGCCCGGTGCCGGAAGGTTAATTGATGGGGTTAGCTTATGCGAAGCTCTTGATCGAAGCCCCGGTAAACGGCGGCCGTAACTATAACGGTCCTAAGGTAGCGAAATTCCTTGTCGGGTAAGTTCCGACCTGCACGAATGGCGTAACGATGGCCACACTGTCTCCACCATAGACTCAGTGAAATTGAATTCGCTGTTAAGATGCAGTGTACCCGCAGCTAGACGGAAAGACCCCGTGCACCTTTACTACAGGTTCACACTGGACTTTGACTTTATTTGTGTAGGATAGGTGGGAGACTTTGAAGCTGGGACGCTAGTCCTAGTGGAGTCGTCCTTGAAATACCACCCTTGTAAAATTGAAGTTCTAACCTAGGTCCATTATCTGGATCAGGGACAGTGTGTGCTGGGTAGTTTGACTGGGGCGGTCTCCTCCCAAAGAGTAACGGAGGAGTACGAAGGTATCCTCAGCACGGTCGGACATCGTGCACAGAGTATAAAGGCAGAAGGATGCTTGACTGCGAGATCGACGGATCGAGCAGGTAGGAAACTAGGTCTTAGTGATCCGGTGGTTCTGTATGGAAGGGCCATCGCTCAACGGATAAAAGGTACGCCGGGGATAACAGGCTGATACCGCCCAAGAGTTCATATCGACGGCGGTGTTTGGCACCTCGATGTCGGCTCATCACATCCTGGGGCTGGAGCAGGTCCCAAGGGTATGGCTGTTCGCCATTTAAAGTGGTACGCGAGCTGGGTTTAGAACGTCGTGAGACAGTTCGGTCCCTATCTGCTGTGGGCGTTTGGAGATTTGAGGGAAGCTGATCCTAGTACGAGAGGACCGGATTGGACGAACCTCTGGTGTTCCGGTTGTCACGCCAGTGGCATTGCCGGGTAGCTATGTTCGGAAAGGATAACCGCTGAAAGCATATAAGCGGGAAGCCTCTCCCAAGATGATATCTCCCAGAGACTTTATGTCTCCTAAAGAGTCGTCATAGACTATGACGTTGATAGGCAAGATGTGTAAGCGTTGTGAGGCGTTGAGCTAACTTGTACTAATAACTCGTGAGGCTTGATCATGTAACCTTAAGAAGGTTTGTATGAAATTCATAAATTAACAGTGATTGTAAAAATTACATACCAGTTTGCCTGATGACAATAGCAACTTGGTACCACCTGATCCCATTTCGAACTCAGAAGTGAAACGAGTTAACGCCAATGGTAGTGCAGGGTCTCCCTGTGTGAGAGTAGGAAATCGTCAGGCTTTTTTATTTTAGGCTCTTAGTAATTACTAAGAGCCTTTTTTTATGTCTAGGTCTATAATTATTCAATGATTGTTGGTCTTACTGGTGGAATTGGCTCAGGTAAATCTGTTGCTGGAGATTTTTTTATTGAATTAGGAATCGATGTAATAGATGCAGATCATGTTTCAAAAAACATTCTTGATGATAATGAAAGCGCAAAAAAACTTTTCCTAGAACACTTTGGTGAAAAATTTATAGATAAAAATAACAATGTTGATAGAGCTCTTTTAAGAGATGAAATTTTTAAGAATGAAGATAAAAAAGAAGCACTTGAATCAATAATTCATCCACTTGTTCGTGAGGAAATCTTTAATTTTATAGAAAACTCAAATAGCGTATATAAAATCATTATGGTCCCATTAATTTACGAGACTAATTCACAAGATTTTTATGACAAAATTGTGGTAGTTGATTGCAAAGAGGAAAATCAAATTATTAGGGCAAGTAAAAGAGATAATAAAACAAAAAATGATATTATCAATATTATGAAAAATCAGGCTTCTAGTGACGAAAGAATGTCAATTGCAGACGAGGTTATCAAAAATGATTCATCATTGGATGATCTAAAAAAACAGGTGATCAAAGTTCATCAGAAATTACTGGGAATTAATATTGATGATTAAATGTCCAAGGTGTGAACAACCATGCTCAAATAGTAAACAAAATGAACACAGACCATTTTGTTCAGAAAAGTGTAAATTAATTGATTTTGGTACATGGGCAAATGAAGAAAACATAATATCCCGGCCTGCTAAGTCTGAAGATTTTTACGAAGATTAAAATATATCTAAGAAATTCTCCATTCACCAGAATCAATTAAAGGCTTAGCTTTTTTATATTTCATTTCTTTGGTTTCGGTACCATTTGTAATTGAAATAATTTCATTTCTACCAACTTTTACATCCTCTCTTTTAATGGTGCCAGAATTTATATTTTCATTATTAGTATTTTCCTCTACAGTAGAAGCTTCTGCTTTTTCTAAAACCATTTCTACGTCTTCCTTTTCTTTATTTTTGATAGCTTCAAGTTGATCTTTTGAAACAATATCAATTGAGAACAATGCTCTTACTGTTTCTGAATCGATTGCATCTAACATAGACTCAAACATTGAATAAGCCTCTTGTTTAAATTCGTTTTTAGGATTTTTTTGAGCATAAGCTCTTAAACCAATGCTTCCTCTGAGATGATCTATTTCAGCTAGATGCTCTTTCCAATGAACATCCAATACTTGCAACATTACTTGTTTTTCTAAAAGAAGTCTTGTTTCACCAAAAGACTCATATTTTGATTTGTAGACTTCAAATGAGTTATTTACTATCAGCTCTGCGATTGAATCAGGCACTAATTTCTTATCATTTTGAACTCTAACATGAATATCGTTTTCGATTCCGTAATTCACTAATAGTACCTCTTGAAGCTCCTCAGTTCTCCATTGGGATTCTATAGATTCTTCTGGGACATAGAGATTTGATAATCTTTTAAACTCAGATCCAATTAGTTCATTTATAGTTTCGCTTATATTTTCTTCTTCTAATAGCTGATTCCTCAGCGAGTACACAGCCTGTCTTTGATCGTTGGAGACATCATCATATTCAAGAAGATTTTTTCTTGCATCGAAGTTTCTATTCTCTATTCTTTTTTGAGCATTTTCTATTCCCCTTGATAACATCTTATGTTCAATATGATCATCGCCCATTCCAATTCTCTCAAAAAGAGCTCTTCGATTATCGGAAATAAATAATCTTAATAAATCATCTTCTAATGAAAGGAAAAATCTTGAGTAGCCTGGGTCGCCTTGTCTTCCGGATCTACCTCTTAATTGATTATCAATTCTTCTAGATTCATGTCGCTCTGTTCCTAAAATGTGTAAACCACCAGCATTAAGAACAATTTCATTATTTTTTTTCCAATCTTCATCAGATTGATCGTCTTTTCTCCCACCTAAAACAATATCCGTTCCTCTTCCAGCCATGTTTGTTGCTATAGTGACCATTCCAGGTTTACCAGCATTTGCAATAACTTCAGCTTCTTTTTCATGCTGTTTTGCATTCAAAATTTGATGAGAAATATTTTTTTCTTTTAAAAGTTTAGAAACTTGTTCAGATGATTCTACTGAAACAGTCCCTACTAAAATTGGAGCAGACTTTTTTCTAAGTGATTCAATTTCATCAATCAGTGCTAAATATTTTGCTTTTTTTGTAAGAAAAACTAAATCGTTTAGATCATCTCTTATCATAGGAACATTAGTAGGAATAATTACTACATCCAAGCCATATATCTGTTTAAATTCCACAGCTTCTGTATCTGCAGTTCCAGTCATTCCTGACAAGTTATCAAAAAGCCTAAAAAAGTTTTGAAAAGTTGTTGATGCCAATGTTTGTGACTCTCTTTGAATTGGCACATTTTCTTTACATTCAAGAGCTTGATGAACACCATCACTCATTCTTCTACCTGGCATAGTTCTTCCAGTATGTTCGTCAACTAAAAGAACCTCGTTGTTTCTTACAAGATAGTGGACATTTTTTTGAAATAAGTAATTTGCTCTGAGCGTAGCCTGAACAAATTTCATAATTTTTAAGTTTGAAGCTGAGTAGAGACCATCTGATTCTCCAAGCATATTTGCTTGCTCTAATAAATCTTCTACCAGAATATATCCATCATCAGTAAGCTCTATACTTCTGTTTTTTTCGTCAATTAAATAGTGACCTCGTTCTTCATCAAGAAGTGGCTCTTCTTCTGTTCCCTCTCTGTCCTGTTTTTTTAAGTGAGGAATAAATTTTCTAATTTGTCGATAATAATCTGATGTTTCAGCTGTTGGCCCTGAAATTATCAAAGGAGTTCTTGCTTCATCAATTAATATTGAGTCAACCTCATCAACAATTGCAAAATCAAGAGAACATTGAACTCTCTCCTCAACTGATCTAGCCATGTTGTCTCTTAAATAGTCAAAGCCTAACTCGTTATTTGTTGCATAAATTACATCTGACTTGTAAGCATAAATTTTTTCCTTTACTTGCTGATTTGAATTAACTATTCCAACCTTAAGCCCTAAAAACTCATACACAGGCCTCATCCATTCCGCATCTCTTCTAGCCAAATAATCATTGACTGTAACAATTACAGCTTTATTTTCCATTACGTAGTTTAGATATACTGGCAGGGTCGCAACTAATGTTTTTCCCTCACCAGTTTTCATCTCTGCAATATTTCCCTCTGCTAGAGAAATTCCTCCAAGCATTTGAGAGTCAAAATGTCTAAGACCAATTGTTCTTTTACTTGCCTCTCTTACCGCAGCAAAAGCATGAGGCAGAATTGAATACATATCGTTATTTTCTTTATATTTCTCTAAGAGTTGATCTTTTAATTCTAGGAAATATGAATCAGGTTTTTCAGAAAGTTCCTGTTCCATTTTATTGGCTATGTTAACTAATGACGTCATTCTTTTAAGAATTCTGTCGTTTTTCGAACCGAAAATATTAGAAAAGAAATTTAACATTTTTATATGATCTGATAATTTAAATCAAAGCTACTCTATATCCCCAAAAGGTGGCCTTACATATGAGATTGGGGCATTTTCTGAATTTTCAAATTCAACAGTTTCATAAGCATCATCGTCTTCTATTATTTTTCTTAAAAGCTTATTATTTAATTCATGTCCTGATTTATAGCCAGAGAATTCGCCAATCAAGTTTCCACCCAATAAATACAAATCACCTATAGCGTCTAACGTTTTATGTTTTACTATTTCATCATTAAATCGAAGTCCTTCGTCATTTAAAATCTCATCATCACCAAAAACAATTGCATTAGATACACTTGCTCCAAGAGCCAGATTTCTGGACTTTAGCATTTCAGCTTCACTCATCAAACCAAATGTTCTTGCTCTACATACCTCTTTTACAAAAGAAGTTGAAGAAAAATCTATAACTGATTCAGATGGAAGTTGTTTGTGCACCGGATGATCAAAATCAACCTTGAATGAAACTTTGAAACCATCAA
>CACCOR010000011.1:0-23840 GCA_902547695.1 uncultured SAR86 cluster bacterium | reverse complement strand
GGAATTTAATAATTTGATTTTAAGTCTTGAATAAATTTCCTGTTATTATCAATAAAATTTTGTTAGGATAGCTTTTTTTAGGGCATATTATGGCGGTACAAAAAAGCAAAGTTACAAGGTCTAGAAGGGGTCAAAGAAGATCCCATGATGCTTTAAACTCTAAAACTTTATCAATTGATCCTGTTTCTGGTGAGAAACATCTTCGTCATCAAATGACGAAAGATGGTTTTTATAAAGGCAGATTGATTAAAGATCTAAGAAAACCTATCAAAGAAGAGTCAGAAGAAGTAACATCATAGTTATGCCTAGGCATATAAGTATTCTTTTTCCAGGACAAGGTTCACAGTCTCTTGGAATGCTCAATCATCATTCAACAGATTTACTTAAGTCATATGAAGAGGAAATAAACAATTTACTTGGTTTCAATATCATAGATGTTATTAATAATGGATCCATTGAAGACTTAAACAAGACATCTATAACTCAACCTGCAATTCTTCTAGCATCAATTTTAGATTTTAAAAATATTTCAAATAAACTAGGATTAATTCCTGATATTTTGTGTGGACATTCACTTGGAGAATATAGTGCTATGGTTGCAGCAAATGCTATTTCTTTGCAAGAAGGCCTATCACTGGTTCACAAGAGAGGAAAACTTATGGAAAAGTGTCCAAAGGGATCAATGTGCGCTGTTCTAAATGTTGATCTTGATGTGATTAATGAGATATGTTCCAAAGTTGAAAATGAAATCAAGACAATAGTTACACCAGCAAACCTTAATTCACCTAAACAAATTGTTGTTTCTGGTACCGAAGAAGGAGTTGATGAAGTTATTAATCGTTTAAAGGATTGTGGCTATAAGAAGTGCATTAAACTTAAAGTAAGTGTTGCTGCTCATTCTAAAGTAATGAGCAATACTCTTGATCAATTTGAAAATGAGTTAAATAAAATTAATTTTTCATTACCAGATTATCCAATAATTCAAAATGTAAATAACAAAATTCCTAATAATATTGATAACCTTAAGGAAAATTTATTAAGTCAATTAGTCATGCCTGTCCAGTGGATTAATACTATGAAACAGATTAAAAAATATAATGGTATCGTTATCGAATGTGGTCCGAATAAGGTTTTATCTGGTTTAGCTAGAGCTAATGGTATTGAAAATGTGTACTCGACTTCATCTGAAGATTTTTTTGATAAAATTAAGGAAGAACTATGAGTAATGGTAATGTTTTTATTTCTGGCGCATCAAGAGGAATTGGTAGTTCAATTGCTTATCATTTTGCCGAAAATGATTATGTAGTTGTTGGAACATCCAGAAATGAATTCGAGTTTGATAAAAAAATTAAAAATCTTATTCCTGTAAAACTTGATGTTACCTCTAGAGAAGATATTCAAAATTGTTTTAATGATTTGAAAACAAAGAATTTGCTACCAGACATTCTTATCAATAATGCAGGTATTACCTCAGACCAGATTTTTTTAAGAATGAAAGATGAAGAATGGGATAACGTTATTGATACCAATCTTAATGGAGTTTTTAACCTTTCAAAGATTTTTGTAAAAAATATGATTAAAAATAAAAAAGGAAGAATAATAAACATATCATCTATTTCTGGATTAACGGGCAATCCTGGACAAGTCAATTATTCTTCATCAAAGTCTGCACTTAATGGTTTTACTAAGTCACTTGCAAAGGAATTGGGTTCTAGAAACATAACTGTGAACTGCGTTGCTCCAGGATATATAGATACAGATATGACATCTTTTTTAGATGAAGATTCAAAAAAACAAATAGAAAAATCTATTCCTCTCGGTCGTTTGGGTAGCGGTGAAGATATATCTAAATTGGTAGCATTTCTGGCTTCTGATGAGGCCTCATATATTACAGGTCAAACCATATCAATTGATGGTGGTTTGCTTATGTACTAATAAAAATGTGCAACTTTGAACTATTACATGTAAAATGTGTCAAATTTCAATATAGGGTAATGGAGATATTATGAGTGTTGAAGATAGAGTCAAAAAAATTGTTAGTGATCAATTAGGTAAATCTGTTGAAGAAATTCAAAGTGATTCATCCTTCGTTGATGATCTTGGAGCTGATTCATTAGATACTGTTGAGCTTGTAATGGCGCTTGAAGAAGAATTTGATCTTGAAATTGCTGACGAAGACGCTGAAAAAATTTCTACAGTAAATGAAGCTGTTGAATATATAAATTCAAATTCATAAAAATTTAATTTTTTAAATCTTTTTAAATGTTTACAATAACTATTGTTATTTAAATATTTATTATGCATTTAATAAGATCCCTAATAATTTATAGCTTACTAATATCATTATCAATATATGCTCCTTACAAAGCATTTTTTGATCATGTTCCTCAAAATAAAAACTTAGTTATAAATATTGAAAGGGGCGATACTATTTATGAAGTTTTTTCATTATTTTTACCAATAAATTTTGCTAATAAGCTTTTTTTAAAGATTTATTCTCTAAGAAATGATATTAATTTAATACAATACGGTGAATATCAAATTGCTAATAAATCTATTTTAGAAATTATTAACTTAATAAAATCAGGCGAAACAATTACTCATAAATTAAAAATTAATGAAGGATTGAATATTTATGATATAGAAAACTTAATTAATGATTCATACTTAATAAATGACTGTAGTTTTCTAAAATGTATCGACACCAATCTTTCATTTAGAGAGGGCATTCTTTATCCTGATACTTATTTTTATAAAAAAGGTATGAGTGCGTCTGAAATATTAAACGAAAGTCACGCAAGATTAGAAAACTATTTAAATAATAAATTAAAAAATAAAAGTACTTATACCTCATTGAATAAAGAAGAAGTTTTAATTCTTGCATCAATCATCGAGAAAGAAGCTGGTAATGATAATGAAAAAAGTAAAATTGCTAGTGTTTTTCTAAAAAGATTATCTATAGGAATGAGACTTCAAGCTGACCCAACAATCATTTATGGTTTATTACCAAATTTTGATGGAGACATAAAAAAATCTGATATTCTAGACAAAAATAATAAATATAATACATATATGATTAATGGCTTACCTCCAACTCCTATTTCAATATCTTCTATATCATCTATAAATGCATCAATTGATTCACTTCCAGGAGACTATTTATTTTTTGTTGCTGATTCAAAAACTTCACATTACTTTTCAAAGACTTATGAAGAACATCTTAATAAAATTAATGAGTTAGGACTTAATAAATGAAAATAATATCATTTGAGGGAATTGAGGGTGTTGGTAAATCTACTCAGTTAAGACTTCTAAAAGATTATCTTGAATCAAAAAATTTTTTAGTAGATGTATATAGAGAACCTGGATCAACAAATACTGGTGAAAAAATAAGAGATATTCTATTAAATTCATCAAATGAATTATCAAATGAAGCTGAACTTCTTTTAATGTTTGCATCAAGATCTGAGCTTATAAAACATAAGATAAATAAATGTAAATCAGACTATTTACTATTAGATAGATTCTATGATGCCTCTATTGCATATCAAGGCTATGGCAGAAAGCTTTCTATTCCTTTAATTGAATCTCTTATAACTTTTACAAATTGTCCAGTACCTAATTATAGTATTTTGCTTGATATTCCAGTTGATGAGGGTTTTGCACGTAAAACTAATGATGATATTGATAGAATTGAATCATCAAGCAAAGCATTTTTTGAAAGAGTAAGAAAAGGCTACATCAAGATTGCAAAAGATAATAAGGATAGATTTATAAAAATTAATGCCTCTTTGGATATTGATCAAATTCATCAAAAAATAATTAAACATATTGGGTTATAAAGTTGAGTATTGATAACTATGGTTGGCTAAAAGAAATATATAAAAATATTGATTTTGACAAGTTACCACATGGAATAATAATTTCTGGGTCTAAAGGTCTTGGTAAAAGACTTCTTGCAAATGAGATTACTACAAAAATTCTTTCAAAAAAATTAGATTCAAATGAACTAGCACTTATCAAGTCTAATAACCATCCTGATTTTTTTAAATTAGATAAAGAAAAAATACTTCTACACCATATTACTTATAGAAAAGATAAATGGGATGATGAAAAGGGCCAAAGAAATGTTAATGATTTTTTATCGGTAACTCCGTCAATTTCAAATAATAAGGTAGCTTTAATATTGAATGCTCAAACTATGAATGCCGAATGTCAAAATGCATTATTAAAATCTCTTGAGGAACCAGCTAAAAATACTTTCATTGTTATCGTTACTGATAGAAACAAATCATTACTCGATACAATATATAGTAGGTGTCAAATAATTAATGTACCTAATTTAAATGAATCAACTATTAATGATTGGCTAAGTAAAAATGGTATATCAGATATTAACTCTACATATTTTCCAAGCTTTATATCTCCATTAGAAATTATTGAGGATATTCAAAACAACAAACATTTAAATTTTAGGGAGTTCCTTGAAATTATTTCTGACTTTATAGAAAATAAAATTGATGCTAATTCAGCCTTAAAAAATGTTGCAAATCTAGAAATTGATTTAATTACTAAGACAAATTATTTAATTGAATTTCTTAAGATACTCTTAAAATCAAGATTATTATCTGAAAAATTATCAGGTTCTTATGTAAAATTTAATACATTTAAATTTAACAATTTAAAGATTTCAAATCTTATAAATGATTTAAATGATTTTAGATATGATTATTTTAAAGTCCCACAAATCAATGAAACTCATGTTTTAAATTATTTTTTTAGCGAATTAAAAAATTCTATCAAGATATAGTTGTACCACCATCAACAACTATTGTTTGTCCGTTAATATAATTACCAGCATCAGAAGCAAGCATAATAGCAACACCAGCAATTTCATCTGGCTCACCGATCCTTCTCATAGGTGTTGAAGATAACACTGAATTTAAAATATCAGGATTTTCCCATAATGCCTTTGCAAAGTCTGTTTTTATAAGACCAGGTGCAATCGAATTCGCTCTAATATTTTTATGACCAAATTCAGCAGCTATATTTTTGACAATCATAACATCGGCAGCTTTACTTATATTATAAGCACCAAGTATTGGGCTGCCTTTAATAGCAGCGATACTAGATATAATAATAATTGAACCATCCTCACGATCAATCATATCTGGTAATACTAAGTTGCATAAAATTTGATTAGACTTAATATTATTATTCATAACCTTGTCAAACTTTTCTGATGGCATATCAAGCATTGATCCCATAAATGGATTTGTTGCAGCATTGCAAATGAGGGTATCAATTCTTCCTAGTTTTTCTTTAGTTAATGACACTAAATCATTTAGTTGATTTTCATCACTTATATTTGCTGGAATAGGGAAGGCAGCTTCTGTACCAACGGCTTTATTAATTTCACTAGCAGTAGCTTCACAAGCATCAAGTTTCCTACTAGAGATAATTACCTTGGCACCATGTAAAGCACAATGATGTGCAATACTTTTTCCTATACCCCTTGAAGATCCTGTAATTAAAATTGATTTATCTTTTAGGTTAAATAATGACATATTTTTATTATAATGAAATTATGACTAAAAAAGTTGAAATATATTCCAGATCAAATTGCTCATATTGTGTTATGGCAATGAAATTCTTTGATTCAAAAGGAATAAAATATGATGTTTATAGTGCTGATGATCCAAAAGTTTTTGAAGAGATGTTAGAGCGAAATCCTCAAGCTAGAACAGTTCCTCAAATTTTTATAGATGATAAGTTGATTGGTGGATATACTGACTTAGTCGAAAATTATTCGGAATAACTATATGGAACAATTTAATGCTTTTTTGGTATTGCTTGATAGTAATTTAAGTGGATCTTGGTGGTTTCCAGCTTTATTAATTGGAACGGGAATATTTTTTACTATTTATCTAGGATTTCCACAATTTAAGTATTTCAATAGCGCATTAAAAATAGTATCTGGTAAGACAAAAAACTCTGAATCAGATGGAGAAACAACTGGATTTCAAGCACTTACAACAGCTATGTCTGGCGCTGTGGGTACTGGTAATATTGGTGGAGTTGCTTTAGCAATTTGGACAGGCGGGCCTGCAGCAATATTTTGGATGTGGATTACAGCAATTTTTGGAATGACAACAAAATATGTTGAAGTAACTTTAGGCCATAAATACAGAACAACTCTAAACGACGGCTCAATATCTGGTGGACCAATGTATTACATTGAACAAGGTTTAAATATGAAATGGGTTGCTATTCTATTTGCATTCCTAATGATGATTACAGCTATCGGTTCTGGAAATATGCCTCAAATTAATAATATCGCTTTGGTAATGAACACTGAATTTGCTGTACCTAAACTATTTACTGGATTATTTTTGGGAGCTTTGCTTTGGATAATTATTATTGGAGGTATAAAAAGAATTGCATCTGTTGCTAGTAGAATTATTCCAATAATGGGTCTTATATACTTTGGTGGCGCATTAATAATATTGGCAGAAAATTATCAAAATATAATACCTTCATTTAACGCAATATTTGCACAAGTCTTTACTGGATCTGCCGCAGTTGGCGGATTTCTTGGTGCTAGTTTTGCAATGAGTTTAAAATATGGTGTTGCTCGTGGGCTATATTCAAATGAGGCTGGCCAGGGATCATCTCCAATTGCTCATGCTTCCTCAAAAAATAAATCAATTGATCAAGGTGTTGTTTCTATACTCGAACCTTTTATCGATACTATTGTTGTTTGTAGTGTTACTGCGTTGGTAATTTTATCAAGTGGAGTATGGACTCAAAAATTTGATACAACTTTCTCAAAGACAGATATGGTAATTCTTGAAGGAATTTATTCTGATGAAAAAAATGTAGATGGTGAATATATCTATCCAGATCATATAAACGATTTAACAAAATATGTTCAATCTATTGATTCAAATGTAAATGAATTTTCAGGCTCACTAGATATAAAAGATGGAAAAATATTATCAGAAAATATAACTGTAATTCATTCCAGATCAATTGCAGAAGACATAACAATTTCCAATTCAATTGAGGATACTTTATTTTCAGGAAAACTTGATGTTAAAAATGGAAAAATATCAGAACAAGTTTCTATAAATGGTAAATCACTAGTAAGCTCAGCAGAATTAACAGCAAAAGCATTCTCGCAGGGAATACTTGGTCAATATGGCGGTAAGTTAGTAGCTATAGCCTTATTATTATTTGCATTTTCTACATCAATAACCTGGTGTTATTATGGGGATAGATCAACTGCGTATATATTTGGAGAGAAGGGTGTTGTTTGGTATAGAAATTTCTATGTTTTATGTTTTGTTTTAGCTGCAGTTATTGATACAACTGTAGTTTGGAACATTGCTTATGTTGTTGTGGCACTTGTATCAATCCCAAATTTAATTGCAATGTTTGTTCTTAGAAAGGAAATGAAATCTCTTTCAGATAATTTTGATATCAAATAAATTATTCAATCATTTTTAATACAGACACTATCTCTAGATGATTTTTATTTGGAAATTGATCAAACAATTCTATGTTTGTAATTTTATGTGACCTAATTAAATTTATATCTCTAATGTAAGTTTCAGCACTACAAGAAACATAAATAATATTTTTAAAATTAGAGGCTAAATTAATTACATCTTCTGTTAATCCAGACCGTGGAGGATCTAAAAGAATATGTGAAAAATTAAAGTCAGATATACTTTTTGAATTCATTCGATTGAAAAATTTTCCTTTAAATAATTCTGATACTTCATCAGATGAAAGACGAGCATTATGAATGTTTGAAATATTATTTTCTTTTAAAGATTTTTTAAGGCATTTAATAGAGTTTCTATTATTTTCTGTTGCAAGTACTTTGTTGAATATAAATGATAACGGAATAGTAAAAGTACCTATCCCACAATATAATTCTAATAAGTCATCTGGATTCTCTATGAAATCAATAACTTTAAATATCATTTTATCAACTAAATATTTATTTGATTGTGTAAAAGTATTGTCAGTCTGATAAATTTTTAAATTTTTATAAATGAGTGTATCGTCTAAATATAAACCCCTTGTTTCATATTTATAGTTTTTAGATCGAATAATTATATTTACTTTTAGATCATCAGATATTTGATTCACAATATTTATTAGGGATTTATCTATTATTTTGTGATAAATCATTGTGACCATAATTTTATTATGTTGATTTGATCTAAAATTAACTTGAAATAACTTATGGTTTACTTCGTTATTCTCATTTATTCTCATTAAAAGTACTGGCATTAAGTTCTGAATATTTAATGATGCGTCTTTAAAAGTTTTGATGTAAATTTTTTCATTAATATCATGCATAACATAATGATTTTTTCCATAAGAAAATTCACAACGACTTCTAAATGATGTCGAGGGACTGAGGTTAATTTCTACTTTTTCGTCATAATTGTTTTTAATGTCATCTTGAAATCTATCAAATTTATTCATATTAAAAGAGTTGTAACAATTAAAACTAAACCTATAAATACCACATTAATACTAATGAATAAAAAAATAACTTTTCCAAATGAAATATTATTTAGATCATCTGAAAGTTGTTCTTTTTTTCTAATTCCTAAAAAAGAACTTATAATCCTATATAACCACATATAAACATGAATGAAATAATTAATATCACAAAATCTGCTGAAGAATACTTGGCGAAATTAATTCAAGATAAGAATGAAACAGACTTATCTATTAGAATTTTCATTTCTGATCCCGGCACTCCAAAAGCTGAAACTTGCCTAGCATATTGTAAACCAGAAGAAGCCATGCCCGATGACATGATTTTAAATCTTGATCTAATAAACGTTAATATCGAAAAAAGAAGTATTCCATTTTTAAAAGATTGTGAAGTAAATTTTGATAATGATACTTTTGGTGGTCAACTTACCATCAAAGCTCCTAATGCAAGACTACCAAATATATCTCCTGATAGCCCAGTTGAAGACAGAATAAATTATGTAATTTATAACGAAATTAATCCCATGCTTGAATCTCATGGTGGTGAGGTTTCTCTTGTAGAATTTAATGATGAAAACATTGCAGTTCTTCAATTTGGAGGAGGTTGTCAGGGTTGTGGAATGGTAGATGTAACACTAAAAGATGGAATCGAGAAAACTCTCATCGATCAAATTCCAGAAGTAAAAGCAGTCAAAGATCTTACTGATCATTCAATAAATGACAACGCTTATTATAAATAACTAAATTTCACTTACAGAAACTACCACTCCAAAATATGGATGATCGAAAAAGTGAATTTCTTCATTAAATATTCTTTTTTCATTATCAATGAAGATTTTTATATTAGAGTTTCTTGTATATGAATTTCCTAAGTATGCTTTAAGATCAACATGCATGAATCTCTTTTTATAGAACCTTATAAGAAAGCCATAATTATTTTGGCTTTGATATGACAAAAAATTTGATGATTCATTATCTGGAATAGTTTGGATCCAAGATTTTGTATCAAGTAAAAAATAGTTTTTATCCTTAGCAATTTTATTTTTTAGCTTATTTAAAACAGTTAAATTATCATTATCTCTATACAGAGGTTTCGGTAATTCCTTAATATCTATTTCATCAACATTATTAAATAAGTTTTTATAAAATTCTGACATATTTGAAAAGTTACTATGTTCGGTCTTGTCAGATAAGGACTCCTCATCATATAAATAAACTAAATCTTTATTAGGTACTTTTAATTTTGTATTGAAGGTTTCATTAGTCTCAAAATCCATATACTTAAATATGATTAATTCTATTTTATATTCAGCCGCATCTTCTTGAGCAAAAGAAATATTTATTAATAATATTAATAATAAAGATCTTTTTTTAAAAAATTTCATCTAATAGCTCATTTATATTTTGTCTTCTAACCTCAGAGTTTAATTCATGATACTTATAAATAAATTTATTATTTGAATTAATTTGATATTTTTGAGGCTCATCTTTAGCAAGGCTAACTAATTTATTTAAATGTTCGTCTTTTATATCATTTGTTATTTCAAAATTTGTATTTTTTTCATTTGATTTAATACACTTAATTCCAGTATTCAATAATTTCAAATAAAATCTTTTGTTATCTATTAAATTTTTGGTTTCAATTGGTATCTTTCCGCATCTGTCTCTAAGGTTAGTATTTAAAGTTTTTAAATCTTTAAAAGTTAAAAGTTCATCAAGTTTTTTATAAATTTTTAATCGCTCAAGAGGTGAGGGTAAATAATCTTCACTAATATATGCAGAATCATAGAAATTTATCTCTATATCCTTCTTAATTGATTCCTTAGTATCTTTCTGAGAATTTATTGCGTCTTTTAGCATTGATAAATACAAAGATAATCCAATGTTATCTATGTGACCACTTTGTTTATCTCCTAACATTTCTCCTCCACCTCTAAGTTCAAGATCTTCTTCTGCTATTAAAAATCCTTCTCCAAGATTAGAGTGTCTAATTATTGAATCCAATCTATTTCTAGAAAGCTTTGGTATTTCCAATGTTGGTATTAAAAAATAGCAATAACCTTGTTTCTCTGACCTCCCAACTCTTCCTCTTAGTTGGTGCAGTTGTGATAGCCCAAAATTATGTGAGTTGATAATTACTATTGTATTAGCATTGGGTATATCAAGACCCATCTCGATAATAGTTGTGCATATTAATCCATCTATCTCTCCATTTTTAAACTCATGCATCACTTTTTTTATTTCTTTTTTTGAAAGTCTTCCATGAGCAATCGATACGTTAAAATCAGGTAACAAATTATTAATTTCTTTTTTTATGCTTTCCATTTTATCTATATCATTTTGAACAATAAAACATTGACCACCCCTTACTTTTTCTCTTGTTAGAGCCTCTTTAAGAAGTTGTGATGTTTGTATTTTTAAAAATGATTTTATGTTGATTCTATTTGTTGGTGGAGTTTGTAAAAAAGAAAAATCTTTTAAGCCCGAAAACACAAGATTCATTGTTCTTGGGATAGGGGTTGCTGATAAGTAAAGAACATGAACATTTGATTGTTTATCTTTAATGAAGTTTTTCTGTTTTATACCAAATTTATGTTCTTCATCAATTATTAATAGACCGGTACTCTCATAATTAATACTATTATTAAAAACAATATGAGTAGCAATTAAAATATCAGTTTTCTTTGAGTTAAAGCTATTAATTATATGTTCTTTGTTTTTGTTTGATGTATGTCGATTTAACTTATTTATAGTTACTGGAAAATTCTCAAATCTTTTAATAAATGAATCATAATGTTGATCGCAAAGTACTGTACTTGGAGTAATAATAATTACTTGTTTGTTTGATGATACTGAGATAAATGCTGCTCGCATTGCAACTTCTGTTTTTCCAAATCCTACATCTCCACATAAAACACGATTCATTGGTTTTATAAGAGAAAGATCTTTTTTTATAGATAGAATAGATTCAATTTGATCTGGTGTTTCGTTATACGGAAATTCTTTTTCAAAATTTAAAAATAAATCTTCATCTGCTTTTAAACTTGGTGAATTTGCATTATTTCTTCTTGATTCAATATCTAATATTTCAGCTGCATGATCAATAACTCTTTTATCTGCTTTTGATTTTTTAATTGACCATTTATTTGATGAAAGTGAATCAATTTTAATATTGGTATTATTATTTTTATGATAATTTGAAATCTTATTAATATTTTTCAGTGGAACATACAAAACTTCATTTTTGTCATATGCTATTTTTATATATTCACTTAATTTTTTATTAGCTTCTACAACTTCCAATCCTTCATATATACCTAAACCATAATCCTCATGAACTATTATGTCTCCAATCTGAAAAAGTTTTGATAAATTATCTTTCTTTTGTGGCTTAGCGTTTGATGAATCTATTTTAAATTCTGATTTATCAATATATTCTTTATGGAAAACAAGTATATTTTCATCTGTTATATTGATTGGCCTTACAATATCACCATATACTAACGAAACATCTTTTTTGATCTCACCAATATTTTCAATTCTTATTGCTTCGGTTTTATATTTTTCTTTTAATTTCTCAATTTCTGAGGGTACAGATGACATTAATACTATTTTCTTATCAGTGAATTCATGTTTTTGAATCGCTTCTTCAACCTTTTTAAATGACTCAAATGAATAATCAATTTCATTAGCATCAATTTTTTTGATTGATTCAGTAAAATTCATTACATCCTCACAATTCAAGAATAAATCTGATGGCTTAATTAATGGTCTGCTTGAATCATGAGATTCATCCTCATACCTATTTTCAATAAGATGATTATATTTGTTTATGCTGTTATTCAAGTCATGATATTTAATGTAGTCATATTGATTAAATATCTCTGTAAAAGTTGATGTTTTTTCAAAAAAGAACGGAAAATATATCTCAATACCCTCAGCCACTTCATTATTTTTTATTTTTTGAAATATAGAACAATATCTTTCATCTGTATCTGTAAAATATTCTCGCCATTTTTTAACGAATGACGAAATCTTCTGATCATCTAGACTAAATAAACTTCCTTTAGAAATTGAAAATCGCTCAATATTTTTTATTGATAATTGTGATTCTATTTCAAATAGTCTTATAGATTCAATCTGATCATCAAATATTTCAATTCTTAGTGGATTTTTATAAATAGGTGAAAAAACATCAATAATACCTCCTCTTATTGAATATTCATTAATATTCTCTACATTTGTTTTCTTTTGGTAATTTAAGGATTCAACAATTTTTATAATACTATCAATAGATAACATGTCGTTTATGGAAAATGTTTCTTCAGACTTAAAGAAGTATCTATCTGGGAATATTTCAAATAAATTTCTTACTGAAGTAATTAAAATATGCTTTTCTTTATTTCTGTTGTTTATTAATTGAAATCTCTGTTTAGTTATTTCTTCTGGAATTGAAAAATGATCATACGGAAGAATATCGTTCTCAGGAAAGAGTTGAATTGGCTTATTTTCAATTAAAATTGAAAGCTCATTAAAAATATACTTTGATTCAATATTGTCCTTTGTAACAAGACATAAAGAATTAGAAGATTTATCAAAATATTTCTTAATAGAATATGCATAATTTTGATATTTATTTTGTTTATTTTTAGTCATCTAGTTGTGTATAATGAGGCCTTATTCTATCAATCAAATTTAATATATAAAGAAAAAAATATGGATATAAACTTTAGTAAAGAAGATATTGCTTTTAGAGATGAAGTTAGAGATTGGTTAGCTAACGATTATCCAAAGCATGTAAAAGAAAAAACTGATGCTGGTATTACAATTAGTAAAGAAGATTTAATAGATTTTCACAAGGCATTATCAAAGAAAGGCTGGATGGGTTATAACTGGCCTGTTGAGTATGGTGGAACTGGTTGGTCAGCTTCTAAACTATATATTTTTAATAAAGAACTTGGTTTAGCTGGATGTCCACCAATTCTCCCTTTTGGTGTTGGCATGGTTGGTCCTGTAATTTACACATTTGGTAACGATGAACAAAAAGAAAGATTTTTGCCTGATATACTTAATTTTAATACATGGTGGTGTCAGGGTTACTCTGAACCAGGTTCGGGTTCAGATTTAGCTTCATTAAAAACAAAAGCTGTTCTTAGAAATGATCTTGATGAAGATTATTATGTAGTAAATGGATCTAAGACATGGACAACATTAGCTCAAAATGCTGACTGGATATTCTGTTTAGTTAGAACTGACAACAGTGGTATTAAGCAAGAAGGAATTTCATTTTTACTTATAGATATGAAATCACCAGGAATTGAGGTCAAACCTATAATAACTATTGACGGTGATCATGAAGTTAACTCAGTATTTTTTACTGACGTGAAGGTGCCAGCAAAAAATCTAATAGGTGAAGAGGGAAAAGGATGGACTTACGCTAAATTCTTACTAGCGCATGAAAGATTTGGTATTGCCGGTGTAGGAGCTTCTATGAGACAGCTTAATAGATTAAAAGAGATAATCTCCAAACTTGATAATTCTGATCTCCAAAAAAAGGTCAATGAACTTGAGGTTGCATTATCAGCAATTGAAATCACAGAATTGAGACTTCTATCTGCTCTTGAAAACGGTGGCCATCCTGGAGCTGAATCATCAATATTAAAAATAAAAGGAACTGAAATGCAACAAGCCTTATCAGAACTATTTGTAGAAGCTTCTGGAGAATACGCTTTAATGTATCCAGGACCACACGGATATGAAAATAATGATAAACCTGCAGGTCCAGATTATGCTGCTGAAGGTTTGTCTGGATTTTTAAATCTCAGAAAAACATCAATATATGGTGGTAGTAATGAAATTCAAAAAAATATCTTGTCCAAGTTTGTATTGGGTGTTTAATTAATGAATCTCGATTATAACGATGAACAAAATATGCTGCGAGAGCAGATTCAAAAATTTTGTGAATCTGAATATGATTTTTATAAACGAGAAGAAATAGTTAAATCATCGAATGATTTTGATGAAAATGTATGGAATTTGTTTGCCGAACAAGGATGGCTGTCAATGCCGTTTTCAGAACAGTCTGGTGGGCTTGGTTTTGGTCCAATTGAATTATCAATTTTGTTTGAAGAATTTGGAAAAGCACTTGTAATAGAGCCATATCTATCAACTGTTGTTCTTTCTGGAACATTGTTAGATAAATCAACATTTTCTGAAAAGAATGACTTGATTGAAAAAATTTGTACAGGATCTATTCATATTTCACTCGCTTATGCTGAAGTTGATAATGGATATGACTATTTAAATCCAAGCACAACTTTAGATTCAAAATTTGTTTTGAATGGTACGAAAACATTAGTTCTTAACGGATCTAACGCTGAAAAAATTATTGTAACTTGCACTAATGATGATACTTTAAATATTGTTGTACTAGATGCAAACACATCTGGCGTTTCAATTAATTCATTCTCAACAGTAGACGGTCAATCATGCTCAGAAATTTCTTTTGAAAATGTTAAATTAGATAAATCAAATATTATTGCTAGTGGTAATGATGCTGAAAACTTATTAAAAGAAACAATTAATCTTGCTACTTTATGTATATGCGCAGAGGCCGTTGGTTGTATGGAGTCTTGTTATCATAAGACTTTAGAATATACAAAAGGTAGAGAGCAATTTGGACAACCTATATCTGGTTTCCAAGTTTTACAGCATAGAATGGTCGATATGTTTATTGAGTCAGAGCTAGCAAAATCACTATTAATAAAAGCAATGTTGGAAGTTAATAATAGGTCTGATGAAATGTATAAACATGTTTCTGCACTTAAATCGTATGTTGGTAAATCTGGAAAACTTTCAGCTAAAGAAGCTGTTCAACTTCATGGAGGTATGGGGGTTAGTGAGGAAATGATGATTGGACATTATCTTAAAAAAATGATTTCAATTGATGCATTATTTGGAAATGCTGATTATCATCTTAAAACTTTTTCCTGATACTTTATTTAGGTATTTCATTAAACGATTTATAATCAGATCATGAGTGATAACAGGGATATCAATCTTCAGTCTACTAAAAGACAAAAAAGGATCTTGCCTGAAGATTCTTTTGGTGATTGGAAATGGAGAGAAGGTCTTGCAGAGCTTATGGTTCCTATTATTGGTTCTCTATATCGAAATGGCACTAATATCCTTATTTATGGAAAATCTCTGGTAAATGAATCTCCAGTTGCAATAATGAAAGCACATCGCTTTGCTAGACAGTCTGATAATAACGAACTCAGTGAATTAGAAACCTATCCAATTCTGAAATATATAGAAACTTTAGATTTAGCTGACTGCGAAATTGATGTAGGTGAAATAGCTGTTAAATGTCCATTTTTTGAAGATATTAAAAATGACGATACTAAAATAGGGGAGTTTATTGATGCTGAACTTGAATCTGTAATAAATAAGCAATCAAATAGGCCTTCTGAACCTGCAAATATAGTCTTATATGGTTTTGGAAGGATTGGAAGACTTGTTGCAAGAATGATGACACAAACTACAGGACCAGGTAATTATTTTAAACTAAGAGCTATTGTCATTAGAAAAGCTACAGATGATGATATATTTAAAAGAGCCAGCTTGTTAACGAAAGATTCTGTTCATGGGCCTTTTGATGGAACAGTAAGAGTTGATGAAGAAAACTCAAGTTTAGTAATCAATGGAAATCCTGTTAAGGTTATTTACGCTTCAGGTCCTGATAAAGTCAAATATTCAGATTATGGCATTAATGATCCAGTTGTAATTGATAATACTGGTATTTGGAGAGATGAAGAAGCATTATCTGTTCATATTAAATCAGGAGCCTCAAAGGTGATCTTAACTGCTCCTGCAAAAGGAGATATCAAAAATATTGTGTACGGAATAAATGATTCAATTCTTGAAGAAAATGATCAGCTTATATCTGCTGCATCATGTACAACAAATGCGATTGTTCCTGTGCTAAAAACCATTAATGATGAGTTTAAAATTAATGGAGGCCATATTGAAACTGTTCACGCATATACAAATGATCAAAATCTAATCGATAACTTTCATAAGAAAGACAGACGAGGAAGAGGCGCTCCACTTAACATGGTTATAACATCAACTGGAGCTGTAAATGCTGTAGCAAAAGCTTTACCAGAACTTAAAGGGAAACTTACTGGTAATGCTATTCGTGTGCCGACTCCTAATGTTAGTCTTGCAATATTATCTTTGGAATTAGATAAAAAAGTTAGTGTTGAAATAGTTAATGATTATCTTAGATCGATGGCCTTTCACTCTGAATATAGAGAAATAATTGGATTTGTTAACTCATCTGAGGTCGTTTCTACTGATTTTTATTCGTCACCATTTGCTACTGTAATCGATTCTCAGGCTACTATAACTAATGACAAAAGAGTAACTCTTTATTGTTGGTACGATAATGAATATGGCTATACTAAACAAGTTATAAACTTAGCAAAGAAAGTAGCTAAAATTAATCTACCTAGATTACCTAAACCAATTAGCTAAAAACATAGAATCCTAGGCGCTTTAGCCTTATAATTCTATTGTTTTTTATTGTTTCAAACGTAACTTTATAAAGGCACACAAAAAGTGATAAAAATATCAAAAGGTCTTGATTTACCAATATCAGGCTCGCCTACAAATACAATCTCTGACGAACCTAAAGTTTCGTCTGTAGCTTTATTGTCTAATGATTTTATTGGCATGAAACCAACCATGCTAGTAAAAGAAGGAGAAACTGTTAAAGCTGGCCAAAAAATTTTTGAAGATAAAAAAAATAATGGAGTTTATTTTACCTCTCCAGCTGGTGGTATTGTTAAAGATATAAATAGAGGAGATAAGAGAAGATTTTTATCAATCGAAATAGATATAAAAGATACTGAAGAATTTATTAATTTTGATATGGATGACTCAGTTGATCAAATTAAAGATTGTCTTATTGATTCTGGTTTATGGAATGCTTTTAGAACTAGGCCCTTCAATAGGACACCTGGTATAAATGAAATTCCTGATGCTGTTTTTATTAACTGCTGTGATTCAAATCCTCTTTCTATAGATCCGTATGAAATAATATTGCTTAACAAAACCGAGTTTGATGAAGGACTTAATGTTTTAACAGATTTCTTTAGATGTAATATTAATGTCTGTTATCAAAATGACAATTTTGATACATCTATTGAAAAGATAAATTACTATCAATTCAAAGGCCCACATCCCTCAGGACTATCAAGTACTCATATTTCTAAAATTTATCCAGTGAATTTAAATAGAAAAGTTTGGACAATTAATTATCAAGATATTATTTCAATTGGATACCTTAAGCAAAATAAAGAAATTAGAACTTCAAAATATATTTCTTTAGCTGGTCCTTCAGTTTATGAGCCATCTTTAATAAAGGTAAGAGTCGGAGGAAATATTGAGGAAATAACTGCAGGTAAAATTGAACCGAATTCAAGGATTATATCTGGTTCTGTTCTTCATGGTCATCAGTCTGAAGGAGTCATGAACTATCTTGGATATTACGATTCTCAAATATCTGTTATTGCAGATGAAGTTAATAATATTTTTATGAATTGGCTTATGCCAGGTTCATCTTTACATTCAAAATTAAATGTTTTCTTATCTTCATTTATAAAACCGGAAACATTTACTTTCAATACTTCAATTGGCGGGGGTAACAGAGCCATAGTTCCAATTTCATCATATGAAGAAGTAATTCCAATGGATATTTTAGTAACACAACTATTGAAGGCATTAGTCGTCTCAGATATAGATATGGCTATAGATTTAGGTATGTTAGAGCTAGTGCCAGAAGATTTGGCATTATGTTCATATGTATGCCCTAGTAAATATGATTATTCATCGATATTAATGGATAACCTCAACAAACTTTATTTAGAATCATGAAAATTTTAAGAAATTATCTTGATAATATAAAACCAAATTTTGTAAGTGATGGCAAACATGTTAAGTGGTTCCCGTTATTTGATGCTATTGAAAATTTATTTTTCTCCTATGGTAAAAAAACAAAAAATCCAATACATGTAAGAGATGCTGTTGATATTCAAAAAGTAATGGTTACTGTTTGGTTAGCAACATTTCCAGCTATGTTTTTTGGTATGTATAATCTTGGTGCGAACTCTCTTGAATATTTAGAATCAATTAACCAACAAAATACTGGAGATTGGCATCATTATTTTGTCAGTATAGTTGGATATGATTCAAGTAGTTTTCTAAGCAAGCTTTGGTTTGGTGCGTGTTATTTTCTGCCAATATACTTTGTTGTTTTTACAGTTGGGATTGCTTGGGAGGCTTTATTTGCAATTGTTAGAAAACATGAAATAAATGAAGGAGCTTTTGTTTCTACAGTTCTTTTTGCTCTTAGTTGTCCACCTGATATTCCTCTTTGGCAAGCTGCTATGGGTATTTCATTTGGACTTGTTATAGGAAAAGAAATATTTGGTGGTACTGGTAAAAATTTCTTAAATCCTGCGCTTACTGGCCGAGCATTTTTATACTTTGCTTATCCTGCACAGATATCCGGTGACAAGGTATGGGTTGCAGGCATTTCCGATTACAACATAATTCCTGAGGGTTATAGTGGAGCAACAGCCTTGGGAGTAGCTGCTGAAAGTGGCATGGCTGGAATAACTAACTCCTATACATGGATGGATGCATTTCTTGGGAACATTCCTGGTTCAGTTGGTGAAACATCCATTATTGCTATATTAATCGGATTAGCAGTTTTATTAATTACCAAAGTTGCATCTTATAGAATTGTATTAGGAACTTTTGTTGGAATGATATTAATGTCATCTCTATTAAATATAGTTGGATCTGATTCAAACCCAATGTTTGCTATTCCTTGGTATTGGCATGCTGTTATTGGAAGTTTTGCCTTTGGTTTGGTGTTTATGGCAACAGAGCCAGTTTCAGGATCAGGAACAAATACTGGAAGATGGATATATGGAATTGTAATTGGAGTTACAGTGATATTAATACGAGTTATTAATCCAGCGTTTCCAGAAGGAATGATGTTAGCAATTTTATTTGCAAATTTATTAGCACCTGTTATTGACCATATGGTTGTTATGTCTAATATAAAAAGAAGAAAGGCTTTATATAATGAATGAATCAATAGTTAAAACAATTGGAGTTGCATTTGCAGTTTGTTTAATTTGCTCATTAGTTGTTTCTGCATCAGCAGTTAGCCTTAGGGATCTTCAAAAAGAGAATAAACTCAATGATAAAAGAATAAAAATACTTCAAGTTGCAGATATATATGATCCAAGCATTTCTATTGCTGAACAATTTTCTGAGTTAGAGTCTAAGTTTATCGATTTTAATACTGGATTATTGATGGATGAATACAATAATTTTAGTATAGATGACTATGATCAAATCATTGTTACAAAAGATCCTAATTTATCATCCAAAGTTCCAACATCGGAGGATATTGCTATTATAAAAAATAGAGAAAATGTTGGAAAAATTTATATATTGAGAGATGAAATAGGTGCTATTGATAAATTAGTGCTTCCCATAAGAGGATACGGACTTTGGGGAACTTTATATGGTTATATTTCAATTGAAGATGATTTTAATACTGTTTCTGGAATAGAATTTTATGATCATAAAGAAACGCCTGGTTTAGGTGCAGAAGTTGATAATCCAAAATGGAAAGCTCAATGGAAAGGAAAAAAAATATATAAAGACAATAAAGTTAATTTAGCAGTAATTAAAGGAAAGGTCGAAGCAGGGGATTCTGAATCAACCTACAAAATAGATGGCTTATCTGGTGCTACTATCACAAGCAGGGGAGTTACAAACATGGTAGCTTATTGGTTTGGTGAGTCAGGATATTCGTCATTATTAAGAGAACTGGACTATGAATCTTAAAAAGTATCAAGATGTAATTGTTAAGCCTCTTATTGATGAGAATCCTATTACATTACAAATTCTTGGTATTTGTTCTGCATTAGCAGTTACGAATAATCTGTCAGTTACAATGGTAATGTGTGTAGCTGTAATAAGTGTAATTTCCTTTTCAAATCTATTTATATCATTAATCAGGAACTATATTCCTTCGAGTATTAGAATTATTGTTCAAATGACAATAATTGCATCACTTGTAATTGTTGTGGATGAATTATTAAAAGCATACGATTATGAAACTAGTAAAAAGCTATCTGTTTTTGTTGGATTAATAATAACGAATTGTATTGTAATGGGTCGTGCTGAAGCTTTTGCAATGAAAGAAAAACCATTATTAAGCTTTTTAGATGGTCTTGGAAATGGTCTTGGATATAGTCTAATTTTGATTGCAGTGGCAACAATAAGGGAGCTATTTGGTGCTGGGACTTTATTTGGTTATGAAATTCTTCCTCTCATATCTAATGGTGGCTGGTATATGGGTAATAATTTATTACTATTACCCCCAAGCTCATTTATTATTATAGGTTTATTTATTTGGTTAATAAGATCACTAAAATCTGATCAGATTGAAGAGGATGACTTCTTTGTCTCTAAACACTCAACCAGTCCTGATTTATCAAAAAGAGAAATAAATGTTTGAACATTATTTAAATATTTTTATAACAACAGTATTTATTGAAAATATTGCATTGTCTCTTTTTCTTGGAATGTGCACATTTATAGCTATATCTAAAAAAATTGATGCTGCTTTTGGACTTGGAATTGCTGTAATTGTTGTTTGTTTGATCACGGTGCCTTTAAATAACTTAATTTATAACTATATATTAAGAGAAGACGCATTAACTTGGATTGGTATTGAAGGCACAAATCTAGAATTTGTTGAATTGATTAGTTACATAGGTGTCATTGCAGCAAGTGTTCAAATATTAGAAATGTTCTTAGATAAATACGTACCTGCTTTATACAACGCTCTTGGTCAATTTTTACCACTAATCACAGTTAATTGTGCAATTTTAGGTGCTTCTTTATTTATGGTCGAAAAAGATTTAATGTTTGTAGAAAGTATTGTTTATGGATTTGGGGCAGGTTTTGGATGGGCTTTGGCAATTGTAGTTTTAGCTGGTATTCGAGAAAAACTTAAATATTCTGATATACCAGATGGATTAAAAGGTCTTGGCACAACATTTATTATTGTAGGACTAATGAGTTTTGGTTTTATGTCATTTGGAGGTATTTCACTTTAATATGAGTATAGATTTAATTTTAGGTGTTACCGCTTTTAGTGGAATTATTCTTCTACTTGTTCTTGTAATAATATTTGCAAGATCAAAGCTTGTATCAACAGGTAATGTTTCTATTGAAATTAATGGTGATGCTTCCAATCCAATAGTTGTTCCAGCTGGAGCTAAGCTATTACAAACATTAGCTGATAATAATATATTTCTTGCTTCTGCTTGTGGTGGCGGTGGGACCTGTAGTCAATGTAAATGTCAGGTATTTGAAGGTGGAGGTTCTATACTAGCTGCAGAAGAGTCACATTTTAATTCAACACAACAAAAAGATGGATGGAGATTGTCATGTCAGGTGCCAGTAAAGAATGATTTAAAAATTGCAGTTCCTGAGGATGTTTTTGGCGTTAAAGAATGGGAATGCGAAGTTATATCTAATGAAAATGTTGCGACATTTATTAAAGAACTAATTCTTAAATTACCAGAAGGTGAAAATGTAGATTTTAGAGCTGGTGGTTACGTACAACTTGAAGCTCCTGCTTATGATCTTGATTATAAAGATTTTGATATTGAAAAAGAATATCATGAAGATTGGGATAGATTTAAAATTTGGGATAATAAATCATCTACTAACGAACCAGTTATTAGAGCATACTCTATGGCTAATTATCCTGAAGAAAAGGGTATTATTAAATTTAATATAAGAATTGCATCACCACCTCCAGGACAAGACGTTCCACCAGGATTAATGTCGTCTTGGACTTTTGGTCTTAAGCCAGGTGATAAAGTTAAAGTGTTTGGACCATTTGGAGAGTTTTTTGCTAAAGAAACAGATGCAGAAATGGTTTTTGTAGGCGGTGGCGCGGGTATGGCGCCAATGAGATCTCATATATTCGACCAATTACTTAGGATAAACACTAATAGGAAAATAACCTTTTGGTATGGAGCTAGAAGTCTTAAAGAAATGTTTTATGTAAATGAATTTGATGAATTAGCTAAGAAATATGATAACTTTGAATGGCATGTTGCATTATCTGACCCATTACCTGAGGATGACTGGGACGGTGAAACAGGCTTCATTCATAATGTTTTGTATGAAAATTATCTTAAAACCCATGATGCACCAGAAGATTGTGAATATTATATGTGTGGTCCCCCAATGATGAACAAAGCAGTAATTGATATGTTAATTAATTTAGGTGTTGAACCAGAAAATATTGCTTTAGACGACTTTGGTGGTTAATAAATCTTAATAAAGTGTCTAGATATTTTTTTTCTAAAGTAATAGCTCTTTTTGCTGGAATTATTCTATTACTCATTGCATATAATCATAATGCTAATTCTTTATATGTAATATCAGGCAACGCATACGGAACTACTTGGTCTGTTTCCTCGCCTCAATATATTGCAGATAATCATAAAGAAGCTATTAAAAATATTATTAATGATATCGATTATGTTGCTTCAAACTACAAATCAGAATCTGAAATTTCTAAAATTAATATGAACTTCAAAGAATTCCAATTTGTTTCAGATGAATTATTCGATATTTTAAAAATTGCTAAAAGTGTAGAAGCTATTTCGGAGGGATATTACAACATAATGTTGGGCAAAATTTCTAGCAGCTTAGGATTTGCACCAGATTTTGGTAAAAATCCACTTCAAAAAAAATTGTCTACATATGAATTAGATGAAACAAATAGATCACTAATTAGATACTCTGAGAATTGGTTTGACTTGTCATCGATTGCTAAAGGATATGCGGTACAAAAGATACATGAATATCTATCATTATCCAGCCTTAATAATCATCTTATTGATATAGGAGGGGAAATAATAATAAGTGGAAGTAAAAATGATAGGCCATGGAATGTTGGTATACAAAATCCTTTATCAAATATAGATAGTTCAACCACAACTATAAATAATGAAAACAATGATTTTCTTGCTATTGCAACTTCAGGAGAATATAGAAATTTTAAATTAGACAATGATGGAAATAAAATTACTCATACCATCAATCCACTTACTCTTTCATCTATTGATAATGATATTTTGTCGGTAACTGTAATAAATGAATACTCTGCAACATATTCGGATGCTTATGCAACCGCTTTCAATGCA
>CACCOR010000010.1:0-23907 GCA_902547695.1 uncultured SAR86 cluster bacterium | reverse complement strand
CCAAATAGATAAAGTTAGAGCTGAGCAACCAACGCTTCCTGACCTAATTAAAGAAATGGAAATCGCTGCTAAGGAAGAAGAATAACAATATGATTGAATTTACAGACGATCAGAAGAAAGCTATTGCTGCTGCTCAAGAGAAATTCACTGATTTAAAAGATAAAGTTGATAGTCTATCTGATGATCAATTAAATTTATTGTTTGGTGAAGCCAGAAGTATGAATGGTTGGCAGGATAAAGATGTATCTGATGATACCTTAAATCAATTATATTCACTAACTAAAATGGGACCAACAAGTACAAATTGTTGTCCTGCTAGATTTATTTTTATTAAATCAGATGAACAGAAAGAGTTAATTAAAGAGGCACTTTTACCCAATAACGTAGATAAATGCATGTCTGCACCTGTTATAGCTATCATTGGTTATGATTTAGATTTTTCTGATCATATGGGCAAGCTTTTCCCACATATGGACGTTGCTCCAATGTATAAGGGTAATCCTGATATGAACTTATCAACTGCATTTAGGAACTCTAGTCTTCAAGGGGCTTATATGATGATGGTTGCTAGAGCTATTGGCTTAGATTGTGGTCCTATGTCAGGCTTTAATAATGACTTAGTTGATGAAATATTCTTTAAAGACACTAATATAAAATCTAATTTTCTTTGTTGTTTAGGTTATGGTGATCCTTCAAAAATATTTATGAGATTGCCTAGATTTGAGTTTGATGAGGTTTGTAAAATTATTTAATTATCTTTAGAAATCTACAAGATCTGTGAGATATTTACCTTTCAATTTATTATAAATTTTCAATATAAACTTGGTTATTTTCAGTAAAAATATTGGGTTAGCTTCTTTATTAAAATTATTGTCTTTATCTAATTTATCGAACCAATTTTTAACGTTTTTATATTTATCTATTGGAATACCGGCTGCATATAAACGTTTTGTAGAAACATACCATGCTAAGTCAACAATCGTAAACTCATCTCCTTTAAGAAAGTTTTGATTTTTTAAGATACTATCAAATTTTGAATATATATCTTTAAATTTATTTCCACTTTCAATTACTTCATCGTCTGTAATGCCATGATCATAATGTTTTTTCCAAAAAGATATTTCTTTTTCTTTGTAAGCATCACCTTGTCCTTGAATTGTTCCATCATGTGATTCTTTAAAATCAATTTTTTTAGGATCTTTTTTACCAAGAATATGAGGTACTAGATATCTAAATGTTAATCTTCTAAGATCAAAATGTAGGCTGTCTTCATAATCTAGATCTTTTTTAATATCATTAATTAAATTTGTCGGAAATAATTTAGTGTTTGGAAACTCTTGATCTAAGTATGTCATTATATCGTTACTTTCAATATGAACATCGCCATTATGAACTAAAGTAGGTACCAATCCTCTTGGATTTATTCCAAGGTACCATTCTGAGAATTGATCTCCTTTTATAAGATTAACTTCGTGGGAGACCCAATCAATATTTTTATAATTTAAAAATATTCTTAATTTTTGTGAACAAGCTGAGCCTTGAAAATGAAATAAATGAACACCTTTCCATTCTAATACTTCGGTTGTCTTGATATCGATTTTATCTAATTTCATTTAAAAAAATTATTTTGATGATTTAAGCTTTCTAATTAAAAATATTACAGCAGTTAACAAAAGGATAAATCCAATTAAATAATATTTAAAAGCAAGAATCATAACCCAAGCCATAATGAAAAAACTTTTTGTTGGGGAGGGGTATTCACTTATATCATAGTCCATTTCAAGCCATGGTGACCCAATTACAGCACCTCCCTCAGTGTCTCCATAGTTATAAAAGTGTGCTGGGTCAATTATTGGAATTACTTCTCTTTGTTTCATGTCCATCATAGTTTCTTTCATTGAGTTAAAAACCTCTACTTCAATCTCAGACAAATCCTTTGTTTCAAATGGATCATCATTTACATTGAATAATGAATAAGTTCCTTCTACATCAAGCATTACTGGTTTTCGAAAATGCAACTTCCATTCATCGTTAAATAAAGCTCGTTCATCAAATACGATTTTTGCTCCAACAAAATCATTATTAGGTGCTATAAGATCACCAGTGATTAAACTTTGCCATTTGTCAGTTCCATCAAAGGCTATTTGATCGCTCACTTCTATTTCTGCTGCTGATAACAAGGTTGGAAGCAGATCCTGAACAAACATATATTGATCGCTTTTTGAGTTATCTAAAACTCCTTTCCACATTATACTTGCAGGAACTCTTATGCCCCCTTCATGTGCAGAAGCTTTACTTCCGCGGAGTCCAGCTGTACTTCCTCTGGAATGGGTCAAGCCTGGTGCTAATACAGCAACGATAGGGTTTATATCAAATACTGGACCATTATCACTAAAAAAAACAATTATTGTTTCTTCTAATATTCCTTGATCTTCAATTGAATGAATTATTTTTCCAATCTCAGTATCTAAAGCATTAACATTTGCTGCATATGCTCTATCAAGTGGATCTTCAATATAACTAAATAATTCTATATTTTTTTCAGGAGCTTGAATTGGAGTATGGGGTGCGTTAAAAGCAACATAAAGAAAAAGAGGTCGATTTGGATCTTTGTTTTCAATAATTCTAATTGCTTCATTTGCTATAAGCTCAGTTGAATAACCATCTTCATATAGAGGCTTCTCGTTTCTGTGCCAATCTAATCTTGATGAATGTACATGGTCAAAGTATCCAATCCCTCCAAGCATGTGGCCATAACTTTGATCAAAACCTCTGTTTGTAGGCCAATATTCTTTCAAATGAAGTCCCAAATGCCATTTACCTGAAAGGGCTGTTTGATAGCCTGCTTCTTTAAAAAACTGAGGCATTATTTTTAAATCTGCCGGCAGCCCATATTGCTCTGCAGTTGGATTTGCCAAGGGTCTAATAATGCCATGATTAAATATATGAAGACCTGTTAATAATGATGCTCTTGTCGGACTACAAACAGGACTTGCGTAAAATCTGTTGAGTTCAAGACCATTTTTAGCTAATGCATCTATGTTTGGGGTTGGAATATGTCCTCCATGGTATGAGACATCACCCCAGCCCATATCGTCAGTGAGTATGATAATTACATTTGGCTTGGAGTGAATGTTTGCACTTAAGAGCAATATTATTAATATTAATATTTTCATTTCTTAATAATTTTCTTAAATCCAGATTCTCTTGCATCAAAAAAGAATTTCATAAAAACTTTTTTATCATTTGCAGACATCTCTAACACTTCATCAATATACTTTTCCATTGAAGCCAAGCCAAATTCAACAACCATAGCTATTGCCACAGCTGATTTAATTTCAGAATTTGGTTTATTTAAATTTTTTAATTTTGTAAGTTGTTCAAGTGTGTTTCTTGAAGCAGATAAATTTGAATCTATTTGAACTCTTACTAAATCCATTTGATCATCAAGTACAGCTCTTATAATTGCTTTGAAGTAATCGTCAGTTATGGTTGATAGTGGTTCGTCTCCAAGGTTAGTGGGTGATACATCTCTCCTTTCTAATTGTTGAACATGTTCAAATGCCAATTGTTTGTATGTAGCAATTAATAGACCTTTTTTACCACCGAAATAATGATGAATCTGAGCGTGATTTACCCCAGCATGCTCAGCAATATCTCTGATAGTAAGTTGATTAGGGCCAACTGATCCTACAAGATATGCAGCAGAATCAATTAGGCGTTTTTCAACATTTTTTCTACCTCTTCTATTATTATCAGCCATTTTTGTATGAATATTAATGCTTAAAAAGCTCTCCTTTGAGTTTTGTAATAAGTTTATCAATATTATTAATAATATCTACATTATCCACACAACCATATATATGTTGATCTGGTCGAATTATTGCAGCAGATATATTATTTTCTTTAGCCCAATTACAAATCTTTTTATCTTGATTAAATTTATTATCTTCTGTCATTAGATGAATATTATTCTCAAAAATTTTTGCTGATTCTAAATTTTTAATTTCATTGAATACATTTGTATCATTTTGAAATAATAAAATTCCAAAATTGTTGCCAAGATATTGATCAAATAATTTATTATCAACTTTAATATCAAGGGAAGGGTGAGGAATAATTACACCATTAACATCATTAGGGAATAGATCATTATCAATCATTCCATTTTTAATTTTCCATGGCTTTTGAAATTTTAAAGGTTTTAGAAGTTTTGGTATATAACTAGCAACATTAAGATAAATATCTCTTAAGGTTGCTGTTAACCAATCTTGACTTCCAATTATATCGCCTTGTTTCATTGCGCCTTTTATTACAAAATCTACAATTCCTTTTCTTTCTAATGAATATGTATTAAGAATTTCTTTATTAAAAATGTTGTTCATTACGCCTGACAATTTCCAACATAAGTTATATGAATCCTTTATACCTTGGCACAGACCTTGTCCTAAAAACGGAGGCATTTGATGGGCAGCATCACCTAAAAGAAAACAATTATTAAATTTAAAATTTTTTGCTAATAGGCCATGAAATGTATAAGCACTAGATCTTAACAACTTACCACTATGCAGTGGAATTTCAGGATTTAGCCTCCAAAGATGTGGCTTCATCATTTTGCGTATATTTTTTTCTTCTTCTAATGTCGCTAAATTATCATCAGGATTAACCTTAAATTCCCATCTTACGTGTTGTCCTGTTATTGGAACAATTGTTGTTGGTCTCTTATAGTCACATATCTGATATCGATCAGTGTTAATCTTATATTTATCATCTACCTGATAATCTACAACCACCCAATCTTGGTCACATTTATAATCAAATGATTCTATATTTAATGCCTTTCTAACAAAACTATTAGCACCATCACAAGCTAAAACATAATTACTTGTTATATATTCATTTTCTTCATTGTTTATATTTAATAAAGTTAAATTATTAATTGATTCTTGAGCATCAATATTTGTTAACTTATAGCCAAGTTTTATATCAATATTATTATGTTTATTAGCTTCACTTCTTAAAAATTTTTCAAATATAGGTTGATTAAAGAAAACACTCTCATCATAACCATTAATTGGCTCATCAAGCTTAAGATTAATATTTACAATTGACTTACCTTTATTATTTAAAAAATTAATTCCTTCCATTGGATGAATAATTTTTGAAATTTCATCCATAAAGCCCATTGTTTGAAATATTCTTTGAGTTTGTCCATCAAAATGAACAGCTCTTGGAATATCCCAAATTTCTTTTTTTGGTTCTATTACAATTGTATTGAAACCTTTTTGTCCAAATAAATTTGCTGTTACAGCACCGACAGGACCATAACCAATTATTGCAATATCATAATTTTTCATAATAAATAGTTTATGAGTTGATTTATTTTAGTCAAGTGGATAGGATATTAAGTTCAAATCACTTAAAGATTGGGAGAGATATAATGGTCGAATTTGAAATTAGTAATAACTTCTCTATTGGATTTATAGGGCGGGTAATGTTTATGTTTGCCATGTTATTCTTGTTATGGATGGTGTTTAAAGCTATTGCTTTAGCTCACGAAAGAGGTTCAAATTTATTTCAAAAAATACTCGTAACAACAATTTCTGGATGTGTTTTGATTTTTAATTTATTAGCTTGGAATAGATTTCCAGCATTCTTCAACAATTGGGCTTACAGTTTATCTCAATTAGACTCTTTGAGTCCAGGTGGACAAAGGTTTGTAGATAATATGGAGCCTACAGGCTATCTTGACGCAGGATTAGTACCCTCTGATCCAGTAAGCACAGTTTTTTGGCTTGGCATAGCCATTGCTCTATTGATGGGAATATGGACAGCTCCTAAGCCTAAAGCTTAAAAAAGCCTTTAGAGGGGTCTTTTTAAATTTAAAATCTTAATTATTTTCAAGGCAAACATATTTAAGATATTATCCTTTCATGGTAAATAGTTAATGGGTTGATTTATTTTAGTCAACTGGTTAGGATATTTAGACCAACTTATTATAAAGGGGAGTTATATGTACAAAGTTGATCACTTTATTAACGGAAAATCATCGTCTGAATCTAATAAAACGTCAAAGATATATAATCCTTCATATGGAACTGAAATTGGAGAAGTCTTATGTGCAACAAATGAGCTTGCTGATAAGGCTGTTGAATCTGCCTATGAAGCATCAAAAGCTTGGTCAAAAACTGGATTAATCTATAGATCAGAGTTAATTCTAAAATTTAGACAAAATGTCATTAATAGGTCTAAAGAAATAATTGATTTAGGTATAAGTGAGGCTGGAAAAACTAGACCAGATGCCGAGGCTGAGCTTGATAGAGCAGTTCAAGCATTGACTCATATTGCTGGTGTTCAACACTTTTACCCATCTCACTATAGTCAAAATGTTGCAGGTGGAATTGATATAGCTGACTTAAGGTTTCCTATTGGTGTTATCGTTGGCGTGGGTCCTTTTAATTTTCCAATCTTGATTCCATTATTGCACAGCGCTATGGCATTGGTGACTGGAAATACTTATATTGGGAAACCCAGCGAAAAAGTTCCCTCTGTGTCTAGGCTATATGCTGATATATGGAAAGAATCTGGCCTTCCAGATGGTTGTTATAACGTTGTTAATGGTGACAAAGAAACAGTTGAATTTTTGGTACGTCATGAAAAAGTTGATGGCTTAGCATTTATCGGTAGTACAGCTGCTGCAAAGAGCTTAAAAATGCTCGGAGTTGAACATAATACAAAAGTTCAAGCTCTGGGTGGTGCTAAAAATCATATGATTGTACTTCCTGATGCTGACTTAGATATGTCAGCAGATGCTGCAGTTTCTGCTAGTTTTGGTGCTGCTGGTCAAAGATGCATGGCTGTATCTGTTGTTGTTGCTGTTGGTGATATAGCAGATGAACTCTTAGATAAAATTAAAGAAAGGATGCCGAATTTGGTCATGGGTGTTACTGATGATGATAAAACACAATTAGGACCAGTTATCTCACCTGAAAATAAAGATAGAATTTATTCATTTATTGAAGGTGCTGAACCTGATGGAGCAACTTTAGTTGTAGATGGAAGAATTAGATCTAATTCATTGGAGGGATGTTTTGTGGGTCCGACATTAATTGATAACGTTAAACCAGGTATGGCTGTATATGAAAATGAAATTTTTGGACCTGTATTATCTTTTGTCAGAGCTAAAACTTATGATGAAGCTATGAAAATTACTAATTCAAATAATTTTGGAAATGGAGCTGCTTTATTTACACGTGATGGTGGTGTCGCAAAGAAATGGTCTGACGAGATTCAGGCTGGTTCAGTTGGTATAAATGTACCAATTCCTTTACCAACTTATGCGCATAGTTTTGGTGGTTGGAAGGACAGTGCATTCTCGGAAACTAAAGGTTTTGGTCCATCAGCAATTGAGTTTTATACAAAGACCAAGTCCTTATCAACTCGTTGGCCAGATCCGGCTGACAGTAAGGTTGATTTAGGATTCCCAAGAAATGATAACTAATTTCTTAGATAGATTACTAAGCATCCTTTCTTATATCGTATTTGTATTTATTGATATATATATAAATCTTCGTATATTCTTCAGAGGTACTTCATCAAATAAAAAACTGAATTTTAAGGAATATTTTCTTTCTATTGAAAATGAAGATCATACAATTTGTGAGATTGGTGATCATCATGCAACTTCAGATAAAACCTTATTGTTGATTGGTGGTATACCAACAGATCCAATTGAATCAATGTCATGGTTGGCACATGAGCTTCATAAAATAGATTCAACCCTTAGGATAATTATTTTTAATATGCCTTATTATGATGAGCATTTTGATATCGAATATTCTGATGAATTTGCTATTTCTAACGGCGAAAGTTTCATAACTCGAAAAGAAATTGATTTTTCAACTCATAAAATTGACCCAAAATTTAGCCATGTTAATCAATCAAAAACAGTTAATTTATTAATGAATAAAATGGAAATTGATTCTGCTCATGTTATTGGGCACGATCGGGGAGCTGTTATTCTAGAAAATCTTTGTATTAATAACCCAGAAAAGGTTATTACCTACTCAAGAGCTGCTCAAGTTTGGAATTACATAGAGCCTGAATGGAAAAATTTAGCTCCGAAAATCCCTATTGGCCCTCCACATAAATTAATGTCTATATATCATCAATTTAGAATATTGTTCTTTCAAGTCTTGAATTTCAATAAACCAATTCGTTTGCTTTCTGAAACATTTGAAATTAATGCAAAATCATCAAAAAGAGATAATGATCTTTATGATAGATACACAATTCTAAAGTATAAATCTCAAGTTTCTTATAAAAAATATTTCAAAAAAATTCAGCAATCTTTTATTCAAGGAGGTCTGGATATTGAGGTGCAGAATAGAATAAAACTAAAAAATACTTCGATACCCATAATGCAATTCCAAGGGGAGGATGAATTTAAAAGAGCATCTAATGGATCTCTTATTTCTGATCAGCCATATTTTGGAAAATATAATTTATTTAGAAATGAAATTGAAGATATTTACCCATCGGCTTTAGATCAATCGTCAGTACCTCTTAAAAAAGAATATCTTTCTGATTTAGGTTTATATAAAGAAATTCAGTTAAAGGAAGGGGCTACATTTAATAAATTTTGTTTAATTCCAGATGCTGCACATTTTAATGTAATTGAAAATCCAATAGCATGCGCACATGCCATTTATGATTTTATTAACACATGAATCTTAGTAGATAATTAAACCTCTAATATTTGATAACTATGAAAAAATATATAGATGTTAAAGATAAAAAATTAGCTTACATTGATCAGGGTAAAGGTGATGCAATTGTATTTATTCATGGAAATCCAGCATCATCATATTTGTGGAGAAATATTGCTCCTAATTTTATTAAATCACATAGGATAATTGTTCCGGATTTAATTGGCATGGGAGACTCAGAAAAGCTTGGAGGCGTTGATAATCCTGAATACTCATTTAATGGTCATTATAATTTTTTGGATGAATTTTTAATCAAATTAAATCTTGGAGAAAAAGTCAACCTTGTAATTCATGATTGGGGTTGCGGTCTAGGATTAAAGTTTGCAAGACTGCACTCTGAGATAATTTCTTCAATAACATTCATGGAAGGGATTACAGTTCCGCTTAAATGGGAACAATGGCCAGAAGCTGGAACAAAGATATTTAAATTATTTCGATCTGAAGTCGGAGAAGAGTTAATTCTTGATAAAAACATTTTTGTGGAAAGAATTTTATTTGCGGATCCTATAACTCCGATGTCAGACAAAACAAAAGAGGAGTATCTGAGACCTTTTTTAAATCCAGGAGAGGATAGGAGACCAACTTTAACGTTTCCTAGAAATATTCCTCTTGATGGAGAGCCTAATGATACTTACGTTGAAATCAATAAAAATGCAGAATTTCATAAAAATTCAAATATACCAAAATTATTTATTAATGCTGATCCAGGATTTCTTCTGGTTGGATCTCAACGCGATGAAGTAAGAAACTGGAATAATCTTAAAGAAGTAACTGTAAAAGGTAACCATTTCATCCAAGAAGATTCTCCTGATGAAATTACAGCTCATATAAAAGATTTTATAAATAATTTATAAAGGTGTTTAATAATAATTATATTAGTTTTTAAGGAGTAAAAATGGCAAATATTAATGTATATGTAGTAGTAAATTTAACTATAAATGATGCGGACGAATACAGGATTTATGAAAAAGGATTTTTTCCAATTTTAAAAAAACATAATGGATCATTTATTACATATGATGATTCACCAGATGTGCTTGAAGGACCAAAACCATTACCTGGAAGAGCAATTATTTTTTCCTTTCCAACTGAAGAAGATGCTAATAATTGGTGGAATGATGTTGATTACCAAGAATTAAGTAAACATAGAAGGGCGGGAACAAATGCAACTATTCAAAGAATTAAAGGGCTTCCTCCAAGAGAATAATGATTGATTATCTAAGAATACAAAAAATTATCCATTGGTTGATGGCGATTATCATAATGCTTGATTTAAATGTTGCTCAAAAATTTGGGGGTGAAATGGAACTTTGGGATCGTTTAGAATCAAGAGTTGATCATGCAACAGCTGGAATGATAGTTACTTTCTTGTTTGTTCTAAGAATAATATTAAGATATCGCTATGGAGCCCCAAATCTACCGCAGACAATGCCTTTATGGCAAACATATTTGGCAAAATTAGGTCATTTTGGACTTTATTTTCTTATGGGCTTATTAATTGTGTCTGGAATAACAGCAGCTAATTTTACAAATGATCCAATTGTGGTGTTTGGCTTATTTAATTTGTCATCAGAAGTAGACAATTTATATATGTTTGAGTTAATTCGAGGCATTCACGAGTTTGCAACAAATGCAATTATTGCCTTGATAGCTATCCATATATTAGCGGCTATCTATCATCACTTTATAGTAAAAGATGATACAACTAAAAATATGCTTAAATTTTGGACAAGAAAGTCTGTTAGATGATAATCCAAAGCCAATTAGAAATTAACAAACAACCTTATACAGTTATTGATTTAATTAAAAGTGAGAATAACCTTGAAAAATTTCATCCTTTTTGTAAAAAAAATATAGTAATCAAATGGGATCAAGAAAACTCTGAAGATATTGTTATATATCATAGTGGAAAACAATACATGAGAAAATTTACTGAATGGAATGAAAATGGTTATAAGCTTGAAATATTTGAGGATAGAAAACTTGCAGACATTACTTGGCAGGTTGAAGATTCTAAAAACAAATCTATTATAAAAATTACAGCAAAACCATATTTACCTTATAAATATAATTTTATTAATGTAATAGTATTCAATGTTTATGTTAAGTATGTGCTTCAAAGTTACTTAAATTCTGTCGTAAAAGGTCTTAAATATTACTTAGAATCAAGAAAAACAGTATTACACAATCAATTTGGTAAGCATATTTGGTATTCTTGATATATATTATTTAACATAATATATATTATGCGAAACTATATATCTTAATCCTACGAAGATACACCTATAGCAACTGGCCTAATTGGTGATGCTGAACTACCCTTCGTCATTAAAGGTAATATTATTACGCATGACAGTTCTACATTATCTTCAGCTAACTCTTTAAGTTTGAAGTTCTCAAGAGTATGGACACCTGATTGTGTTAAAAAATAATGATGTGCTGGATTTGCAATACCTTTTGGATTTTGGGATCTTTCAGGACCATATTCAGATTCATCTGCAAATGTATCAACACCCCATGTATCCAACCCTACTCCAACAACTTTTTTGTTACTAAGGTACTTAACAAGATTGTAAGAAACACCAGGTGCTTTGGTATAGTAAAGTCCAAGTTCATCAGGATCTTGATAATTGTCACTCCAACCAGTGTTAATCAGCACAACATCACCTGGCAATATTCCTCTGTCTTTTAATTTAGTTTTGTTAATAGTATCTTTAACATGTTTAACTGTTACGTATTCACCTGCTTTCATGGCTCGTCCATCAAATATGTGCTTTCTTACATCCAAGAAAACAGCAGTTGTAATAATGGGTGGTACTGTTTCAATGCCAAGTTTGTTTAATGGCGAATCTGGTTTTGGTTTTACCTCTTTTCCATCAAAATCACCAAAATATTTTAATGATGATAAATCAGCCTCACCATTGCCATCCCAAACCTCGTCTGTATAACCGAAGTGGCCTAATGCATCCATTTGCGTTCCTTGATTTCCATCATTTACGTCTTCATTAAGAACATCCATTGTAAAAACCTGTCTTGATCCTGCCCATGGTATTTCTGGCAGAAATTTTGGTTTATATTCACCTGCAAAGGGAGATAAAGGCATAGAAGATGTTCTTTCATATGATAATTCATATACCTTTGCATTAGGGTCGCTCATTTGTTGTGCACACCTTTTATATGTCTCTATACCAAGTAACTTCGTCATTCCTCTTTGATCGTCAAAATTATCTGCAGAAATTATAGAGCTCATAAAATATAGAGTAATAATTATGTGAGTTTGTGATTTAAATATCATGATGGGGTTCTCCACAAATTGTTGCTTTTAATCCTGATGCGCCACCTTCTAATAAAGGCTCCAAAATATCTAGTAATCCAGTCTCTACTCTCCAGTTTAAGTATTTTGCTTGATGTTCAAGCGATTCCCAATCCTCAATTAAATGAATAGTATTAGATGCGTCCTCTATATAAGTTACAACTGAGATACATCCATCAAATGATCTTGTATCTGGTAAAGCAGCTTTTAAAGTTTCTTTAAGATTTTCTAACATGCCCTCTTTTGCAGGAAAAGAAACAATTACTAAATTTTTCATATTAACTCCATTAATTTATACTTTTATTATATTATTCAATATAAACATATACATCTTATTGGGGTAATAAAATGCAAATTAAAACACTTTCTCTATTATTAGTTTCATTAAATATTAGTGCTAATACATTAATGGAACCTACTTCAAAGTCAGAAGATTTATATGATGGTGTTATTTTAGATGGAACATATTCTAGTGAAATTGATAGACCATCAGTATATTTAGGATTTGAAGTTGGAGAACGTGTTGCTGCGCCCTATCAAATATCTAATGCAGTACTGGGTTGGGCAAAACAATCTGATCGAATGATTGTTAAGGAGTATGCAAAAAGTCATGAAGGTCGTCCGCTTTATGCAATATTTATATCATCACCAGAAAACTTATCAAAATTAGATGAAATAAAAGAAAACATAAATCTACTATCTGATGGAGAAAATACAAATGGTAATAAAGCTAGAGCTTTAATTGATGATTTGCCTGCAATTGCATGGATGGCATATTCAATTCATGGAAATGAAACCTCTGGTGCAGATGCTGCATTGGCAGCAATATATCATTTCATAGCTAGCGAGGATCCTGAAACTCTTGATATGCTAGATAAAATGCTGATCATTATTGATCCAATGATGAATCCTGACGGAAGAGCAAGATTTGCTAAATCATTACAAGAATATAGAGGAACAGCACCCAATTATGACGATCAATCACTACTTCATACAGGTGATTGGCCCTATGGAAGAACAAATCATTATTTCTTTGATTTAAATAGAGATTGGATATATTTAACTCAACCTGAGACTCAAGGAAGAGTAAAACTTATTAATGAGTGGAGTCCTCAAATATTAGTAGACGCTCATGAAATGGGGCCACAAGATACCTTTATGACAGGACCGCCACGAGAACCTATAAACAAAAATATTGATAAAGACTTACTTAAATGGGGAAATATATTTGCACAAGATCAAGGTAACGCATTTGATGAAAGAGATTGGCGTTTTTATACAGGTGAATGGCATGAAGATTTATATCCTGGTTATTCATTTTATGTTCAATTCAGGGGCACTTTAGGAATTTTATATGAACAATCAAGAATGGCAGAAGATGGTGTAAGAAGACCTGAAGGAACAATTCAATCATATAAGGAATCAGTTCATCATCAATATGTAAGTACTATGGTGAACCTTAAGACTCTTCTCAAAAACTCAAAATCAATGTATCAAGACTTTTGGGAAGGAAGAAGATATAACGTTTCTAGAGATAGCAACTATGACAATAGAACATTTGTAATATTACCAACTAAAAATAATACAAGAATTAATACACTTGCTGAAAAGCTAAAATTTCAAGATATTCAACTCTATAAAAATGATAAACCTATTCTTGTAAAAAATATTTTAAAACAAACAGGTGATGTTGAAGAGAATTTTACTATTCCACCAGGAAGTATGATCATTCCCAATAGACAAGCTGAGGCCCCTCTTATATCGGCAATAATGGAATTTGATGCTGATATTGATGAAGAAGTATTGATTGAAGAAAAACAAAGTGTACTTAGAGATGGTTCATCAATAATGTACGATACAACAGCATTTAATTTTTCTATGGTTTATGGTTTAGAAGCTATAACTGTTCCTGAAAATATAAGTTCAAATCTAGTTGATTGGGAACCGTCAAAACAAACAATTGATGTTAATAACGAAGCTGTTATGTGGGCAACAGACGGAATTGATGATAATTCTGTAGCTTTTGCAGCTAGATTATTGGAACAAGATATTCAAGTAAGAATAATAGATAAAGAAGCAAGCCTGTCAGGGTATAACTTATCAAGAGGAAGCGTAGCGATAATTAGTATGGATAATCCCAACATAACTAATTTAAGTGACATTGTTAGTGAAGTAGCATCAGAATTAAATATTTCAATTGTTTCCCTTGATTCAGGTTTTGGTCCTGAAGAACTGCCAGATTGGGGCGGAAGACATTTTAGATTACTTAAAAAACCACAAATTGCTATATTAAGTCATGAAGGATTTAATTCTTATGACGTTGGTGTTAGCTGGTGGTCAATCGATCATCATTTAGGAATCAGACACAGCCAGCTCAATACGTCTATCTTAAGTTATGCTGACTTAAGAAGATACAACACAATAGTTGTCCCTAGTGGATGGGCCCTAGATGATAATTCAAAAAAATCATTAAATGATTGGGTTAGACAAGGTGGTACTTTAATTGCTCATAATTATGCTACTAGATCTCTTATTGGTGATAATGGAATTGGTAATGTAAAAGACTTAAGAGATACATTTGATAATAGTGAAGATTACAATTTTGATTTGCAGAGAGAGATTTATTCTCTTGAAGATAATATTAACAAAGAAGATGCTTTAAATAACAAAGTTAACCTTAATATAAATTATCCCTGGGAAAGTGCAGATAAAATTTCTGAGGACTTAAAAAAACGCGATAAATGGCAATCAATTTTTATGCCGTCTGGTGCAATGGTTGCAGGACGAACAGACCAGAAACATTGGCTAACATTTGGAGCTATAGACGTATTACCTGTTTTATATGGTAACTACCCTATTCTTATGACTAGTGATAATGCTCAAGCAGCAGTAAGAATTGGTGAATTAATTAATGATCCATCAAAAGAAAGTGCACGTGCTATAAATTGGTCAACGATTCCAGCTGGGAAAGATATTAACGTAAGAATGAGTGGTTTAGTTTGGCCTGAAGCATCACAAAGAATTGCAAATTCAGCCTATTTAACTCGAGAAAAAGTTGGAAAAGGTCAGGTTATACTATTTTCAGGTGAGCCAAATTATAGAGGCTCTGCTCTAGGTACTAATAGACTTTGGCTTAATGCCGTCATTTATGGGGCTGGTCTAGGATCTAATTCAGAAATTGATTTATAAATTACTCAACTGAAGATCTGATAATATTTAAATCTTTAGTCAATATACTACCAACTGCTGTATGCGACAAATCTTCGCGTTTAATACCTATAATGCTAGCAATTTCGTTAGCAGCATGAATACCTGTGCAATGACCGCCCATAAATTTTGTTAATCCATTATCCTTAAACCAGTTAGCTGTGTTAATGATTGTTTCGTCATCTGCTCTAAATAAATGAAATCCCCCAATTGCTCCATATACCGGAACATTTTTAATTGATTGAAGTTTTTTAGCAGTATTTATAATTCCTGAATGTCCGCATCCTGACATCATTACCCAGCCTTTATCTGTTAACATCCCAACAGATTGATCATCCTTTATAATATCAGGCTTAGTTAATTCAACATCTGTATAAATACCTTTTGGTCCATTGAAATATTCGTCAGTTCTTTCTACTGTGCCCGTTGCATAAAGATTTCTGGAAACTAAAAAATGATTGTCTAAAATTATAAAATCTATGCCCTCTTTTTCAGCAGCAATTTTGAATTCATTTGAATCATCAAAATTACCAGGTCCTACTTTCTGACCATTTTCAAGATAACGCTGCTCAAAAAAACCTCTTGCAACATATACCTTAGAAAATGATTTTGGGTTTATTTTTTTATATGTTTGTCTTAATTTAATTAAGCCACCAGTATGATCGCTATGAAAATGACTTAATACAACTTTTTCAACTTTTGATAAGTCCTTATTTAATATTTTTGCATTATGAAGAACTGTGTCTTCGTGAAACCCAGTATCAAACAATATTGATTCATCATTGTTTTCATACAAAGCTGAAAAGCTCCATTCACCAAAGCCGCCATAGTTTGAAATATTTGTCGCTAAAACAGTTATTTCATATTCGTTAGAAAAACTAAAAGTTGAAATTAAACTTATAAAAAATAATTTTATTTTATTTATCAATCTACTCTTTTTATAAGTGAATATTGTTTTTCTAATTTTCCATCTAAGTTTAATGAAGCATCAACTTTCACACTATCACTACCTGTAAAAGTCCACCCAATAGATTCAACAAAATTATGATGTTTTGGATGATAACCAGGTGCAGGATCTGATTTGAGTTGTATTGAATTTTCATTCAGTGTATCAACAGTAAACATTGGTTCAGTACCAAGAGCACAATAATGTTTTATTACAAGCTCGCCATCTTTATCTGAATATGTTGTCATCATCTCAACTCCGTCTTCAACTAATTTTTCAACAATTGTATTTCCATTTGAAACAAGTTTAAATTCAGAAGATGTATCAACTACAGCACCTGATTGTTGATATAGTTTTCCTTCCCATTTTCCTAACATTTTTTTAATTTGTTCAAATGCCTTACTATTATTAACTTCACCCATATCAACATCGCCAATAGTAGTATTTTGTGCAATTGAAGAAACAGACATTACAAATAGTCCTAGTAGTAAATAAAATTTCATAAAATCTCCCTATCAAATAAATTTATATTTAAAATATATCAATAAATATATCATTTTATACTACTAATAAGTGTCTTAAATCTATATATTAATAACATATGATCTACTCAAATATCCTTGAAACTATCGGAAATACTCCGTCTATAAAGATTAAAAATATTTCTATAAATAACACAAATATTTATGTGAAAGCTGAATTCTTTAACCCTGCTAGTTCAGTAAAAGATCGTTTAGCTATAAGCATTATTGAGAATGCAGAAAAAAATGGATCTATAGAAAAAGGTCAAACGGTTGTTGAAGCAACTAGCGGTAATACAGGTATTGGTCTAGCAATGGTTTGCGCGGCCAAGAATTATCCTCTAGTGGTAACTATGCCAGATAGCGCATCTATAGAAAGACGGAAATTAATGAGATTTCTTGGAGCAAGAGTAATTTTAACACCTGCATCCGAGGGAGGGACTGGCGCATATGATATTGCAAAAAAATTAGTTCATAAAAACAACTGGTTTTTTGCGAGACAGTTTGAAAATGAAGATAACGCCAATATTCACGAAGAAACAACAGGAATAGAAATTTATAATGACTTTAAGGATATTGGATTAGATTATTGGGTATCAGGATATGGTACTGGAGGGACTTTTACTGGGGTATCTAGAACATTAAGAGAAAAACTTCCTAATACTAAATTAATTTTAACCGAACCAGATGTAGCGCCATTAATTGGTAGTGATAAAAAACAAAATAGAAATGACGACGGTTCAGCATCAGAATCACACCCTGCATGGAACCCTCATCCTATACAGGGTTGGACTACTGATTTCATCCCTCTTGTTTTACAAGAATCAATTGATAAAAAATATTATGACGAATTAATTCCAGTATCTGGTGATGATGGCCTATTTTGGTCACATGAATTAGCAAAAAAAGAAGGCATTATTACAGGAGTTTCAGGTGGATCAACATTCGCAATTGCTATTGAAGTTGCCAAAAAAGCTAAGGAAGGTTCAAATATTTTATGCATGCTTCCTGATACAGCTGAAAGATATATGTCTAGTATTTTATTTGACTCAATTGAACCAGAAATGAATGAGGAGGAGAAAAAGCTACTTAATTCTGTTTAGTGAGTTAAAGCTTTTTAGCAGGAATTCCAGCAACAGTTGTTTCAGCTTCAACATCCTTTAGAACAAGACTACCTGCAGCAACTTTTGCATTTTTACCAATAGTGATATTTCCTAATACAGTACTAGATGCAAAAATTGAAACACCAGATTTTATTTTTGGATGCCTATCACCTATTTCAAAACCTTTTCCACCAAGTGTAACTCCCTGATATATGGATACATTTTCATCAATTTTAGAAGTTTCTCCTATAACAACTCCAGTAGCATGATCAATCATTACACCTCCCTTAATTTCAGCTGCAGGATGAATATCTACACCAAAAACCTCTGATGCTCTATTTTGAAAAAATAACGCCATTGTATGTCTGTCGTTATTCCATAAACAGTGTGCAGCTCTATAAGTGGCAAGACCTTGAAAACCTTTGTAGAACAAAATTGGTGTTGAAAAGTATTTACATGCCGGATCGTGGTCTTTAAAAAAGACAATATCATTTATTAAGTCTTCTTCAATGTGATCGCACTTGTGATAAACATCTAAAATAAATTCTTTTATTTTATCTGACGATAAAGCATCACTATTTAGTTTAGATGCTAAAACAGCTGCAACTGAATTAATTAAGTTATCTTGAGATAATAATAATTGATTTAAATATGGTTCAAGTGAAGGTTCAGCCTTAATTCTTAATTTCACTTCATTTTGAATTTCATTCCAAATATTCATATGTTTTTTATTGAAAATAATAAATTGTTTATTCTATATACAAACCAAAGCCTTCTTGAAGACCTACAATGTCATTGTATGTATTTTTATTAGATGATAAATAAAAATCTTTAGATTCTTTATTAAATAGTATGTAATTCAATAAATCGGTATCTTTTGTTGAAAAATCTTTAATATTATTTGATTTACAAAAATTAGAAAAATCTTTTCTATACTCACTTATTGTCATATTTTCTGATTCATTATCTGGAATACTTTTATCAATTTTTTTAAGAAGTTTTGAGTTTATTTTTCCAGGAATTTTTCCGTACTTGCCATTAACTAAATCAACAAATTCTTTATTCAATGTCTTATATCTTTCTCCGTCCAAAACATTCATTAATGCCTGTGCGCCAACAATTTGTGAAGATGGTGTAACAAGAGGTACAAAACCAACGTCTTCTCTAATTCTTGGAATTTCATCAATTAGATCTTTTAATCTATGTTGTTTATTAAGATCAACTAATTGTTTTTCTAAAATACTTAACATACCTCCAGGTACTTGATATAAAAGCATATTAATATCTACTCCCCTCATAGAACCTTCGTATTGAACATATTTTGGTCTTACAGATTGAAAATGTTCAGCTATGTTTGTTAAAAGATTCATATCAAATGGATTTTCATCATCTTTATATATCATTGATATAAAGCTTTCAGTTGCTGTATGCGCATATAAATTACTGAATGATGATATTGAGGTATCAATATTATCAACTCCTGCCTCGTATGCTTTTAAATTTGTTGCATCTGCTAAACCAGTAGTTGAATGTGTATGTAAATGAATTGGAATTTTAAGATTTTTTTTAAGTTTTTTAATTAACTCATAACCAACATTAGGTCTTAAAAGTCCTGCCATATCTTTTATAGCTAATGATTTTGCTCCTATATCTTCAATATCTTTTCCTAATTTTATCCAGTATTTTTCATTATGAACTGGGCTTGTTGTATAACAAATTGTGCCTTGTGAGTTTTCTTTTTCATTATTCACAAACTCTATGGATGATTTAATGTTGTCAATATCGTTTAGGGCATCAAAAATTCTAAAAATATTTATGCCCTCTTTTGCTGCATTTTTAATAAATAATTCAATAACAGAATCATCATATTCTTTGTAACCAACTAAATTTTTACCTCTAAGTAACATTTGAAGTTTGGTTTTTTTAAAATTCTTTTTAAAGATTTTTAATCTATCCCATGGGTTTTCATTCAAAAACCTTAAACAGCAATCATATGTGGCGCCACCCCAGACCTCTAAGGATGAGTACCCTACTTTATCAAGCTTTGATAGGACGGGTAACATGTCTTCAGTTTTCATTCTTGTCGCAATCAATGATTGCTGACCATCTCTTAGAACAACCTCTGTTATATTTGGTTTTTTTGAAGACATAAATAAATAGATATATTAATTAAATCTATTTTAATTTATATTCCTATAAATATAAAACTAGCCATGAGACTAGTTTTATAATGATGATTTTTAATCAATAAAAATTGTATGCTCTTTGCCTGATTCAGAAACTCTTATCACAAGTAAATCTGAACATGAATCTTCTAATTCAGGTGCATCTGACTCTCCGCCATGAACCCAATCAGATCTTTCAAACCAGTATTCATTGTCTCCATATGTTTTCCATTCACCTGATGATTTAGATTGAGAAAGTCCCTCTAAAACATAGACTAATGTGCCTGCAGCAGGATGAAAATGTTTTGGTACAGTTCCTTGATCACATGTTTTTCTTCTTTCAATATGCATTTCCATTCCATTACCCATGTTGAAAACTTCAGTAGAAACTATTCCAGGAAAGGACTGTTCCGATGATTCATCACCAATAAGGTTAAATGACAATAGCATTGAAAGTGCAATAAAATTTTTTATAAACATAATTTATATTCTCCTCTTTCAAATATCATAAAATTTTTTTTCAAATGCTACCAGAAATATACTTCTAATTTATATATATTTTTTTTTAAACAATATAACGAAACTTAAAATTTTATATTATTATAAGAATTCAATTAATTAGGGAGAAATATGATGGCTGAATATCAAATACTAAATCTAATGCAAGTAGGATTTATACAAAATTCAATGTATTTTGTTGGAATGGTCTTATTTACTTGGTTAGGTTTTAGAATGGCGAACAACATTTATAACAGTCCTGATGCAAATATGCTTGGTAAGGTGTTTACATCGGTATTTTGTGTTTTTGTTGCTGCCTTTATGTTTGGTGTAAATCAGATAGGTGGATCTATTTTAGAATCTGCTGTGAGTCAACTTAATGAAGTTGGAGCACCTTCTGCTGAGAGAATGGCTGCTTATCTTGATTTTCCATTAGTGGTAGGTTCACCACTCCAAACAGCATTTGTATTATTTATTCTTGCATTTCAGTTAGCGATAACTTGGTCTAAGAAATAATATAAATTAGGGGTCTGAAATGGCCCCATTTTCTATGATTAAAAATAAATTATTAAGTCAGATTTTATGTGTAGTGATATACATAATATCTTTTTATGTAGCTTTCATTCTTACACCAGAAACAATCGAGAGTATTTGGCTTAAAATTTTGATATGGCATCTTTATGCAACATTGTTTATTTATATTGGAAGTGTAATTCTCAATAATTCAAGTTTATACGATCCTTTTTGGTCGGTAGCACCAGTGCCAATAGTAATTTATTTAGCTGATAAATCAGATAATTCTATAACACTAGATTTACTAGTCCTTTTTCCAATTATTTTTTGGGCTGCAAGGCTTACTAGAAACTGGATTATTAGCTGGAGAGGTTTTGAACATGAAGATTTTAGATATATTGATTTAAAGAATACTAATAGACTAAATGCTGAATTTAGGAATTTCTTTGGAATACATTTATTTCCAACCTTAATCGTTAATTTTTGTCTCTATCCTCTAATATTTATATTTTCTAATAATGCAACTGTTACACCCTTTTTATATTTAGCATCATTATTTACTTTTATGTCAGTTGTGCTTGAAACTGTTGCAGATGAGCAAATGAGGGATTTTAGGAAAGATCCAATGAATAAAGGCAAAACAATGAAGTACAAATTGTGGAAATATTCTAGACACCCTAATTATCTTGGTGAAATTGGTTTTTGGTTTGGGATTTATTTTATGGGTATTAGTTCTGGTTTAGCTCCATTGTGGATTATATTATGTCCTCTTTCAATGTTAGCTCTTTTTGTCTTTGCATCATGTCCTATGATGGATAATAGAAGTTTAGAGAATAGATCAGACTATAAGGAATATATGGAAAAAACATCCCAACTTCTTTTGTTGCCACCAAAAAACTAAATTTGAGATAACTTTAATATTATGTAAAATTAAAGAACATGAATGAATCTAATCTTGTCCAAAAATTTATATGGTTCTCAGAGAGAGCTATATTATTAACAATCGCACTAGCCACACTATTTGCAGCTGCTTCAGAAATCATTCGAATAATTTCTGTTGGAGAGGTAAATCTGAGTGATTTATTTCTATTATTTATTTATGCTGAAGTACTTGGAATGGTGGCTTCATTTTATGCCAACAATAGAATACCAGTTACATTGCCATTAATTATTGCTATGACTGCACTTACAAGAATGATAATACAAGAGAGTAAAGATCTAAATGCTATTAATATTATTTATGAAGCTACTGGAATTCTAATACTTGCAATATCGGCATATATAATGACTCTTAAGGATAAAATAAGTCTCAAAAAACTTTTACTAAGAGAAAAAATAGATGAATCTGATATTCCAGATTAATTAAATTAACTAAATTTTTAATTCGCTCATTGAATCACAGATTGAATTAAATTCTTTTACAATTTCATCGATTATTTGTTTTACAGGTTTTATTTCATCTATTAATCCAGATGATTGACCAGAAAGTGCTGGAGCTGCCTCCATATCTCCTCCAAAATATAAATCTTTAATATTCATCAAAGCAGTCATATCCATTTCACCTTTCTCATGAATATCTTTAGTTAAGTCTGTTTTAAGAGCCCTAATCACTGGTTTTGATTTTTTATTTAAAATATATGTGCCATCAATTCCGGAGTTAATAATTTTATTTTTAAAATTATCATGAACAGGACTCTCTAAACTTGAAACAAATCTAGTTCCCATTTGTATTCCCTCTGCACCTGCAGCAAATACAGCTGCCATTCCAGCACCATCAGCAATTCCTCCAGCAGCAATAATAGGTAAGTCTAAATTTTGTTTTATTGATTGAATGAGAACTAAAAGACCAACCTCAATTGGACTTTTAAATCCTCCACCTTCTGTACCTTCAACGACCAGACCATCAACGCCAGCATTTGCTGCTTTAATTGCTCCATCAAGACTTGGAACAGCATGATATACAGTTATTCCTGCATCTTTTAATGTACCAACATATTTTGTAGGGTCTCCAGCAGAAGTTGTAACAAATCTAACACCTGACTCAACACAAAAATTAACCATTGAGTCATCTTTGAGGAACAATAAAGGTAAGTTAACTCCAAATGGTTTATCAGTTAGTTTTGACATCATTTGAATTTCTTTTTTACAGTTATCAATTTCACCAGATGAAGTTTCTATTATCCCCATTCCGCCTGCTTCACATACTGCTGAGGCAAGTTGACTTCTTGCGATCCAACCCATTGGAGCTTGAATAATTGGATACTTAGATCCCATGTGAGCAGTAACTCTATTCATTAAGTAATTGTATATATAAATTTATAAAATAGAATTCTTATCTAGAACTTTCTTTTCAACGGTAAATCCTTTGGGATTTCCATTAATAAAATCTATTATTAATTGAGCATATTCAGGTCCTGCTTCTTCTTGTACAAAATGTCCAGGACCTCTTATTACAATTTCTTGTGCGGTAGGTATTCTCTTTAGCAACTCTACTATTTCAGGATTATTGCCAGTTACAGGATCATTATCTGAATTTGCTATTAAAAAAGGTTTATTCCATTTTTCTAGCACCTCTCTATATGCCATTTCATTTTTTCTTAATTCGCTTGGAATTAGATATGGAAAAATTTGTGCTCCTGCTTTATATGAAGCATTTGGATAAGGAGCTTCATAAGCAAGACTTTCTTCATAAGTTACTGATCCAAGAATTTGCATAATTCCACCAACATCAATATTATCTGTATAAGTTGAATATCGAATCCAATTTGTAAAACCATCGCCACCAATAAATTCTTCCCAAGTAGCAGGCCCTTGCAACCATATCGTAAATTTAAATATTGGCCATAATAAGTAGCTTCTCAAGTCATTAATAA
>CACCOR010000009.1:0-44195 GCA_902547695.1 uncultured SAR86 cluster bacterium | reverse complement strand
ATTATCACAGAGGAGTACATAAATATGAATAAATCAGATTTAGTTGATGCAGTTGCAGGAAGTGCGGATATGTCAAAAGCTGAAGCAGGTCGAGCTGTTGATGCTGTTTTAGATGGAATATCAGGTGCTTTAGGCAGAGGGGATTCAGTGGCACTTGTAGGTTTTGGAACATTTTCGGTAAGACATAGAGCTGCTAGAGAAGGAAGAAATCCACAAACTGGTGCTGCAATGCACATTCCAGCATCTAAAGTCCCAGGCTTTAAAGCAGGTAAAGGTTTAAAAGATATGGTAAAAAATAGCTAATAAATTTTTTACTTTAAAAAGGGTGCTTACGCACCCTTTTTTTATTCTATAATATCGGCACTATGATGGACTCACTAAGAAATTTTTTATCAGGCCCCACAGGCATACTTATAATACTGTTACTTGGTCTTCCCTTTGTTTTTTTAGGAACAGGTTCTCTTGGAACAGGATTTACAGGATCTTTTGGAAGTATCAACGGTGAAGATGTTACTGAAACAGATGTTGCTTTGGCGTCTAGTTCCGCAGTTCAAAGGTTTCAAAGTATATATGGTGAAGATTTTGATTTTAATTTACTAGATGAGGATTTTAAAAATCAAAGCATCAAACAAGAACTAATACTACAGAAAGTTTTATTAGCAGAAGCGAGATCATTAGGATTTATTAATGAATCAACAAGAAACGAAACTAAAAAAGAAATTGTTCAAAGCCCCATTTTTCAAATAGATGGAGTTTTTAATGAAGGAGTGTATGAGGCTCAAGTAAATTCAAATGGTTTTACAAAAGAAGGTTATATAGATGTCATGACAGATTTTACGGCATCAGATTTGTATAGAGGATCTCTTAGTGCTGTCAGCTTTGTGACACAAAAAGAGCTGCAAACTTTAGCAGAGCTATTTGAGAAATCATCAGATTTAGATTTTATTAAAATCGATTTCGCTGGCCTTGAAGATGCAATCACCAATACCTCATCAGAACTATTAGATTACTATAATGAAAACGAAATACTTTTCTATTCTGATGAACAAAGAAGTTTTGAATATATTACATTGTTACAATCTGATTATGCAGATTCGGTTCAAGTTCCTAATGATTACCTCACAAACTCATATGATCAATACTTAACAAATTTTGAAAATAGCGCACAAATAAGAATTTCTCATATCATGATTGAAAAAATTAACTATGATTCAAGAGATGAAGCTTTGGCTTCAATTGAAAATGTGCAAGATCTTCTAAATGAAGGCAATGAGTTTTCTAGCGTTGCAAAAGATTACAGTGAGGATATTGTAACCAAAGATATTGGTGGCGATTTAGAGTATTTTGAAAAAGATATTTTTCCTCCCCAATTTGATGAAGCATTATCAAATCTAGAGTTAAATGAAATTAGTGGCATAGTAGAACTCGATGAAACTTTTCATATCCTAAAAGTCACTGAAAAAACATTTCAAGAGCCAATGACAGAAGATGAGGTTAAAGAAAACCTCATAAATGAGCTAATTGAAACTGAATCTTTTGCATTAATGCAAGACGATTTAGATGAAACTGAAAATTTAATTATAGAAAATAGTTCGCTTAAAGATATTTCTGAAGTTCTAAATAAAAAGATCAATTTTACAAATCTTTATTCAACTCTTACTTATGATTTTGACTTAACAGATCCTGAAATTAAAGATTATCTATTTTCCTCAGAAGCTAATATTGATAAACCTTATGCAATTGAGTTGTCTGATAGAGTAATAATTATGTCAGTAAATATGATTAAAGAACCTGAACTTCAGAATTATGATTCTGTGGAAGTTGAAGTGAACAAAAAGCTCTCTAATCTCAAAGCAATAGAAAAAATTAGTCTATTGAGTGATGAATTAAATCTTATTGAAAATTTAGACGATAAACAAAAATTTATTGATACATATACTTATGTTACGGAGGAAACTTTCGTTGGTGTTAAAAGATATTCTTCACTAATGCCAAGAGAAGTTTTAACAGAGGTATTTAATAATAAAAGTGGTTCTGAGATTGCAGTCACTGCAAGCAACGGAGATAAATATATAATTGATATTAATAAATTCAATCCTCCAGATGATTCAGAAATAGAAGATATATTAAATGAATATACTTCTTTTAGTGAGAATGTTTTAATGACAAAAATGTCGCAAATAATTAATGAAGATGTTTTTGATAAAGCAAGAGTAAATTTGAGCAATTTAGCTTTGTAAGGATTTTATATGACTAAAAAAATAAACATACTTTCTATAACCTTAATATTTTTAATTGGATGTTCAGAAAATATCTCTCCAGTTGATTCAGGTCTAGAACAACAAATATATCATCATGGAAATGGTTCTGAGCCTCAAGGAATAGATCCGCATATTGTCACAGGTGTTCCAGAACATCATATTCTTATTAGCTTATGTGAAGGCCTAACTATCCCAAATCCTAATCCTAAAGGTTCTGACGGATATATTCCTGGAACTGCAGAGTCATGGAGTATTAGCGATGATGGAAAGGAATATATTTTTAAATTAAACAAAAATGCAAAATGGTCGAATGGTGATCCTGTTACCGCTGATGATTTTGTCTGGTCATGGAAAAGAATTCTTACTGCTAGTCTTGGTTCGCAATATCCTGATATGCTTTATTATTTAGTAGGTGCTTATGAATATCATAATGGACAAATAGATAATTTTGATGAAGTTGGTGTAAAGGCAATTGACACTCATACACTAAAGGTAAATCTAAAAAATCCAACACCATTCTTCATTGGTCTTTTAAGTCATTACAGTACCTGGCCTGTGCATAAAGAAACTGTTTTAAAGCACGGCGACATCGACGATAGAAATGGAGAATGGACAAGACCAGGAAACTTTGTTTGCAATGGACCTTTTCAACTTAAAACATGGGAGCTCAATAATAAGATTGTTGTAGAAAAGAATCCTCATTATTATGATGCATCAATGGTACGTCTTAATGAAATTCATTATTATCCGGTTTCAAATGTAATGACAGAAGACAGAATGTTTAGAGCTGGACAATTACATTTAACTTCAAGCATGCCAACTCAAAAATGCCCAATCTATATAGAGGAAAAAAATCCAAATTTAAAGATTGACCCATACATGGGAACATATTTTTATAGAATTAATACTGAAAACGAGACATTAAATGATGTAAGAGTAAGAAAAGCTCTTGCTTACTCAATTGATAGACAGCTTTTGGTTGACAAGGTAACGCAATGCGGTCAAATTCCTGCATATTCTTTTACGCCCCCAGGTTCAAATGGCTACCAACCTTCAACCGAAATACCATATGATCCTGTTTTAGCAAAACAATTATTAGCTGAGGCTGGATACTCTTCAGATAATCCATTTCCTAAATTAGAGATTCTTTTTAACACCAATGAGGGTCATCGAAAGGTTGCCCTAGCAATTCAGCAAATGTGGCAAAATGAACTTGGTATTGAAGTTGAGCTTGTCAATCAAGATTGGAAAGTTTATTTAAGTAGGGAAATGGTAGGAGATTTCCAAATATCAAGAGCTGGCTGGATTGGAGATTATGAAGATCCAAATACTTTCCTAGATTTGATGAGGCCAAATAGAGGAAATAATAAAACTGGTTGGGAAAATATGGAATTTGATGCATTGGTTGAGGAGGCAAATACAATCAATGATCAAGAGAAAAGATATGAGTTGCTTAATGAGGCAGAGAAAATATTAATTGATAATATGCCAATAATTCCTCTATATACGTATGTGAGGGTTTATCAATTATCTCCAGATGTTAAGGGATTTAATCCACATATTCTTGATCACCACCATCCTAAATTTATTTATTTAGAAAGAGATTAATCTCGCATGATAGCGATTTTCTTTAGAAGAATTTTAGTTGCAATTCCTGTTTTGTTAGCAGTTGCTAGTATTACCTTTTTCTTAATAAAAATTGCTCCTGGTGGCCCATTTGATGCAGATAAGGCTGTCTCGCCTCAAGTACTTAAAAATTTAAATGAAGCATATAATTTGGATGCATCTAATTGGGAGCAGTATATTGATTACATGTCCGGTTTACTAAGAGGTGATTTAGGACCATCTTTTAGGTTTCCAGGACGTTCAGTTACTGAAATGATAGCAACTGGATTACCTGTTACATTTGAGCTGGCGTTTTATGCAATTTTAATTGCTCTTCTTATGGGTATATTTTCTGGGGTTTTAGCTGCGCTAAAAAGAAATACTTTTCTTGATTTTATTCCAATGGCAGTAGCAATGATCGGGATATGTGTCCCAACTTTTCTTATGGGTCCTTTATTAGTTCTTATATTTGGAATAAACCTTGAGATACTTCCAGTTTCTGGCTGGGGACAATTACCTGGCGATAAAATTTTGCCATCGTTAACCTTGGGATTTGCTTATGCTGCATATATTGCCCGATTAAGCAGAGGCGGTATGCTAGAAGTTCTTAACCAAGATTTCATTAGAACAGCAAGAGCAAAAGGTCTAACTGAAAGAATGGTTGTTATTAAGCACGCAATGCAGGGCGGATTGATTCCTGTTGTTTCTTTTCTTGGCCCAGCAATTGCTGGACTCTTAGCAGGATCATTTGTAGTTGAAACTATCTTTCAGATACCAGGACTTGGAAGATTTTATGTTGAGGCTGCTTTTAACAGAGATTACACAATGATTTTAGGGACTACAATTTTTTTCTCTGTAATGATTGTATTTTTTAATTTAATGTCTGACTTAGCAGCACTTTGGTTAAATCCTAGATCTAGAGATGTATCATGAATAATTCTTTATGGTCTGATGCTTTATACAGGCTTTCTAGAAATAAAGCAGCAATGTTTGGTGGATTTATATTAATTTTATTAATAATTTGTGCTGCTCTTGCACCATGGATTGCTCCTTATTCTTATTCATATCAAAACCTAAGTTTGGGTGCTAGTCCGCCTTCAGGAGATCATTTATTGGGAACCGATGTTTTAGGCAGAGATCTGTTAAGCAGGATACTTTATGGAGCAAGAATTTCATTGTTGGTTGGTTTTGTTGCTACAGGAGTTGCTTTAATTATAGGAGTCTCATGGGGAATTGTTGCAGGATATATTGGTGGAAGAGTTGATTCAATAATGATGAGGATCGTGGATATTTTATATGGACTCCCATTTATAATTTTTATAATTCTATTAATGGTAATTTTTGGGAGAAATTTATGGCTATTATTTGGTGCGATTGGAGCCGTAGAGTGGCTTACAATGGCAAGGATTGTTAGAGGTCAAGTTATAGGATTAAAAAATCAAGAATTTGTAATGGCCGCAAAAGCTATGGGTGTGTCTAATATATCAATGTTTAGAAGACATTTGCTTCCAAATATACTCGGACCAATAGCGGTTTACGCAACATTAACTATCCCTCAAGTTATGTTATTGGAAGGTTTTTTGAGTTTTCTTGGATTAGGTATACAACCGCCTATGAGTAGTTGGGGAACCTTAATCAAGGATGGAGTTGAGTCGATGGAAGAGTTCAGTTGGCTTCTTATTTATCCAGGTATAACATTTACCATCACTTTATTTGCATTAAATTTCTTTGGCGATGGTCTTAGAGATGCTCTTGATCCAAAAACATCTGATAATTAAAAAGCTCTAATAGCTATCTTAATAATTTGACCTGGCATCAAAGTTGATTCATTAAAATTATTAATCTCCTCAATACTTTTTATAGTGACATCAAATAACTCAGATATTTTGTATAGATTGTCACCTTGTTTAACCGAGTAAAGAATTGTTCTCTTTTTTGATTCTATATTTCTATGAATATTTTTATTTCCAATTGAAAGTTGTTGACCGAGTTGAAGATATTCATTCACATTAAGTGAATTCATTCTAGCAAGATCACGAACATCTAAATTATATTTTTTTGCTATTCCCCATAAAGTATCACCCTCAGAAACAATATACATTTCATATGGTATGAAACTGTTTGACTTACTTTTTCCCAAAGGAATCAACAAGGTATCATTTATTGATAAAAGGTTACTATCTAAATAATTTATCTCTTTGATAATTTTAACTTCGGTGTCGTATTTTACTGATAAGTCCCAAAGGTTATCTCCTCTTTTAACTACATGAGAAATCCAATTGATATCATTTGTTTTATTAAACGGATTTGTTTCACTGGTAAATAAGATGTACTTATCTTTAGGAATATAAAAAACACTTTCATCTTTTGGAGCGGAAGCCCATTTAGTGTATCCAGCATTTAATTTATATAAAAGCTCAGGTTTAATATCTAGAAATTCACTCAGGGCTAATATTTCTACTTGACCTGGGATGTTTACTTTTTGTACAACTGAATCATATGGTATGTTTGGCATTTTTACTCCATATTGTTCTGAATTAAGAATTAATTCTCTTAAAGCTATATATTTAGGAACATAATTTTTTGTTTGAGATGGAAGATTGAGTGACCAAAAATCTGTATCCTCTCCACGTCTTTTGTTTTGATTAATTCTTCTATCAACTAGAGAAGGGCCAGCATTATATGAAGCAATTGTAAGATATATATCTTTATTAAATCTTTCATACAGATATTTCAAATATCCAACAGCTGCCTCAGTTGACTTATATGGATCATGTCTATCCTCATACCACCATGACTTATTAAGCTCATAAAGCCTTCCTGTTCTTGGCATAAATTGCCAAATACCTACAGCACCAGATGATGAGATTGAAAAAGGATCGTAGTTACTTTCTATATATGGAAGAATTGCTAATTCTACAGGCAGATTATTTTTTTCTAGTTCATTTACAACAAAATATATAAAGTAATATGAATCGTTCAAGTATTCTTCAAATTTATCAAGATCTTTTAAGTGCATATTCATATATGACAAGATCTGGTCGTTAATTACTAAATTATCGTTTAAGTTGTTATTATTTTGGATATAAGTCCAGATGCTTTTATCTGCATCATTTTTAAAAAGAGTATCTTCAAAAGAATTTAAATTTTTCTCTTTTGCAGTTGATTCTGATTTATTAATTTCAACTTGCTGACATCCAACAAGAAAAAATAATATATAGAATATTTTTAAAAATTGTCTTTCCATTTTCTTAATGCAGTAAAAACTTCTAACTCATCATCTATGATATCGAATTTATCAATAACTTTATTTTTTATATTAATTTCATTACACCTTAAAAATGGATTCACGTTAAGTTCTTTATTTAAATTTGTTGGCAAAGAAGGCATATCAGAGGAAATTAATTTTTTAACATTGATATATTCATCTTCAAGCTGTTTATTATCTTCATCAACTTCCAGCGCAAATTTTAAATTAGAAAGAGTATATTCATGACCACAAAAAATTTTTGTTTCTTTTGGATAATTTGAAATTTTCTTCAAAGATTTAAACATCTGTTCGAATGTACCTTCAAAAACACGACCACAACCACCAGCAAACAAAGTATCTCCACAAAAAAGTATTGGGTCTTCATCATTAGAAGAGTAAAAAGCAAGATGATCCAAAGTATGGCCAGGAATCTCAATAACCTCAAAATCAATACCTATAAGCGAAAACTTATCAGATTCTTTAACTATATTGTTTATTCCTTCAATTTTTTTAGGTCCATATACTTCAAGATTCATCTTATTAGTTAGATCAAGAAGTCCATTAGTATGATCATAATGATGATGAGTTATTAAAACTCCTTTCAAATCAATCTTATTATTATTTATAAGATTAAGAATTTCTTTTGATTCACCTGGATCAACAACTATTGACCCTTCATTAGTTGATACTAACCAAATATAATTATCTGTATATGCTTTTATAGGCTCTACACTTAACATATGTAAATTCTAGTTTAAATTTATGAAAACGGTAAACATTTATACAGATGGTGCATGCAGAGGAAATCCTGGTGATGGAGGATGGGGAGTGCTTATTGAATATGAAAATATTTCAAAAGAATATTTCGGTGGTGAAAAAAATACAACTAATAATAAAATGGAGTTAAAGGCTGCTATTCATGGTTTAAGTGTTTTAAAAGAATCTTGCGATGTGAATATTACAACTGATTCAAAATATGTAATGGATGGAATTACTTCCTGGATAGAAAATTGGAAAAAAAATAACTGGAAAAATGCTTCAAAAAAAGATGTTAAAAATAAAGATCTTTGGATTGAATTGGATAAATTAACAACCAAACACAACGTAAAATGGAATTGGGTAAAAGGTCATTCTGGTCATGAAAAAAACGAAATAGCAGACGCGCTTGCAAATAAAGGAATAGATAATTTATAAAGATGGCAAAAAAATACATTGTTTTAGATACTGAAACTACTGGACTTGAGGTAAAGCAAGGCCACCGTGTTATTGAAATAGGTGCTGTCCTTTTAAATGACAGAAAAAAATCAGAAGAACATTTTCATAGTTATCTAAATCCCTCAAGATTGATTGATGAAGAGGCATCAAAGGTCCATGGTATTACTAATTCTGATCTCGAGGACAAACCTTTCTTTGATGAAATTGCTGAAGAGTTTATAAATTTTATTGAAGGTTCAACTCTCGTTATACACAACGCTCCTTTTGATCTTGGATTTTTAAATAATGAATTACAGCTTGCCTCATCTAATTATCCTTGCATTGAAGAAATATGCGATGTAGAAGACTCATTAATAATTGCAAGAGATAAATTCCCAGGACAAAGAAATTCACTGGATGCTTTAGCAAGCAGATATAACGTATCTGGTTATGACAGGACATTTCATGGTGCCTTACTTGATGCAAACATTTTGGCAGATGTTTATATGCAACTAACTGGTGGACAAAGTAAATTTGAATTTATATCAAATGGAAACACTCTTTCTGACCAAAATAAAGACTCCGAAAATCTTATTATTGACAAAATTGATGACTTGCCTTCAATAAGTGCCTCAAAATCAGATCTCAAAGAGCATGAAAAAAGAATTAGTGAAATTGAAAAAAAATATTCTAATAAAACAATATGGAGAAGTTTTAAATGAAAGCTATCGTTACAAGATTTGCTCCAAGCCCAACCGGCACTCTCCACATTGGAGGCGTAAGGACCGCTTTATTTAATTATGTATATGCAAAACAAAATAATGGAAAATTTTTAATAAGGATTGAAGATACTGATACTGAAAGATCCACTAAAGAATATGAAAAAAATATACTTGATAATCTTACATCTATTGGGCTTAAGCCTGATGAAGATCCAATCAATCAATCTGAAAGAAATGAGATATATTTGAAAGCTGCTGAAAAAATATTTCAGTCTGGCAATGCATATTGGTGTGATTGCTCTCAAGAAGAACTTGATGAAATGAGGAAGGCACAAATTGCAGCTGGAAAAAAACCAATGTATGACGGTAGAAGTAGAAATCTTGGGTTAGAAAAATCTAACAAGACTGTTTTAAGGTTAGCAACTCCTGAAGATGGTGAAATTATTGTAAATGACTTAATAAGAGGAGAAATTAAATTTAATAACAATGAATTGGATGATCTTATATTACTAAGAAGCGATGGCTCTCCAACATATCATTTATGCAATGTTGTTGATGATTACGAGCAAAAAGTCACTACAGTTATAAGAGGAGAAGATCATATAAGTAACACTCCGAGACAAATTCATATTCAAAATGCATTAGGTTATCCAGAATTAGAGTATGCTCATTTACCTCTGGTACTTGGAACTGATAAAAAAAGACTCTCAAAAAGAAATGCTGCTACAAGTCTAGAAGAATATCGTGACAGAGGATATCTTGATTCTGCCATCTTGAATGCTTTAGCCAGACTAGGATGGTCTCAGGGTGAAAATGATGTTTTTTATATGAATGATCTTATAAAAGAATTTAATATAAAAGATGTCCAGAAAGCAGGTGCAATTTTTGATATTACTAAGTTAGATTGGTTGAATTCACAACATCTTGCAAATTTGTCCATTGAAAGTTTTAAAGAACAATTACAACCATTCTTACAACAATTGGATATTGATATTGAGAATCATGAAAATTCTAACAAACTAATTGAAGCTATGAGAACTTCTGATAATACATTATCAGGAATAGCAAAATCATTGATACCTTACTACAAAGATATTAAAGAATACGACGAAAAAGCAATTGAAAAGTTTATTAATGATAAAAACATACTAACTGAAATAAGAGATTTGCTAGACAAAATAGATATTTGGAATCAAGAGGTTATTGATAGCGTTTTAAAAGAGTATCAATTGAAAAATGAACTTAGTGTGCCTGAAGTAAATCAACCAATTAGAATTGCATTAACAGGTTCAACAAAATCGCCTGGATTAGGGCTAACTTTGAGTATTTTTACAAAAAATAAAGCTATAGAGAGGATAAATAAGCTTTTAGATAAACTTTCTTGAATAAATATTAATTTTTTATATCTAAATAATATCAACAATAGTAGACAGATAAAGTAGCAAATGCCTATAATAATCTTTGAAAACGCGTTTTTTTAAAGGGGATACTATGAAAAACTTAAAATATATTTTTTCTTTAGCATTACTTATTCCTGTAGCAGTAATTGCACAGGATAGTTCTAATTCAGATGTAGAAGAGGTTGTAGTCGTTGGTTCTCAGATTAAAGGAGCTTCTATAACTGATGCGCTTCCTGTGACTGTACTATCTGCAGATGACATTGAAGCTCTGGGCGTAAGTGATGGTGATGAGTTAGTTGAAAATTTAGTTGAGCAAGGTCTTAACTTTTTTAATGAGCAAGAGCAAGCCTCGGGTGGTGTTAATGCCAGTAGGGGTGACTCAGGTGCATACAACTTAAGAAATATGGGTGTTGGTAATACATTAACACTTCTAAATGGACGAAGAATGGTGAACAATGCTGGATATCAAACCGAGTTCATTGGTGGTGACTTTGTCCCAACAGTTACAGTCAACACAAATCTAATTCCAACAAATGGTTTAGATAGATTAGAAATTTTAAGGGATGGCGCTTCAGCTATTTATGGTGCTGATGCTGTTGCTGGTGTTGTGAATAATGTACTTCAAACTGACTATGAGGGATCAAGTCTTTCTGTAAGAGTTACAGGTTATGAGCATTTTGATGCAACAAATACTGATATAAGTTATAAATTCGGTACTTCTCTAAATGGTGGAGCAACAAATATTTCATTATTTGCTAGATATAGAGATCGAGGTCGAATTAAAGCAAGTGAGGATGAGCGGTGGTATAGCCAAGATTACAGAAGATACCTTTCAGAGGACGATCCTTTTTATGTAAACGCATTAAGAAATACAAGTACTTATGGCTGGTTCCAACTTGATTTACCTGGAAGAGGTGTTGGTCAAAGTTGGCATGCATCTAACGATGGTGAAACGGCCCTTGCTGATGCAACAGATCCTAGAGGTGGGGCACTCTTATGTGCGCTTCCTGGAGCAGTCCTTACAGGATTTGGAACATGTATGTTTGACAATAGACTTGGTCAAAATAGATCAAACCAGCGAGGCATGGGCGATTATCGAGGCAAGATGGAAAGATCTCAGATTTTTGTTTTTACTAATCATGAGTTTGAAAGTGGAATAGAGTTATTTAATGAAATTGGATACTATACATCTGATTCATTTAGGCTCATCTCAGCTGGAAGTTTTAAAGGTGGAATATTTAATATCCCATCAAATTATTATTGGTTCTCACAACTTCCTGAATCAATTGGATTTCCTACTTCAGGTTCTTCTATTCGTATTGATGGCTGGAGACCTTACAACCTAAATAGAGAAATTAGTGTTGATAAAACCAGCACAAGATTTGTTCTTGGTTTAAGAGGAACAACTAATAATGGATGGGATTGGGAAGCTGCAGTTGTTAATGCAGATGCAAAAAGTGTTGATGCTGCAGGTAACAGAATGACTTATGAAGCAGTTTATGAACAATTTTATGGAGCAGTTGCAACAACAGCAGATGCTTGGAATATTTTTGATACAAACTGGGATACCAATAATAGTGAAGATGTTCTTACAACAATATATCGAAGAGATAAATCTAGTCTTGATATGTTCGACTTCAAGATAAGCAATGATGAGTTGTTTGAGTTGCCAGGAGGTTCAGCTGGTATTTTGATTGGTATGGAAAGAAGAAAAGAATCATATACTGACGACAGAGATCCTTATTTAGATGGAACTGTTAAAAACCAGGATTGTTGTGGCGTTACATCTGCTACTTTATCATTTCCATTTACATCTGGTGTACTGGGATCTAGTCCTACCATTGATGTTAGTGGAACTAAAAGAGTAAATTCAACATTTGTTGAGATGGTTCTTCCGATTACAGATAAATTAGATGCTCAAATTGCTGTAAGAAATGAAGATTTTTCTGATACAGAATCAACAATGGTTAGCAGACTTGCAGCAGGTTACACTTTTAACGATATAGTAAAAGTTAGAGCATCTGTCTCTACTGCATTTAGATCTCCAAATATTCTTCAAATAAATCAACCATTTGTTACAAGAACTGGAACAAGAACTGATGCTGTTCAAGAATATAGAATATATAGAAATAACAATAATACTAGACCTTCATCAGGTAGTGGATTTGCTAATGACTATACTATTTCGAATACTCTTCACTATAGATTGGGTAATCCTGATTTAAAACCTGAAGAGTCTGATAATTCCACATTTGGTGTTGTTATTACTCCAATTGATTCACTTACAATTACTGTTGATAAGTGGAGTATTGAAAAAGATAATACCATTGGTCTTTTTGGAAGAAATAACTCAAGTGTTTATGATCTTCTTTTAAGAATACAACAAGGTATTGGTGGAGCCTCAAATGTTGCTGAAATGCTTGCTTTCTGCCAAGGCAAAAATATTCTTAACAGTCAATTTGATAAATATGCTTTAAATGGCTCATATGTTTTAAGAGATGCGGATCCTTCATCATCTTATGATGATGATTTCTTTAATGCTGGTATTTGTCCAGCAGGGCAACAAGACACAATCTATGAACCATATCAAAACCTTGCATTAAGAACGGTTGAGGGAACTGATATAGCTATTTACTATGACTTTGAAACATCGATTGGTGATTTTAGTGTTACATTACAATCTTCAATAACTGATAAGTTCGAACAAGAGCCTAGTGCTCAATTTTCTGCTATAGCAGCTGCTGTTGCAGATGGCACATTACCTCCATATATTTCTCTTGAAGGTTATGGCGATCTCAAAAATAATGAGAATATTGGAACAGATCAGAAAGATACTTTAAAAGTTAATTATAGACGTGGAGACTGGGGTGCGTCACTTTCAGCATTGAGAGTTGGTGAGCTTTTTGATAATGGTGTTAAGAGTGATGATGGTCAAGTATATGTAATACCATCTATGACAACTGCAAACGTAAGTGTTTATAAAAAATTAACACTTAATGGAAATGATGCAAGATTAAGACTTATGATCAGAAATATTGCTGACGAAAGAGCTCCATTAGCTGATGGATTCTTTGGTTTCTACTCTGATATTCATAGAGATGAAGGAAGACACTACTACCTTGATCTAAGAATGGATTTCTAAGATCTTTAATCTTAAAAAGGGAGTTGCATAACTCCCTTTTTTTTATTTTATAATTCATATATGGCTGCCTACAGAAAAAAAGGATTTACTATAGGGATAGGAATATTTCTTATAATGATGTTTTCACCAGCACCATCTGGATTAAGTGAGATTGGATGGGATGTGGCAGCTGTTGCTGTTCTAATGGCAATTTGGTGGGCAACTGAAACAGTTCCCGTTGCAATTACGGCATTACTACCTTTAGCACTTTTTCCATTATTAGGCGTTACTTCATTTGAAGAGGCAGCAGTTCCGTATGCTAATAAAAATATATATCTTTTTTTAGGAGGATTTATGTTGGCACTTGGCATAGAAAGCTCAGGCTTGCATAAAAGAATTGCCTTGAAAATGATTATATTGGTTGGTTCTAGCGGAAGAAGGCTTGTAGGTGGATTTATGCTCGTTGCTGCACTTATTAGTATGTGGGTGATGAATACATCAACAACGCTAATGCTTTTACCCATTGGATTGGCTGTGTGCGGAGTCATGTCAGAAACAATACCTGACATAACCGATAAGGATAGATCAAATTTTGATACAGCGTTGCTTCTAGGTATAGCATATGCCGCAACCATTGGAGGTATGTCAACATTAATAGGTACAGCTCCTAATATTGTCTTTAGTGCATTTATGCAAGACACTTACGGTGTTGAGATCTCAATGTTTGATTGGATGATGTTAGGCGTACCTTTAGCAACAATAATGTTATTTGGTGCTTGGATGCTATTAACAAAATATGTATTTCCAATTAATTTTGTTGCAACTAATGATGCGCGAAATGAATTAAAGTCAATGTTAACCAATATGGGTAGTTTTACAAAAGATGAAAAAAGAATTTCAGTTATTTTTGGGTTGGCTGTATTTGCCTGGGTATTTCGCACTTTGCTTAACAGAATTGATTTTCTCTCAGGCTTAACAGATGCTGGTATAGCTATTATTGCTGCAATACTTATTTTTATGACTCCATCAGCTTCAAAAAGAGGAGATCTACTTCAATGGGAAAAATCAAAAGATTTGCCATGGGGACTTTTAATATTATTTGGCGGTGGTTTATCATTGGCTGCACAAATAAGTTCAAGTGGTTTAGGTATTTGGATAGGAAATAGTCTTTTAATATTAAGCACTGTTCCTCCTATACTCCTCATTTTAGCAGTTGCAACTTTAATAATTTTCCTCACAGAAATAACTAGTAATGTAACAACTACAACGACCTTTTTACCGGTATTTGGTGCATTAGCTATTGCTATAGGAGTTCTTCCTGTGTCTCTGACGGTTCCAGTATGTCTTGCAGCAAGCTGCGCATTTATGTTGCCAGTAGCAACTCCACCAAATGCAATAGTTTATGGATCTAATAAATTTACAATTGCAACTATGATGAGAGCTGGATTTGCTTTAAATATTGTTGGAATCTTGGTTGTAACAATTTTTGCTTACTATTTTGCACCACTCATTTTTTAATTATTGTGAAGAGATTACTTAGTTTTATTTTAATTTTTCCTTATCTATATTCAGGCCAAGATTACATAGATTATCCTCATCCATTTCATCCAACCTCAAGTACAAGCGGAATGGTTGTAAGTCAAAATGCTCTTTCATCTGATATCGGTATAGAAATATTAGATATGGGAGGGAATGCAGTTGATGCCGCGGTTGCTGTAGGTTTTTCTCTTGCTACGACACTACCAAGAGCAGGCAACTTGGGCGGCGGTGGCTTCATGTTAATTTACATAAAGGAAAAAGATGAAATTTTTTATATTGATTATAGAAGTAAATCACCCAGAAACGCATCAATTGAAAAGCTGCTTGGAGTAAAAAAAATACCTGAAAGAAATTCTGAAAGATGGGAGAGGGTGGATTATACATATTTAGCATCAGCAGTTCCTGGAACTGTATATGGACTGCTAGAGGCTCATAAGAATTTTGGAAGATTAGATCTAGAAGAAATTATGAAGCCTGTAATAGCTCAAGCTGAGGAGGGAATAGTAGTTTCAAGTGATTTAAGTTATGTCATTGGTGTTACGCCTCAACTTAAAAGCGATAAAGAATCATATTCTATATATTTCAAAGATAAAGAACCCTTAAAAGAATTTTCAATTATGAAAAGACCTGATTTGGCAAATACATTTAAGCAAATATCAAAAAATGGTATTAAAGGTTTTTACGAAGGAGAGGTTGCAAACAAAATTGTCAACGCAATGAGTGAAAATAATGGACTAATAACTCATGATGATTTAAAAGACTATAAATCTTATTTTAGAATGCCAATCGCTATAAATTATAAAGGTCATAAAGTTTTCACTGCGGCTCCTCCATCGGGAGGGGGTATTACGCTCTTAACATCTTTAAGTATTCTCAATAATATTGATATTAATAAATATAAAAGTGACTCAACCAAAACATATCATTTCTTAGCAGAATCCCTTAGAAGAGGCCATAATAATAGATCTCATTTTGTTGGAGATCCTGATTATTTTGATGTTCCAATTTCAGAGTTGTTATCAACTAAGAGAATCAAAGAGCTTGTAGGTTCAATAGATTCAAACAAAGCAAGTCCTGTGGAAGATGTAAAAGCATTTAAAAAGCAGAAGGAAAGCAAGGATACAACCCATTTTTCTATAATTGATAAAGAAGGAAATGCGGTATCAAATACATATACGCTTGGCCTATCTTTTGGCTCTGGAGTGACAATTCCTGGAACGGGAATATTAATGAACAGTCAAATGAATAATTTTGCATATAGATATGGAGATAAAAATGATATCGGAAGGGGTGCGAGCCCTGGAAATAGATTTCAACCTGGAAAAAAACCAATGAGCACAATGGCACCAACTATTGTATTTGATAAAAATGATGATCTATTCTTAATTACTGGTTCACCAGGTGGATCTGATATACCAGCTGCTATCCTTAGAGTTATTACTGGTGTTATAGATTTTAATTTAGATATTGGCGAAGCAACGATGCTTCCAAGAATTCATAAAGATTGGCCTTATGAAGGTCTTGAGCATGAGAGAGCAGTAAGTAGAGATATTATTAGAAGACTTAAAAGTATGGGTCATAAGACAGAATATGAAAATACAATTGGCAGCACTCAAAGCATACATATATCTGAAGGTGTGAACTATGGTTTTGCTGATTTAAGAAGACCAAATGCAGCTGTATCAGTTCAAACTAATTGATCTTCACTAAAGTTAATTCTTTTTCCAACCCATTCAGTATTTTGCATTTCGTTAATAATATCTCTGTCTGATGAAGTAATTAATTTTCGTCTCTTATCGTCAGTATCTACAAACATAATGGCTTTATTAACGTCATCCCTAATATGGATTGTGTATCCAATTATTATTCCAGAACCACTTTTTTGATCTGATAATTTTACTGGAAGTTCAACTTCTCTAGCTTTTTTAGAGCAATCTTCATATGTAAAATCTATGTATGGGTTCTTTGACCAGAGTGCATATGATTGTTTTGTCATCATGCCTGATACTCCAGTAATTATTCCAACACCACTATTTTCTCTCAATTTTTCAATTAGTTTTGCTGTTGAATGAAGGACATAACTGTTTAAAGGACCTCCAGCAAATGGCATTGCCCCTGTTACAGTTTTATCTTTGATGTCCTCAAGTTTTAGCGATTTTGCAAACATTTGAACAGCAACAGGAAAACAGCTGTATAGATCATATAAACTAGGTATAAGATTATTTTTATTACAAATATCTAAGATAAATTTCGCAGCTAGATGCATTCCGGCTGGTTCAATTAAGTTTGGCCTTTGAAGAGTGGGTATCATGTGATTATTTTCAGATGAAGCTAAAGGATAGACTCTTTTATCGAAAGGAATATTAAGCTTATCAGCAATATCTTCTGAACAAATTATAATTGCGCAAGCTTGGTTTACATTCCAGCTTGTACAGTGATATTTGTTGTATGGAAATGCTTGTCTTAAGTTTTTATTTGATTCAGTTTTTATGTCTACTTTATCAAGAGGTTCTTCAATCCACCCATCTTCATTGCTTGCAGCAATTTCTGAATAACTTGAATATATTTCTGATAAATAATTGTTATGATCGTCATGGTTATTTTGTAACATGAACCTAAAGGCACTCTCCAAAATCGCATAATAGCCAACAGCCATAGAGCCCAACTCTCTTTCTTCAATATCTAATTGAAGTTTTTCTGATGATTTATCATACTTATCTGGATTTGTACTTAAAGGTGTTTCAATATACTCCTTATTTTCTATTGATGATCTAAGCATTTTAAAACGAGATTCACCACCTAAAATTAAACTAGCTTTAATTTCACCATTTTGAATTTTTTTACATGCAGTGTTGATAAGGTTTTGTTGAAGTATTCCTACTTTCGTTACAGTTGTTTCAACTGATTTAATATTATTGTTTTCAGCAACCCACTTACCAGGATCTCTATATCTCCAAAATCCCTTCGGAACCCTTACTTCATCAATATATTCTTTAATATTGCTGTTTGTACAATCAATAATAGCCTTTTTAAAAGCTTTATCCATTAATATAAGAGCTTCATCGAGTTGGTTGAAGTCACCTTTTTGCTGGATAGTTCCTAATCCAACCACAACAGGCCTATTATTCATGAATTTATCTGGTTGCTTCGCCCCAGTAGTTGTAACCAACTATTTTAGGCGTATTAGGAAGATACATTTGATCAAGAGTGTTAATTTTGAAACCACTTTCTTTTAAAATATTCGGTATATCTCTATTGATATTGCATCCTCCAAATAATTTTCCCCATATTGGATTTATCCTATTTTGCCATTTAATAATATTTTTATCTGGTGCAGTTCCATGTTCACAAAAAAGCATTTTTGCATCAACTTTCATTACTCTTTTGATTTCTTTAAGTGCATCTGTTGGATTTGGAATAGTACACAAGGTATATGTCATTACAACGGTATCTATAGAATCTTTGGGTAATTCAATCTCTTCAGCCCCATTAATTAATAAATTAACATCTATTTCATTATCAGAGGCTGTTTTCTTTGCCATATCGCATAATTCACTAGATGGATCTATACCATATAGGTTATTAATTTTTGATTTTTCATAAAATGGCAGATTTAAACCTGACCCAATTCCAATTTCCAAGACATTACCACTAGCATTAGGAACAACTTTATTTCTTTGATAGTTTATTGGTTTAGTTGAACAACAACAATCTAGCAGTTTCGGTAACACATATTTCTCATATGATTTTTTAATCATCTTTATGCCCGTCAAGTGTAAGTGGCATGGCTGCGATATTAAAACCAGCATCAACGTATGTAATTTCTCCCGTAATACCACTTGCATAGTCTGAGCACATAAATGCAGCAACATTTCCAACTTCTTCAGCAGTTACAGTTCTGCCTAAAGGAGCTTTATTAGAATGCTGAGATAGCATTTTTCTAAAATTTTTAACACCAGATGCTGCTAGAGTTTTAATTGGACCCGCTGATATAGCATTTACACGAATATTATATTTCCCTAATGATGCAGCTAAAAATCTTGTATTTGCCTCTAAACTAGCTTTAGCAAGACCCATAACGTTGTAATTTGGCATTGTTTGTGTTGATCCTAAGTAGGTAAGGGTTAGAAGAGCTGAATTCTCGTTGAGCATTGACTTTGATTCTTTAGCCATAGCTGTAAAACTATATGAACTTATGTCATGAGCTATCTTAAAGCCTTCACGGTTAGTTACCTCAAGAAAATCTCCTTCAAGCTGATCAGCCGGTGCAAAACCAATAGAATGCACAAAGCCATCAAATTTTTTCCATTTTTTAGATAATTCAGCAAATGAAGACTTAATAGAATCATCATTTGATACATCACATTCAATTAAGATATTTGAACCACACTCATCAGCAATTGGTTTAAGATTTTTTAAAAGCCTTTCGTTTTGATATGTGAAAGCAAGCTCAGCTCCTTCTCTATACATAGCATATGCAATCCCCGCAGCAATTGAGTATTTATTTGCAAGCCCGGAAATGAGTATTTTCTTATTTTTTAATAACATTTTTACTAGATTTAATTAGTTATATTGTAAGAGAAAAAAACTTAAAAGTTACCCTTTATGCAAGAAAAGGTCATTTTTGTAAAAAAAATGCATAAATAATACTTATAAATGTTTATAAATAAATTAACAAAAAAGTAGCATTCTTGTAAAAACTCTGAAACAATAGCTTTCAAATGGTGATATTTCACATGTTTTCGTGTGTTTATCATAAAATTTAACGACTTACATGGGGAATTGTATGTTTAATATTAAAAATTACTTACTTCTCACATTAGTTGTATCTTTTAGTGCATTTAATGTAGAAGTATTCTCACAGGACGAGAGTGCTGATATTGAGGAAGTTGTTACTACTGGTTCTAGGATTGCTAGACCTGAAGTTGCAACATCAGCTCCAGTTACTGTTGTAAGCTCTGATGATATTAAAAATTCAGGATTAACAGATCTTGGTGAAGTTTTAAGACAGATCAGTGCTACACAGGGCTCTCTTCCTACTTTAAATACTAATAACGGTGGATCAGGTGGGGTTAGATATTCTTTAAGAGGTATCGGATCATCTAGAACACTTCTTCTTTTAAACGGAAGAAGAGTTGTGCCGATGGGTAATGGTGCAGCAGCATCTCCAGACCTTTCACATATTCCAACAGCTATGATTGAAAGAATCGAAGTGCTTAAAGATGGTGCTTCAGCTATATATGGTTCTGATGCGATGGCTGGTGTTGTTAACATTATTACTAAAAAATCTCATGACGGTGTAACTGTTGATCTATTTAAAAGTGATTCACAGGACACAAACATGGGTGTTGAAGAATTTAGTGTAGTTGTTGGCACAGAAAGTAACAAAGGTAGCACAGTTATTGGATTCACTTCTAGTGAAAACTTTGGTGCGTTCATGTCAGAGCAACCATGGTCTAACTTTGAAGTTTGGGCACCAGCCTATTTTGCAGCAGATGATGCAAGGGTTGAAGGTTCAAATTGTGCTTTAGCATGTTATCCAGGTGGTAGTTCAGCTCCTCCATGGGTTTCTGTATTCTCACCTTATGGTAGTGCTACCAGAGGTCCAGAGTATGGTGACTGGAGAACTAGAGTTGGAACAGATGCTTATAATTACAATCCAGTTAACTATTTAAGAACACCTCAAGAAAAATATAGCTTTACAATGAATAGCAATTATCAGATTAATGATAACTTAGCTTTCTTTGCAGAAGTTCTATTTTCAAATGTTGAGAGTAAAAGAGCTTTAGCTTTTGAGCCTCTTGCTCCTTTAGCATTCTTTGGTGTTCCAGCTCCATATTCAAAAGATAACTATTACAACATTACTTATGGTCCAAAATTTGATGTTAATGGAGATGGTGGTGTTGATATGGTAAATGGTGAAACCATTGATATCGATGACTGGAGAAGAAGAATGGTAGAAAACGCTCAAAGATTAGACGATAGAGATACTAACGTTTATAGAGTTGTTTTAGGACTTGAAGGTACATTAGATAATGGTATGAATTGGACAGCTTTCTTCAATTTTGGAAGAAATGACGCTGATATTACTTCAAGAGGTTATTTCAACCTTGAGAAAGTAGGAGAAGCAACTGGTCCAACATATTTTGATGCAAACGGCGACCTAAAATGTGGTGTCGACGCAAATACAAGTATTTCTAGCGATTGTGTTCCTTTAAACATTTTCTATGAAAATTCTGTTACTGCAGAAATGCTTCAATACATTTCTGGTGACTGGGATTCTTACGGAATGGGTGAGAATGAACAGAAAAACTATGGTGCTACAATTTCAGGTGCTGTTCCAGGTAGAGATAACTTATCTTTCGCTGCTGGTTATGAGTACAGAGAAGATAGCGGTTCAACAACTAATGATGCGCTTATTCTTCAGGGTATTACAACAGCTGGATCTTCATTAAATACAATAGGTTCATATGAAGTTGATGATTTATTTGTTGAGTTACTTTATGTAAAAGATAGCTTAGAAGTTTCTTTAGCATCTAGATATTCTGATTACTCAACTTTTGGTACTACAACAAATTCAGAGGTTGGTTTCCAATATACAGTAAGTGATCAAGTTACGCTTAGAGGTACATTCTCTGAGGCATTTAGAGCTCCATCAGTTCCTAATCTATATGGTGGTACATTCTTAAGTTATCCAACAGCTGATGATGCTTGTGATGACAATACAGCCTCTGGCGGACAAGCTAGTTCCTTCTGTCAAGCAAATGGTGTACCTGCTACAGGTTATGTATCTAACCTAGTTCAGATTCCAACACTTTATGGTGGTAACCCAGATCTACAACCAGAAACTTCTGAGTCATGGACAATGGGCGCGGTTGTTGACCCTGTAGATGGTCTCACAATTACAATTGACTATTGGAACATTGAAATTGAGGATGCAGTTGGTACTGTTGGTACTACTGACTTAATTAGATTATGTGCTACTCAAGGTCTTTATTGTGACAGAACATTTAGATTTACTAGCCCAGCTGCTGTTGCTGGTCAAATCATTAGAGTTGAAGATACTGACAATAATGTTGGTACAGAAACTTATACTGGTGTTGACTTAGGTATTGCTGCTGATCTTCCATCATTCAGAGGCGGTGATTTAACACTTGATATGCAAGCAACATATAACGAGGAAACTCAAATTATTACTGCTGCAGGTCTAGTTGTTGAAGATCTTGCTGGTACTGTATCACAGACATATGGTATGTACTCAAGGTGGAGAGCATTAACTAAACTTAACTGGAATAAAGGAAATATTAATGTAACTTACACTAATAGGTATATTCATGGAGTAACTGATGAAGTTGATGACTTCTGGACTCTTGAACCAACATATACTGAAATTCCAGAAGTTATGTATAACGACATAACTGTTAGTTATTCTACAGACAACATGGGCACAATTGCTCTTGGTGTTACTAACTTTACAGATGAAGAGGTACCATTTGTGCCTTCAGCATTTAATGCTAATACTGACCAAGAAAACTATGACTTGTTCGGTCCTGTAGTTAATGTGAGATATAACTATACTTTTTAATTAAAATTTAGTTAAAAATTATTAAGCCGGTGCTTGTCACCGGCTTTTTTATAGGTAAACTGAAATATCAATTTTAATTTTATAGCTATGAAAAAAATATTTTTACTTTCTCTTTCTTTTTGTGTCCTTGTCATTTCTGGATGTTCAACAACTTCCTCAAAAAAGGTTTCTGCCGAAGACTTAACTGATGAACAAATTGCTAAATACAACGAAGGAAAATCAGAAGAAAATCAGATTGTTTGTAGAATGGAAAAACCCTTAGGTTCAAATATTGCTGAAAGAGTTTGTTATACAGTAGCCCAGTTAAGAGCTAGAGAAGAAGCTGACAAAGAAGAGTTCAGAAGAAATAATAATATATTTGAGCCTGGCGGTGGTTAAACAACTTAAAAAGACATACGTTTCACTTATAAAAAATATTTATTCGTTTTTTACAAAAGTATTTATTTTTTTTATGAACATTTACGTAAAATCTCAAATAAAAACTAAATAGTTTTTTAAAAGTGCTTAAAACCCTATTTACATTATTAGCGTTAATTCCTTTATACGTTACTGCTGAATATAAAAACACAAACGGCAAGGCAATAGATAAATCTATAAAAGATCTTATTAGATGGCAACGAAATCAAAAAAAGCCAGTTTTAGCATCGATAGAAATATCAGACGAGTGGCAATCAATTGATTTTGAAGAAGCAGATAATTATATGATTTGGATAGGCCATTCTACTTTTTTAATAAAGAAAAATAGTCTAACAATACTGACTGACCCTGTATTTTCTGATAGAGCATCACCATTTAAAAGATTTGGTCCAAAAAGATTAATCCCTCCAAGTATAACTATCGAGGAACTACCTCCAATCGATGTTGTAACTATTAGCCATAACCACTATGACCATTTAGATATAAGATCTTTAAAAAAATTATATAAAGCAAATCCTGATTTGATCATCCTAATTCCTGAAGGAGATTTAGATATTTTTAAAAAAAGAAATATACCTAATGTCACAGAGTTTGATTGGTGGGAGGATATTGCAATCGATAAATTTTTATTTACCTTTACACCAGTTCAACATTGGTCTGCAAGAGGTTTATTTGATAGAAACGAAAGCCTTTGGGGTGGCTGGTACATAAAGACAAATAATTACTCAATGTATCATGCTGGTGATACAGGCTATTCAGATGATTTTATTGAAACAAAAAAAAGATTAGGTGCTCCAAAGTATGCATTTTTGCCAATTGGAGCTTATGATCCAGAATGGTTTATGTCTGAGAGCCATGTCAATCCAGAAGATTCTGTAAAAATTATGAATGATTTGGAAGCAGAGTATAGCTTTGGTATGCATTGGGGAACTTTTACATTAACTGCAGAAGATACTCTTGAACCTCGTGAGAGGCTAAATGATGTGGTTACGGCTTTTGGAATAGAAAATTTTAAAACTCTAATTCCAGGAGAAGTGATATTTCTTGAACAATAATCAATTTACTTAAAAATTATAATTAGATAAGATGTTGATTCTTTGGGGCTATAGCTCAGCTGGGAGAGCGCTTGAATGGCATTCAAGAGGTCCGCGGTTCGATCCCGCGTAGCTCCACCATTTTTAAAACATAAATCTTATATTTTCATGGTGACCATATGGTGACCAAAAACTATAATGGTTGATAATACTTTATGAACCAGTTACCTTCATGATCTTCAATAAGCGCTGAACAGCTTTCACACCAATCACCATCATTCATATATTTAATTTCATCGTGTTGTCGAATTTCTGCATGATGTATGTGACCACATATAATTCCGTCATACTTTTTCATTCTGGCGTAATTAATCATTTGTGTTTCAAACTCACCGATGAAATTTGTGGCTATCTTTGCTTTTCTTTTAAGGAATTTTGATAGTGACCAAGGTTTATAACCAAAGAATGCTCTCACTTTATTTAATAGGTAATTAAAATTAATTAATCTATCGTAACCCCAATCACCTATATACATTATTCTTTTACCAAATTTTGTTCTCATCAAATAATCGAACATATCTCCGTGTACTACGAGATATTTGTTCTCATCAACACCCACGTGAACCATTCTATTATGTGTTTCAATATTCCCAATGTTAATCGTTGGAACTGTTCTTAAGAACTCGTCATGATTACCACTAATCCAATAAACTTCTGCATATTTTGAAATACGAATAAGTTGTTTAATTATTCTATTATGATTATCTGGCCAATACCATTTGTTCTTAAGTCTCCAGCCATCAATAATATCGCCGACTAAATATAGCTTTTTTGTTCTAACTTCTTGAAGAAATTTTAAGAGTTCTTTGTCTTTGCAGTGTTTGCTACCTAAATGTAAATCTGAAATGAATACACTTCTATGACCAATATCGTTTTTCATTTATGTTATTCCAATAGTTATGGTTATCCTTAAATAAAAAATTTTTAATTAAATAAATGGACATGCCTAAATATCCCATCTTTTTAAACCTTCTGCTGTCTTGTCCAAAGTAATGTTTGGCAATTTTAAATTTCTTTGGATCATATTTCCTCGATAAGTGAAAATCCTCTGATGTAGGATACTTACATGGAAATTTACCATGTTCATAAAACCTATCTTTACGAGTTAGAAAATATGCTCCTACAGCAAAAGGAATCCACTTTGACATTATTTTATTTAATACATTAAATATTGAAAAACTTAATTGAGCCCTTGGATCTTTGTCATAACATTTAATATTTAGTCCCATTAAATGTAAATCCTCCTCTTTCATTTGTTTTAAAGTATCGTAGATTACTGTATTTGAAAAAAATCTAACATCAGCGTCTATGAAAAGAATATATGGCGTGATTGCTAAATATGATCCGTTATTTCTGGCGACTGAAACAGGTCCACCTTTAATAATTTTAACATTCAACCATTCTTTATGATTTTCAATAACTCTTCTTGTATTATCAGTTGAGCAATCTGCGATAAGTATTCTTATGCCTTCCATGCCTTTTTGCTTCTTTAAACTATCAAGCAAATAATAGATATAGGACTCTTCATTTTTACACGGGACAACTATTGTAACCTCGTCTTTCATTATCACTACTATTTAATTTTAGTTTTAAGCTAAACAATTTTAAAAAATTAATTTAACTTATCATTGTTAAATAAATGCAACAATCATGTGTAGGTTTGGTTATTATATTTCAATCAAAAAGTTTCATAAATGAGACAATTATGTGAAATATAAAAAGATATATTTAAAAAATCTAAAAAGTTATTAATATACATAAATGTCAATTAATAATAGAAGAGAGTTTTTAAAACTTACTGCAAAGACTTCTGCCTTATTTATTTTGTATACTTATACTGGACCTTTAAAGAGCTCTGTCCTAAAAAGTACAACTAATGACTTTTGGGATGGTTCTCTATTATCAGACCCACTTGGTTTATTTGATTTACCTATGAATTTCTCATACAAAGTGCTAATTTCATCTGGAGATATTATGGCTGATGGTCTTCCATATGGCAGAAGACCCGATGGAATGGCAGCATTTAAGTTAGATGATGGAAATAATGCTCTTATAATAAATCATGAAACAGATAATTTAGATAAGAGGCTTGATCCCATATCTGCATATGATAAACGTTTCGGTATTCCTTATGATGGTGGAACTACTACCTTAATATTAGACTCTAGTGGTAAAAAAGTAATTGATTCAAGAAGAAGTCTTACAGGAACAAAAAAGAACTGTGCTGGGGGAAAAACACCATGGAATACCTGGATTTCATGTGAAGAAACCTACGATAGAGATCATGGTTATGCGTTTGAGATTAATCCAAAGACAAAATCCTTAGATGGTTTCAAAAGATTATCAGAAATGGGCAGATTTAAAAGAGAAGCTATCACGGTAGATATTAATGATAAAAAAGGCACTATATATCAAACAGAAGACGATCCCATGGGCTTGTTTTATAAATTTACACCATCTATCAAAGATAAGTTAGACGGAGAAGGTGTTCTCGAAGCTCTTAGAATTAAGAACTTAGAAAGCACTGAGAACAAAGATGGTTCTATAAAATCAGGCGATTCTTTTCCAGTTGATTGGGTCCTAATTGATGATCCAAGTGCTTCGAAAAAAAGAACAAAAACTCAGGGTAAATCAAAAGGTGCAACTATCTTTTGTGGTGGAGAAGGAATAATTTTTACAAATGATGCTAACTCAGAAAGTGTTATTTATTTTACTTGTAAAGACGGCGGTCAAGCAGGCCTGGGTCAAATTTGGTCGTATGCTCCAAGTAAATCTAAAATCACATTATTTTATGAATCAACTGATACAAAAGACTTATGGGAAGGAGATAATATTAATGTCACACCGTGGGGTGATCTCATTATCTGTGAGGATAATGATAGCAATGCATGCAGATTAATTGGTTGTACTCAAAATGGTATGCTTTATCCACTCGGAAGAGTTGCTGGTAATAGTAGCTCAGAAATTGCTGGCATTTGTTTTTCATCTGATGGTAATAATATGTATCTAAACATTCAAGATGAAGGTAAAACAATTGTTATTAATGGTGACTGGAATCGTATTAAAAATTTCAGAGACAAGTTTGATGCCAAGAAGATAAATTATTGACATAATTTTTGATTAGTTAAAATTTTTTAAACGTTTTTAGCTTAATATTAGTTTTTGTGAATAACTATTTTTAACTTTCTACCAGAGGTGTAATCCATCATTTCTTGTATACTAATTTGTGATTGATAGGAAAGTCTCACATATCCATTGCCATGACTTAAATATATGAAAGCTGGCTCATCAAAATACAAACTTAAATTTGGTAAATGGCTCCATCTTTGTTCTGTTGAATCAAAACCTTTTTCAGGGTCAGGAAGATCACCTTTTTTATATCTGGCTAAAAAGCCTTGTACACTTCCAGATGCAACAACCTCCTCATCAATTTCAGGAATCCAAAGAATTTGATTACCGTAGGTTAGATCATCGTTTACAAAGTCCATACCATTTAATTCAACAATTACAGTCTTTATTTCATGTGAATAACTAAATGAAGAGAAAATCATTAGAAAAAATAAAATGTAATGTTTCATAATTATCCAAAAATGTTAATTTGTGCGCGTCTATTGAACTTCAATCATGTTCCTTTTGTGTGAAAATATGGAAACTTTCTGAAATTTTTTGTTACGTAAAAGTGAATTTTTTTCATACTGGATTATTGTGATTGATGAATCAAATCACTTTAAAAATCTCTTTTACATAAACTAGTTACAATCAATGATGATTCTTGGTGACCATATGGTGACCAAAATCTGCAATGTTTAACAACTCTCGCAATTGTTTATAATTAAAATGTGGTTTTGACTAGGTTTAAAGCTTTCAATGTATTTTCAATATGAAGAGAGCAGGCTTATGGCATTCAAGAGGTCCGCGGTTCGATCCCGCGTAGCTCCACCATTTAGAAAATATAAATAAAATATTTAATATAATGAATGAATTATTATTAACTGCAGCAGTTGTATTACATCTTTTTTTGATTTGTATTGGTAGTTATAGAAACTTCAAATAGCAATTTTGATATTTTTCTATTGAGCTAATGTGGATTTTTAATCTTTTAATTTACTGAATTTTAAATTTGTATCATCAATCGACATTAATCTAACAGCAAAAATATCTTTCAAATAGTTTTGATAATTTTTCCATGGTGCTTTATTTCCTTGTTTGGGCATTTGATTTAGTCCTCTTTGAAAATAACCAGAAGTAAAATCAATTAGCTGATCATCACCATATGCACTTTTATCATCTTTAGGCTCACAACATTTGACACCTTTTTTATCCATTAAGTTAATTAATCTACAAACATATTCACACGTTAGGTCAGCTCTTAATGTCCATGATGCATTTACATATCCAAATGAAATTGCAAAGTTAGGAACCCCACTTAGCATCATACCTTTGTAAGTTAGTCTTTCATTTGCAATGACTTTTACATTATCTATAGTCACGTTGATATCATTTAGAGAGTTTAGTTCTATGCCTGTTGCAGTAATAATAATATCTGCTTCAATCTTTTTTCCAGAATTAAGAAGAATACCATCTGGCTGAAATTCATTAATTGTATCAGTGACTACAGATGCTTTTTTATTATTTATTGCATTAAATAAATCGCTATCAGGTATCAAGCATATTCTTTGATCCCATGGTTTGTAGGATGGAGTAAAATGTTGATTAACATCGTCTGTACTGATTTCATTTTTAGCTAAATCTAAAATTCTATTTTTAGTTCTTTCAGGATATTTTCTTGCCATAAAGAAAGTAAAACTTTGGTATAAGATATTTTTCCATCTTATTAAAAAATATGTAATTCTTATTGGAAGGACTCTTCTTAGAAATCTATTTATAGCATCTTTACTTGGCCCCGACACAACATATGTTGGAGACCTTTGAATCATTACAACGTGTTCTGCCTTTTCAGCAATTGCTGGAACAATTGTTATGGCAGTTGCACCGCTTCCGATTACTGCTACTTTCTTTTCACTATAATTAAGTGATTCATCCCAAAATTGCGGATGAACGATTTGTCCTTCAAAACTTTCTTGATTCTTAAAGTAGGGCATATGAGGTTTTGTATAACTGTAATATCCTCCACATAAAAATAAGAAATTACATGTCAAATTTTGTATTTGATCATTAACTTTAATCTTAAGCTCCCATAATAATCTTTCTGAATTCCAATTTGCTGAATCCACCTTGTGATCTAATAAGATATTATTATTTAATTCATATTCATTAATTGTCTCATGAAGATATTCCATAATTGACGGACCATCTGCTATAGATTTGTCATGTATCCATGGCTTAAACCTAAAGCCAAGCGTATGCATATCAGAATCAGATCTAATACCTGGATATTTAAAAAGATCCCATGTACCACCAATACTTTTTCTTCCTTCAAGAATTGAAAAGGATTTATTAGGACATGATTTTTTTAAGTTATAACCAGCTGCAATGCCAGATATTCCGGCTCCTACAACAATTACATCTTTATGCATGATAAATATTAATAACCTATAAACTTTATGTTGAGTTAAAATTTGTTTATGAGAAGTATTCTACTATTAATTATAATTTTTTCTAACATTATCACTGCATTAGATGTTGAGGTTATTGAGCTTAAAAATAAGATCCCTGAGAGAGTTCTTTACATTGGTAACAGTTATCTATATTACAACGACAGTCTTCACAATCATGTAAGAAGAATGCTTGAAGAAGAATACTCAAAAGAAATTGATAGAACTAATTATAAGATGGTAACAGTTAGTGGCTCTCGACTTCCACATCATAATATTGATTATCCTTTAAATCATATAAATTTAGGTGCTTTAAAACCCTTTGAATTAGTAATTCTGCAAGGCGGAAGTGGAGAGGCAAATACAATTAGTGAAAGAAAAGATTTTTCACTTAAAGCAAAAGAAATGATTGAGAAAATACATGAGGCCGGAGCTGAGGCAGCTTTGTATATGATTCATGCTTATGTTGAGCCTCATGAAAATACAAATCCTGAAATGATTGAGAATATTAAGAAAATGTATATCGATGTTGCTAATCAAAATAATGTATTAGTCATTCCTGTAGGAATAGCATTTGAAAATGCTTATGACATTAATCCTGATATAGTACTTCATAAAGAGTATGATGGATCACATCCAAGTTTACTTGGAACCTACTTAGCTGCATGCGTTGTTTTCTCAAGCATAACCCATAAATCACCCATGCAAATAAAATATGATTATTTCGGAAAAATAGACGAAGTAGATAAGAAATTTCTTCAAGAGGTTGCTAAAGAAACAGTTGAGGATTTTTATAGAATAAAACTATAAATTATCTGCGTAATTATGGTTTGTTTCGCTATGATGTTCTTCGTCAGCTCTGACACATCTTATCAAATCTGAAAGCTTTGCATCAGTGCCAAGTTTATAATAATTAATTGCTAGTTTTGGTGCTTGAATATCTTCAACTTTACCAGATTCAACAAGCTCCAAATACTCTGTATAACTTTTTACTGCCTCATCCTCAAAATACCCGATCATTCTATGAGCAGTCCTAGTAAAAAATATATACATAAATAAGTAAAATAAACCAAAAATTACTTGTGCAAATAAAACAATAAACCTCTCAAAATAATTAGGTTTAGCAATTTCAATAAAGAACATTAAATGCATTCTCTCATTTTCAGCTTCAGCAAGCATTTCTCTAATTTGTTCGCCATAACCAGCTTTCATAACTCTGAGACTTTTAAAATGCATCCAAACTCCAGCAACCATTCCAGGAACTCCCGCAACGGTTTCTAATACAACCGCTCTATGTCCATATCTTTTTGCAAAAAAAGTATCAGCAATTATTCTAAAGAATTTAGTCATTGATAGAGCAAAGGCATCTGAGATGTTTTGTTTATTTATTTTATCTAGTATTTGCATATTTATTATATTTATAATGTATTATATTAATTTTTTATATTATGTTCAAGTCTGTAAAATATATATTTTTAATATGTTCTCATCAATAAAATATACTCATATAATTGAAACATGAAAAAATTCTTTATAACTTTATTTACTTTTACTTTTTTATTTTCTTGTAATACCGAGGTTACCTCTGATAAACCTAGCATGGGATTATTTGAAGAATACTTATTTAAACTTGCATCTGATGACTTTGAAGGAAGAGCACCAGGAACTAATGGTGGATTAATGACTAAAAATTATATCTCTGATCAATACAAGGATATGGGATTAAATATGTTTGGAGATTCCTATTTAATGCCAGTTAAGCTTGCTGAAGTTACACTCAATACAAGCACGTCAAATTTCAATCTTACTTATCAAGGAGAAAAAATAGATCTCATACCTGATAAACAATATGTATATTGGACTAAAAGACAAGTTGATGAAGTTCAACTAAAACCAAGTGATTTAATATTTGTTGGATATGGTGTAAATGCCCCTGAGTATGATTGGTTGGACTATTCAGATATAGACGTAACAGGAAAGACTTTGGTATTACTTATAAATGATCCAGGATTTGAATTAAAAGACCCCAACTTATTTAAGGGTAAGGCTATGACATATTATGGAAGATGGGGCTATAAATATGAAGAGGCAGCTAGAAGGGGCGCCTCAGGAGTATTAATAATTCATGAGACTGCCCCTGCAGCTTATGGTTGGGAGGTTGTTGAAAATAGCAACACAGGGCCTCAATTAGACCTTTCAATAGAAAATAAAAATCTTGACAGAATTGAGCTCGAGGGTTGGATCACCAAAGATGTAGCAGAAATGATATTTTCCAAGTACAACAAAACATATGATCAAATGAAAGCTTATGCTTTGTCTGATGATTTTAAACCTTTTGAATTAGATGGATTTCAATTGTCAGCAAAAATAAAAAATGATATTCGATATGCAGAATCACATAATGTTGTAGGGTTTGTTGAGGGATCCACTAAGCCAGACGAATACTTAATGGTAATGGCGCATTGGGATCATCTTGGTATAAGTCCTAATGGCGAAATTTATAATGGTGCTGTTGATAATGCTACAGGTGTTGCAATGGTGATGTCATTGGCAGAATATTTTTCAAAAAGAGATACAGAAAGATCAATAATATTTATTGGCCTTACTGCAGAAGAATCAGGATTGCTTGGTTCAGCTTATTTTGCTGAAAATATGCCATTTGATGCATCGCAAATGATAGCTGGATTAAATTTTGACGCTTATTTTGCATTTGGAAAAGCAAAAGATATTCAAATTGTCGGTTATGGCGCTTCTGAACTTGAAGATTTAATGTCAATTTCAGCACAGAAAAAAAATAAATACTTGTCTCCTGATTGGCAGCCTGAAAAAGGTCTTTTTTATAGATCTGATCATATTAGTTTTGCAAAAATTGGTATTCCTGTTTTATATACTGACCCAGGTATAGATATGATTGATGGAGGAAGAGATAAAGGTATTGAGCTTGTTAATGGATATTATTTAGGTGGTTGTTATCATAAAACTTGTGATGAGTTAGGGGATGACTGGAATTATGCCGGTATAGAACAAGATCTTGAAATCTTTGCAGATTTTCTTTTAAATCTTGCAAATTCTGCTGATACATATCCCAATTGGTATGAAGGCAATGAATTCAAAGCAATAAGAGATAAATCTCTTTCTCAATAAGCTTTAAATATGAAGCTAGATGTTTATTTTATAGATGCTTTTGCAGATAAGGTATTTACAGGAAACCCTGCAGCTGTAATTTTTACTGATATCGATGATGAAAAATTAATGCAAAAAATTGCATTTGAAAATAATTTATCTGAGACTGCTTTTGTTAATTTATCAAAAGACACAAATAACATCAGATGGTTTTCTCCTTTAAAAGAAGTTGATTTATGTGGACATGCAACGCTTGCATCTGGATTTGCATATTTTAATTTCATAAATAAAGATCAAAATGAAGTTACTTTTATGTCTGCAAGTGGCGAGTTATCTGTTAGTAAAAATAACGATTTATATGAGCTAAATTTTCCTAAAGATAATTTAATAAAAATTGATCTTGAAGATCGAGTTGAGGATTCAATTGGAGTTAAACCAGTTGAGACTTATATTGGAGATATCAATCTTATTGCAATATTGGATAGTGAAGATGCCATAAAAGAACTAAACCCAGACTTTAATAAGTTAATTAATTTAGAGGGCCAAGGGCTAATAGTTACAGCACAAAGTAATGAGTATGATTTTGTTTCAAGATATTTTTGTCCTAAATATGGAATAAATGAAGATCCTGTTACTGGATCAGCTCATACTTCATTAATTCCATATTGGTCAGAAAGACTAAAGTCTTCAGAATTAGTTGCAAAACAAGTATCGGATCGAGGAGGAGTACTTTATTGTAAAAACCAAGATACTAGAGTTCTAATTTCAGGAAAGGCAGTCTTGTATATGAAAGGAGAAATTAAACTTAGTTAAACTTCAATAATTTGCTTACCAAAATTTTTACCAGTCAAAACATCTCTTAATGCTTGTGGTGCATTTTCAAATCCTTTAGTTATTGTTTCTCTGTACTTCATCTTTTCATTCTCAACTAATTCAAGAATTTCTTTAGTAGCTTGTTCCCATTCATTCATCCACTCAGTAACTACAAAGAATCTGTGCTCAGGTTTTGGTTTGAGTGCTCCAAAAACATGAAAGGGTGTTTCAACGTTCATCATATCTTTTTCGTTATACTGTGAAATAAACCCACATATAGGGACTCTTGAGCCATTATTTAGTAGGGGGGCCACAGCCTTTGAAACAGGACCACCAACATTCTCAAAATAAATATCAATGCCATTTGGACAGGCGTTTTTAAGATCATCATTTAAATTACCAGATTTGTAATCTATACAATCATCAAACTTAAGGACACTCTTAACATATTCACATTTCTCAGGCCCGCCTGCTATACCTATTACATTACATCCATATATTTTTCCTAACTGACCCACCACAGTTCCAACTGCGCCAGAAGCTGCAGACACGACTAGCGTTTCACCAGATTTTGGCTTACCAACCCTGTTAAGTCCAAAATATGCGGTTCTTCCAGGCATACCTAGAGTCCCTAAAAAAGAAGATAAACCAATATTAGACTCAGGTACTTTTAGCAAAGCAGGATCAGTATCTTTTGCTTTTATATATGTTTGCCATCCTTTATGAGCACAAACCTTATCACCAACATTAAATAAGTCAGAATTGCTTTCAATAACAATACCTGCTGTTTCTCCTGTCATCGGTTCTCCAATTTTTGCTGGCGCTGCATATGATTTAGAGTCATTCATACGACCTCTCATATATGGATCAATAGATAAGTACTTAACTTCAATTATGATTTCATTTTTTTTTAAAGAAGTGATCAAGTCATTATTAAGCTTCCAACAATCGTCTTGAGGCATTCCAGTAGGCCTTTTATCAAGTAAGTATTGTTTATTTAAATATTCCATATTGTCCCCAAAATTAAATTAATTTAGTTAGTTCTCTAAAATGTTTTCTGCAAAGAGTTTTATATATCTCATTTCCACCGATAAGAATCTTTTCTCCTTCTAGAAGAATTTTGCCATTCGAATCTAATCTTACAACCATGGTAGCTTTTTTGTCACATTCACTGCATATAGTTTTAAGTTCTTTTAGATTATCAGCCAGAGCTAGTAGTTCTTGGCTCCCTTCAAATAACTCTCCTTGAAAATCAGTTCTTATACCATAAGTCATTACTGGTATATTTAACTCATCAGCAATTTTGCCAAGACTATGGACTTGTTTCTTTGTTAAAAACTGGGCCTCATCAACAAATATACAACTTATTTTTTCAGGTTGTTTTTTTATTATTTCATCGTAAAAATCATATTCATTATTTACGATTATTGCGTCAGCCTCCAACCCAATTCTCGATACTATTTTGCCATTTGATTTATCCGCTATAGATTTTGGAACAAATAACAATGTTTTTAAATTACTTTCTTTGTAATTATGATTTGATTGAAGAAGAGCAGTTGATTTGCCAGCATTCATAGTTGAGTAAAAGAAATGAAGTTTTGCCATATAATTATTATATATCTTTAATGATGTATTTAGTTTATGAAAGTCTTCTATGAAAAAGGAATTACTCACTTAGATTTACATGGAGTTAGGCATCTTCAAGCTTCGGATGAAGTGATTGATTTTGTTTATCAATATCAATCTGAACTTCCTTTGATGATTATTTGTGGTAATTCAAACAGAATGATCGAGATTGTTGAAAATTCACTTAATTCAAATTCTATTATGTTCTCAAAGCCAAGATTTGGTATTATTAGAGTCGAAAAATTATGAATAATACTGATTTACTCCTTTTTGAAGAACAACTTTCAGATGAAGAACTTATAATTCAGAAATCTGCTCGAGAGTACTGCCAATCTGAGTTAATGCCAAGAATACTTGAAGCAAATCGTAATGAGTTATTCGACAAGTCTATCTATCAAGAAATGGGATCATTGGGTTTTCTTGGTGCTCCAATTAAAGGTTACGGATGTGCTGGAGTGAATTATGTTTCTTATGGATTGATTGCGAGAGAAATTGAAAGAATTGATTCAAGTTATAGATCTGCATTTAGCGTTCAAACCTCCCTAGCAATGCATGCAATTCATAAGTTTGGTTCTGAAGAGCAAAAGGAACATTTCTTACCAGAAATGGCTAAAGGTAATCTCATTGGATGTTTTGGCTTAACTGAACCAGATGCTGGTTCAGATCCAGGCTCAATGAAAACAAACTGCAAAGAAACTGATGGAGGATATTTATTAAATGGTTCTAAAACATGGATCACTAACTCACCAATCGCAGATGTTTTAATAATTTGGGCTAAAGATGAGCAAGGTATTTTAAGAGGATTGATAGTTGAGAAGGGCGCCAAAGGATTAGATACTCCAAAACTTGAGGGTAAGTTTTCCTTAAGAGCTTCTATTACCGGCCAGATTTTTATGAACGATGTTTTTGTTCCCTCGGATAAAATTCTTCCTGAAGTTTCAAGTTTTAGGGGACCTTTTTCTTGTTTAAATATGGCTAGATATGGAATTTCATGGGGCGCTATGGGAGCGGCAGAATTCTGCTTAGATGCTGCTTTAGAATATTCGCTTAATCGTGATCAATTTAATGCACCTCTTGCATCAAAGCAACTTGTTCAAAAAAGATTAGTAGATATGCAAACTGATATTATTCTTGGTTTACAAGGCAGTCTCAGAGTAGGAAGATTGATTGATGAAGATAAATATAAACCTGAGATGATTTCTCTTGTAAAAAGAAATAACTGTCAAAAGGGTTTAGATATCGCTAGGATGTCTAGAGATATTCATGGTGGAAATGGCGTGAGTGATGAATATCACGTTATTAGACACTGTATGAATCTAGAAGCTGTGAATACCTATGAAGGTACAAGTGATATTCACAGCCTAATACTTGGTAAAAATTTAACAGGTATAGAATCTTTTTAAATTAACTACTTTGATCTAAATATCTGCCAAAAAATTCTTCTAATTCTGAATATAGTTCAAGTTTATTAGCTTCACCCACAAAACCATGACCTTCATCAGATTTTACTAACCACCAGAAATCTTTACCTTCTTCTTTACCGGTTTTTTCTAGCTCTCTTCTTAGAAGTTGCGCATGTTTTATATCAACTCTCCAGTCTCTAACACCATGCACAATATAGAGTGGTGTAGTAATTCTATCTACAAGTTCAATTGGCGATACGGCATCAAGGTATTCTTTTTCATTTTCATAATCACCAATTTCTATCTTTTGCTGTTCATCCCAAATTTCCCAAACCTTTGGTCTTTCTGAGAATAAAAGTCCCATATCAGTTACTCCAACATAGTTAACAGCACATTTGTACATATCTGGTGTTTTGGTAATACCAGCCATAACTGCGTAACCGCCATAACTAGCTCCATAAATACAAACATTATTTGGATCAGCTATACCCTGTTCAATAGCCCACAAGACTGAATCAGTAACATCATCTTGCATTTTTCTTCCCCATTGTCTATTTGCTTCTTTTACGTGCTTTCTTCCGTATCCAGTAGATCCTCTAAAGTTCATACTTAAAACTGCATAGCCTCTTGATGCGAAGAATTGGTGTTCTGCATTATATCCCCAGTAATCTCTTGCATTTGGTCCACCATGTGGATTTACGATTAAAGGAAGATTTTTACCATCAGAATTTTTCGGAATAGTTATATATCCATTTACAACTAATCCGTCTCTTGCTTCAAATGAAATTGGAAGCATTGGAGACATTTGGTTTTTGTCTATCCATGGTCTTGATTTAGCAATGAAAGATATACTTCCTTTATTTCTATCATAAAAATACATCTCACCTGGATTAGTGTCACTCCATGTTCTTATAATTGCTTTATCTTCATTTTTAGTCCAACTCCCAATAGAAACTTTGTCATTTGGGAAACTAGCTTCGATAGAGTCGTAAACCTGTTTTAAATCATTATCTAGCCAAACTTTTTCAGGTTTTTCTCCAACATAAGATACATATACAGGTTTTTTTGTTTTTTCTGAAATAGCTATTCCACCTACATCGTAATCTGGATTTTCATAAATTTTTTCTACGAACTTATCTTCATAAGCGTCATATAACCACAATGCATCAGTATCTGAGTCATCTATTACCGTACCATCTTTTGCAACTGCTTGTCCTCTCATATATACATATCTAGGATCATAGGAATATGTTGAAGGCGAGAACATTGGTTCTTGAAATTTAAATTTTCTAAGCAATTCAAAATCAGCATTTTCATCATTTCGATGATATAAATAATAATTTAAACCTTTAACAGCAAAATAACCCCTAACAACTCCCTGTTGATCAATTGCCCATCCAAGACTTGTTTGTCCATCAATAACAGGATCTTTAGCAACAATCTTGGTTCTTCCTGTATAAATATTTAACTTGTGAATGTCTCTGTATTTTGGTCTTCTTTCGTTATAAGAAATTAAAATATGCTCATCATCTTCTTCAAGTAGATCTTGAATACCTGCATATGCAAAATAACCGTCTACTACTTTTCCTTCAACTAACATTTTTGGCTTTGTTCCATCAATGTTTATAGCCCATAAACTATATGTATCTACACCTCTTGATGGTTGTCTATAGAAAGCAATTCTTTCGTTATTTAGCCAATCAAATCCAACTAACCTTGATCTACTTTTAGTTCCACTAAGCAAAGTTGGTGTATTTGTTTCCAAATCAATTACCAGTAAAACTCTAGCAGCTTGAGGGTCATCATCTTCTTCAATTGCACATTTTGCTCCAGAAGCAGGAACCATTGCAGCAAAGTACTTTCCATTCGGTGATAAAGTACCGCTTGTCATTGCGGAATCACAGAAAAAGTGCTGAACAGGTATATTGTCATTTGATTGAGCATGAACACTGAATGCAGAAATTAAAAAAGTAAAGATAAATAATGTTTGTTTCATATTAATATTCCTTTATTTTGATTTTGTAAGTGAAAATAACTTAATGTTTAAATTATTACATATTTTTTATCAAAAAAAAGCTGATTTAATGCTTTTTGAGGAAAAAAAGCTATTTAAACAAAATGTTTGCACATTTTGATTATTTACATGATAATTGTAGGTTATTACATAATTTTATGGGGATATAACTATGTTAAATAACAAAAATTTATTTTTATCAGCTTTGCTTGTTTCAAACTTTGCTTTGATCTCAAGTTTGTATGCTGATAATCCTGGCGAAGTGGTTGCTCAAGCAGACGATGCTGCTGAAGAAGTTGTCACTGAAACTCAAGCTGAAACTGCTCCAGCTCCTGCAGAATCAAGTACATCTGCAGCAGCAAGTGGTGACGAGGTTGAGTTATCAAAAATCAGTGTTACCGGTTCAAGGATTAAAAGAACAGATGTCGAGGGTCCTCAACCTTTAACTATCATTACAAGTGATGATATTGATCAAGGTGGATTCTTATCCGTATATGAAGCTGTTGCCTCAGTTGCACAAAATACTGGTCAAACAGTAATGGATCAACTTGGAGGTGGTGGAAACCGTTCTGATAACCAGCTAAACCTTCGTGACTTTGGTCCAGGAAGAACATTAGTCCTTGTTAATGGATTAAGAAGAGCTAACTATCCTTATCCTTCAGGAGAGGGTGATGCTTCCTTTAACTGGAACAGAATTCCTATAGGTATTGTTGAAAGAATCGAAATATTAACATCAGGTGCATCTGCTGTTTATGGTGCCGATGCTGTTGCAGGTGTTGTTAATATCATTTTAGTTGATGGTATAGAAGATACTTCAGTTCAAGTAAGAGTTGGAGCACATCAACCATTTACTAATCGTTCTGCTGGTGAATCAGTGAACATCGAAATTTCTGGCGGTCAATATTTTGATAATGGCAGTATGGTATGGGGTGTTGAGTTGAATACCGTTAATCCCCTAAACGGTAAAGACAGAACACAATTAGATGATGTTTATGATGAGCCTGTTGGTTATTATCACTATGGTAGCTGGGCAGGTAAGTTAAGTGCAAGAGGATATTCTGGTTATGGATTTTATCCAAATGATGCAGGTGCATTAAATACAACTTGTGAAGATTTAAATATGATTAGTGCAAATATGGGTCAGTATGGTTGGGGATCAACAGATTATGTTGATCAAAACGGCACAACTTGGCCAGCACTAGGTTATTCATATGATACAGAATGGAATTATTGTAATTTAGATACTGGTAAATATAGAACCATAAGATCAGGTTCTGATAATGGCTCAGTATATATTGCTGGTGCTTACACTTTTGATAATGGTGTTGAAATTAATGCAGATGTTCATTATTGGGAAACTGAAGCAAACAATGTTTATTATCCATATTTTGTTCAACAAAGTTACTACTCAGGTGTAGTTGTTGGAGATGACGGCGAGCTTTTATACGATGGTTCAGGTAATAAATACACATCTGATCCAAATAGATATATGCATCCAGCTGCCTTTAGGTTTGGTGGTGCATATCTTTCAGGACAAAGATTTTTTGCAGAAAAAAACTGGCAGGGTGATTTTGAAGAAGACACTCTTTCAGTAACTCTTGCAGCAAATGGTAACTTTGAATTTAGAGAATCTATTTGGGATTGGGAGTTAGCACTTGTTCAAGATGATTATTACTACTTACGTGGTGGTCAAGATGTTATGAAAGATGGTCTTGCTAGATGGACTTGTGGTGGAGCTGCTAATTCAGCATACGCATCATATTGTGCCGATGGACCATATGGATATACTTTATATAATCCTGATACATTTTGGGGTTCATTCGAAACAGCTCAATCATATAATTTATGGGAATACGCATTTATTGAAGGTGATTCATCATCTGAAACTATTAACTTTAATGTTGCAGGAGACTTATTCACAATGCCTGCTGGTCCTGTGCAATTTTCTCTACACTTAGATGATACTACTACAGAATATGAAATTGATCCTGGTCCTCAGTATGATGCTGATAATGTCTGGGGTCGTTCAACTACAGAGGGTGGTGGTGATAGAAATCGACAATCCGCTGCTGTGGAGTTTGCAATTCCATTGCATTCAACCCTCGATTTATATTTAGCTAGAAGATACGATAATTATGATGAAGTATCTACTCAAATAGGTAACAGAGATACGGATCAAGTCTCATTCACATGGAGGCCAACAGACAACCTAATGGTAAGAGGTTCATGGGGTGAGTCATTTGCAGCACCAAGTTTGCCCTATATTTATAAAGGAATTTCTGAAGGATTCGCTACATTTTGTGATTATTACGGAAGATATCTTAACCAAGGTTTTGTAAACGTATCTGGTAATACATGTGTAAATGAAGGTTATTCACAGTTAAATGCTAAGAGTATCTCTTCAGGTAACCTAAATCTTAGAGCTGAAACAGGTGAACAATCTAGCCTAGGTTTTGTTGTTGATCTTGTTGATACAGCTAAAGTCAAAATGGACATGACATTAGACTTTGTTGAATTAGAGCTTGAAAATATTGTTTTAGCAACAAGTACAACTCAAAATTTAATCGATGAAATGATTTGTAGAGCTCAAGAGGACGGAATTACCACCCCTGGTTATTCATATTCAACTTCTTATTGTGCTGACATATACGCAACAATTGTTCGTGGAGCTAACTGGACGCCTCAAGGTGGAGGAGTTGCTCCTGCTATAGTACCTCCAGAAGGCGCTATTACAAGTGTTACTTACGGATATATTAATGGAGCTGGTAGATATTATCGAGGAGCTGATTTCCAAACAGGAGCTAGATTCTTAACTGATAATGCTGGTGACTTCTTTGTAAATCTTTCAATTGCTTACGTTGATGATGAAAGAAGAAGTGATACTCCAGGTGATCCATATGTAACTATCATGGAACAAGAAAGAAGACTTAGATCAAGAAGTTATCTATCAGCAAGCTGGACAAAAAATGATTGGGCAGCAGGTGTGAGTACTTCTAGAATTGGATCTATGAACTATCAATCACCTAGATGGGACGGAAAACCAAATACTAAGATTGATCCATATTATGATATTGGTGCTTTTGTAAGATATGACATTGAAGATGGTCATTATGTTGCTTTATCAGTATCTAACTTAATGGATGATGTTCCTAAGAAAAACTCAGACTTAGGATGGCCTTGGTTTGCTACATATTACTACTCACCTGTAGGTAGAGAGTTATTTTTAACATACCGATATACATTCTAAGAATATCTTAGATAAATTAAATCCCCTCGTTTGAGGGGATTTTTTTATAAAACTGAAGTTTTGACTAATTTTTAATATAATTAGATATAAATTATGAATATAAAATACATACTAATATCCTTACTAATGTTTCCTTTTATGGTTTCAAGTCAAGAAACAAACCAAGATGATACTGTAAGTGATAGAGAATTAATGGAAAAAGCAATTGAAATTGAGGCTTCATCATCAAATGCTGCATCAGAAAGACAATCTTTTATCAATAATATTGACACACAAATAATTACATTAATTGGTGATATTCAATTTTTATCTCAACAATTGGATTTGACCAATATTTATAACAGACAACTTCAAGAATTAATTGAATCTCAAGAGGCTGAGATCATTTCAATTAATGAACAAATGGCAGAATTAGATAAAACTAATAGGGGAATACTTCCAAAACTTGAAGAGATGGTTAATACATTAAGTTCAATTGTTGAAAACGATACACCATTTTTACTTACTGAAAGACTTTTACGGATTGATGAATTAAAAAATATTCTTATTCAATCAAATGTTTCTACTTCAGAGAAATTTAGAAGAGTCTTTGAAGCTTATCAAATTGAGAATGAGTATGGAAGAACAATTGAAGCATACAGAGATGAAATACAAGTAGATGATGAGATGTTAAATGTTGAAGTATTTAGGCTGGGTAGAGTTGGTTTATATGCAAGAACTTCAGATGGGAAGAATACTGCTATGTATAGTAGAACTGAAGGTAAATGGATAAAAAAAAGAGGCATAGATAATGAATTAGTAATTGCTCTAAAGATAGCGAGAAAAGAGTTACCTCCATCTTTGCTTAAACTTCCTGTGGAGAGAATCTGATGAATAGATATATCTTAATATTACCGCTATTTATAAGTCTAACTATGTTCTCTCAGGAAACAAATAATGATGTTGTCGAAGATATTCCGACAAAACTTGAACAATTAATTATTGATATCGAATCAGAAATTGATATTGAGAAAAGATTTGACTTCAGTAGATCTAATACTAAAGAGAGACAATTACAGGATCTTAAGAGAATAAATAATAAACTCAAATCTGATCTTAAAGCTGCGGAAGATTTGTCGGTAAGGCTTATTGCAGAGTTTGATGAAAATGAAAAACAGCTATCTGAATTAGAAGAGAAACTTACACTAAAGTTGGGTAATCTTGGGGAAATGTTTGGAGTGGTTAAGCAAGTCTCAGGTCAAACTAGAGGAGAGTTTAAAAATTCTATAACTAACATAGATAATCCAGATAGAGATGCATTTTTAAAAAATCTGTCCGAATCAAAAAAACTACCAGATCTTTCAGATATTTCAGCCTTATGGATTGAATTGGTTAAAGAAATTCGTAATGCAGAAACAATTAAAACTTTTGAAACAAAAGTGCTTTCTGCAGATGGAGATAATAGTGAACTTGAGGTATTAAGAATTGGAACATTTTCACTTACTCAAAATGGCAACTTTCTAAAACATCTCATTGATACTAACCAGGTTGAGTTCTTGCCGTCTCAACCATCAGGTGTAAGTAAGAGGAAACTTAAGCAGTTGCAGAATAATACTAATGGTGTTTTTGAGGTTGATATCGATCCTACTAGGGGAGCAATTCTTGATAAACTTATTCAAAAGAAAACTTTCTTTCAAAGAATAGCTGACGGTGGATTTGTTGGTTATGTCATTATTTTGCTTGGACTTGGTGGTGTTGCATTGGCAAGTGAAAGAATTTATGTATTAAGGAATACTCTTGAGAGTATTCAAGAGCAAGAAAAAAGTGAAAATATTATAGAAGGAAACATACTAGGAACTCTTCTTCAAACAGCTAAAGAAAATATAAATGAATCACTTGATGCACTTGAGTTAATTCTTGATGAAAAGATTCAATCTATAACACCTTCTATTGAGATAAGGGTTAAAGCAATTAAATTGATTGCAACTGTTGCACCATTATTGGGACTACTCGGTACTGTGATTGGTATGATTGAAACTTTTCAAGCTATTACATTATTTGGAACAGGAGATCCTAAATTAATGGCAGGTGGAATATCTCAAGCATTGGTTACTACAATGCTTGGATTGATAGTTGCTGCACCACTATTATTTATGCATTCATATGCTGAAAATTACTCTAAAACAATTATTTCATTCTTAGAGGAAAAAGCATCAGGAATTGTAGCAAACAAAACTAAACAATGAT
>CACCOR010000008.1:0-75615 GCA_902547695.1 uncultured SAR86 cluster bacterium | reverse complement strand
GTTCAAAAGTAGAAGAGTCCGTAAGCTTCGAAGTCGAAAATTATTTGCAATATAAGGGTGAACAGTTCTCAGAGCTATTTGATGCAAATTCATATATTTTAATGACAAAAGTAATGGATAGTTATGATGCTGGAAAAGATAAACCCCTAGTTGAGGCTTTAAAAGAAGTGAAAGCTGAGTTCTTAATTGTAGGTTTTTACTCAGATTGGCTATACCCACCAGAAAGAGGAAAGGAAATACAAATAGCTGCAATGAATAATAATATAAGGTCCTCTTTTGTGGTTCTCCAGGGAGATCATGGACACGATAGTTTTCTTTTTAGTTCAAAAACTTACTCAAATTTAATTACAAATTTTATAGAATCATAATGGCTATAAAACTTTCAAAAATTATAAACAGTTGGGTTCCAGAAAATTCAAAAGTGATTGATTTTGGTTGTGGTGATGGATCTTTATTAAAAGAATTATTTGAAAATAAGCAAGTGCTTGGATATGGCGTTGAGATAAATGATATAAAGATAGAAAAATGTATTGAGAAAGGCGTACCTGTAATAAAACTTGATATAGACAAGGGCCTAAATGACTTTATGTCATCTAATTTTGATTTGTCGATTATGGCGAGATCAATTCAATGTCTTAAAAATCCTGATCTTGCTCTAAATAGAATGCTGGAGTTATCAAAAAGATGTGTTGTGACTCTTCCTAATCTTGGCTATTGGAGATGCAGAATAAACCTTGCATCAGGGAAAATGCCAATTACACCAGAGCTGCCCTCTAGCTGGTATGAAACAGAAAACATTCACTTGTGTACTATCAAAGATTTTGAAAATCTTTGTTTAAAAGAAAATATTAGCATCAAAGATAAAGTTTTCATAAATAGAAACGGTGAACAAGGCGGTTTATCTAAAATCAATCCAAATTTATTTGCTGTAGAAGGAGTCTATTTACTTGAAAAGTAATGATGACATTCTTATTGCCTCATCAAATAAAGGCAAATTAAAAGAATTTAAAAAACTATTCAAAAATCATAAAGTTTTTTCTTTATCTGATCTTAATATAGAAGATGCTATAGAAGATGGGGATTCCTTTTTAGAAAATGCAATGATTAAAGCAAAGCATGGCGCTAAGGAGTCTAAAATTTATACGATTGCAGATGATTCAGGAATTGTAGTCCCTAAATTAGGCTATGAACCTGGCATTTATTCTGCAAGATATGCTGGCGAGGGTGCTAGTGATAAAGATAACAGAGATAAGATTATTGATAAATTGATTAAGAAAAAACATGAGAGTCTCGAAGCTTTCTATGTTTGTGTTCTTGTTGGACTAAAGAGTCCTAATGATCCGATGCCAATAGTAACTCAAGGTGAAATTCATGGGAGAATATCGATAAATAGTTCAGGAGAAGGAGGATTTGGATATGACAAAATCTTTTATCCTGACGGCTATGATTGCTCAATGGCTTCTTTAGACCAACAAATTAAAAATAAAGTTAGTCACAGAGCCATTGCTTCAGAAAAATTTATAAAATTGTTTAACAGTAGTTATGATACTTTTTTATAATTAAATTCAAATAACTCTCTGCCCTCATCTTTCCCTCTTCTTTCAAACTTAGAAAGTGAGTCTTTTTGAAAAGATTTGATTGAAGATGACTTAAATAATTTATTTTTTACAAATAATTCAGAAATGCTTTCTGCATAGTTTTCCCAATCTGTAGATATGTATATATTTGAGTCGTCCTTCATAAAATCATGTACCATGTCTAAAAAAGATTTATTTATTAGTCTTCTTTTGTGATGTTTTTCTTTTGGCCAAGGATCGGGACAAATAATAATCACTGAATCAAATACTTTTTTTCGGCTTTGATCTAAAAGCAGCCTAATATCGTCTGAAAAAATTTTTATGTTATTGATATTGTTTTCTTTTATACTCGAAACCAAAGTTCCTATGCCTGACATATAGACTTCAGAACCTATAAATAAATAGCTAGGATTATTTATTGCTTGAAAAATTATATTTTCAGCATTACCAAAGCCAATTTCTAAATAACATTTATCAAAGTGTTTGCTGAAATCTTCTACTTCCTGAATACTTTTCACAGAAAATTCTGATAAAGAGCTTAAACTGTGGGTCTGCTTTTTAGTTATACGGCCTTTTCTTTTTACAAACGAAGGAAGAAACTTTAATTGCATTGCTAAATGCTAGATTTATGCAAAATCTACCATAAACGCTTTCAATTTTTTAAGTGCGCTGTTTTCAATTTGTCTAATTCTTTCAGCGGACACTTTATATTCATCGGCTAAATCATGAAGAGTAGCCTTTTCATCTGACAGGTATCTTCTATTAAGAATATCTTTGCTTCTATCATCAAGAGTTTTTAGTGCAGCAAGAAGCTCTTCTTTGTTTACTTGTTCTGCTTGCTCAGATGCAACTATGATTTCAGGATCATATCTTTTATCTTCTAAATATTGAGAAGGAGACATAATTTCATCATTGTCACCAGAGGGAACTGGTGAATCAAATGATGAATCATTTGAAGAAAGTCTATTTTCCATGTGAAGTACATCTTTGACCTCAACATTTAGGTCAGATGCAATTTTTTCAGCTTCTTCTTTAGTCAGCCAATCTAGTGATTTCTTTTTGCTTCTAAGATTAAAGAATAGTTTTCTTTGCGCTTTAGTTGTGGCAATTTTTACTAATCTCCAATTTTTAAGAATATATTCATGAATCTCAGCTTTAATCCAGTGAACTGCAAAAGAGACTAGTTTTACACCTCTATGTGGATCATATTTATCTACAGCTTTCATTAAGCCAACATTACCCTCCTGAATAATATCTCCCAGCGGTAATCCATAACCTTGATATGATCTTGCAATATGAACCACAAATCTTAAGTGATGAATCACGAGCTGTCTTGCAGCATCTAAATCGTCTTCCTCATATAATTTTAAAGCAAGTTCTTGCTCCTCTTCCTTGGTAAGAATAGGTATTGAATGAACAGACGAAAGATATGATTCAATATCTTTACCTGGACTATTTAATTGTGAGGGTTGTAACTGTGTTCCCATAATATAAATAATATTTATAACTAATTATATCAATTAATTATGAATAATAGGAAATTATACCAATTTTTTGAAAAAATCTCCTAAAACAGGTAAAAAATCACTTTTAATTGAATTATTTCTAAAGGCTATAAAGAATGGATTTAGTATTGAATCCTCCTTTGCATAGGCCAATTCCTCATAATCTCCAATTTTGATAACACTTCCTCCCTTTTGGTTAAGGACTGCATGAGCAGCAGCTATATCCCATTCAGAAGTGGGGCCAAATCTGGGGTAAATGTCAGCCTCGTTATCTGCCAAACTACATAGTTTCAACGAACTACCCTTCTCAATAATCTCATAATCTATGTTTTGTGATTCAATGTAATTAAGAAAAGCCGTATCTTTGTCACTTTTATGGCTTTTGCTCATTACAATTCTTAACTTATCATAAGAATCATTTTGTGACTGCACATCTTCAAAAATAGATCCATGCCAAATTTTTCTAGTTACAGGTGCGCCAACAATACCAAATACAACTTTCTTATTGTTAATCATTGCAATATTTACGGTAAATTCACCAGTTTTATTAATAAACTCTTTGGTTCCATCAAGAGGATCAACTAACCAATATGTTTGGTCTAAACTTTTTATTAGATCCTCACTAAAAGTTTCCTCTGAGATAATTGAAATATCCTTTGAAATTTTCTCTAATGAATTCAGTATTATTTCATTAGATTTTTTATCTGCTATCGTTAAAGGAGAACCGTCTGATTTTTCTTCTTGATCAAAGCTTTCAGAATTATAAATCTGCATAATTTCATCAGAGGCAAAATTAACGCATTCTATTAGTGCGCCTAAATGATTATCAAAAAAATTTTTACTTACCATTTTATTCAAATACTACAACTTTGTTTATCAAGATTTTTGTAATCAATTGCTTCAAGGATTTTATAATGAATGTCTGTATTATCCATCAATCCTTGAAATATTTCTGCTCCAGGACCATAAGCATGCACTCCTACAGGAATCGAAGTGTGTCTTCCAGTACCCCATTGAACAACAACTTTGTCATCGTCTTGCTTAAGAATTTGTAATCCTCCAGTTTCATGATCAGAAGTAACTATTAACAGTGTCTCGTTATCTTCATTTACAAAGTTAATCAAATCTCCAATGGTTAAATCAAAATCTTTAAACTCCTCTATCATTTCATTTGCATCGTTATCGTGTGCAGCCCAATCTATTTGACTACCTTCAGTCATTAAAAAGAACCCATTACACTGCTTGTTCAAATGATTTAATGCAAAATTTGTCATTTCTCTTTGAGTTGGTTTTTCATTTGATCGCTCAATGCCATCATCGTCAAAAAGACCAATAAGCTTTTTAGAATGATCAAAATTCAATTGCAGAGACTCTTTCTCTGTGAGCACATAGTGAGTGTCATTAATTTTATTTAAATCAAAAAATTCTTTACCTCCTCCTAAAGCAATATCAATTGAAGAATTAATAAGCTGATTGGCAATATTTTTGTATTCATATCTGCTGTCAATGTGAGCATATAAAGCTGCAGGCGTCGCATGAGTTACTGAAGATGTTGCGACTATGCCCGAGGCATAACCCTTTTCATGAAGCATTTCTACAATGGTGTCTAATATTTTTTTGTCTGGATCCAATGACAAATATCTATTTTTTGTTTTATATCCAGTTGACCATGCTGTTGCTGCTGCTGCCGAATCTGTATATGCATTGTTATAAGAATGAGTTAAAGAGGTGCCTAGATATGGGATTTGATCAATAAAAAGTCTATGGTCTAATCCGCCAATTGCAATACGTGACAAAGTTATCTGATTAGGTCCAACCCCATCCCCAATAGCAAGAATTATATTCTTGGCTTTTAAGTTATTAGGAAAATCTTTAATTTCAATAAATTCTGTTTTTTTTGTGCCGATTGAAATCGATTCAGTCTTCTTAGATGTATCACATGATGAAATTACTAAGACTATTAAGAGAAAAATATATTTCATTAAGTTTTAATCAAGAGCCTTCATTCTTTGTTTTATTCTATCGCTTTGCTCTGGAAAACAACTCCAACAATGGTCATATATTGCCTCTTCCCACTCACCATACATTGGATTAATAATCATGAACCATTTTTCTCCCCACATGTTTGCGTATTTATCTATTAAATCCTTTCTACTTTGCACACTTGAGGCGGTCTCTTTAAGAGGTATAAAGTCATCTAGTTGGTCACCAAAAATTTGAATGATACGAAAATCTTTTTTAATTAAATCTCTTCTACTTGTCTTATCTGAAGTCCAACCTTTTTCATTTTTCATAAGAAGAACATCAATATCACTATCAAATGGCAATCCTAATGCTTTTATATTGTTACGTGTGTATTCCTCTAAATCATGAGTCCTATTTGTTACATAAAAGATTTTAATTCCTCTGTCATCAGCATAACTAAGATAGTCTTTTACTCCGGGTAAGGCACCAGCTGCCTCCTCAGACACCCATTCTTTCCAGCCAATGGGATAACTTGTTCCATTTCTAATGCTTCTTACCTGATGTTCTGAATTATCAAGAACAGTCTCATCAATATCTAAAATGATTGCTGGAGGCAAACTTTGATAATTATCACTTTGATCCAAGACAGCTGTCCAAGATTTATCTTCTAAAGCCTTATCTATATTTTTTTGTGCAGAAGAATATACTTGAAAGGTATTTGCTTTAAATTCAGCGGATGTTCGTTTAAACAAAACTGCAAGAAGTGATTGTGATTGATAAGAATTATCTATTTCACTTGCAAGTGGAACGTTGTTGAAAAAAATTATGCAGTATAAAAATATGTGTCTTAATGATTTCATAGTACAAGAGCATTATAATGCTAAGATTATAATTAGTTACAAAAATTATTTATGGATAATAGATTAATAGAAAATTTAGAAAAATTAAAAAAGATGCTTGTTCTTTTGAGTGAAGAAAGAAAGGTTGTCTTGTCTCATCATAAAACTTTTGAGCATGTTGAAAAAATGAGATCAATTGTTAACGAATCTATAGAAATGGCGAATAAATCATGACAAATAAAAAATATAAATGCTTTGACCTTAATGTATCAGACAATATAGCAAATCTAGTTTTGTCTAGGCCTAATGAACTTAACACAATGTCTAGAGACTTCTGGGTAGAGCTCGGAAGCATACTAGAAGAAATTAATAGAAATTCTGACATAAGAGTTGTTGTTATGTCTTCCACAGGTAAACATTTTTGTGCTGGAATGGACTTGAGTGCTTTTTCAAATGGAGTTGAGGATATTCCAGATGACAAAAAACCGGATAGTGCAAGAATCGGTGAAGCTTTGTACAGAGTTGCAAAGGAGCTTCAAGGATATATTAGTAATTTAGAAAAAATTAGGGTTCCTGTTATTGCTGCTATTCAGGGTGGCTGTATTGGGGGTGCTGTAGATATGGTTACAGCATGTGATATCAGACTTGCATCAAAAGAAGCTTTTTTCTGTATACAAGAAATTAATATTGGTATGGCAGCTGATGTAGGAACTCTTCAAAGACTACCAAAAATTATTCCTGATTCTAAAATGAGAGAGATGGCCTATACAGGTAGAAGAATGTATGCAGATGAGGCAAAAGAATCTGGCTTAATAAGTGATATGTATGAAACTCAAGAAGAAATGCTTGAGGGTGCTAATAAGTTAGCAAAAGAAATAGCTTCAAAATCTCCAGTAGCAATATATGGACTTAAAGCAGTAATGAATTACTCAAGAGACCACAGTGTAAGTGACGGTCTTGAATACAATGCTTTGTGGAGCGGCGCAATGCTAAGTCAGAAAGATATGACTGAAGCTATAACTGCTAATATGGAAAAAAGAGATGCATCGTTCGATGATATGGTCGATGTTAAAAAGTTTAACGAATCGGGCTCTTAAGATTTTCTAAGAAATACAGGAACAGTTGCTGTGGATTCAGCTTTTGAATACTTATACCCATCCACATCAAACCCAGATAAGTCTTCAAAATTAGTTACCTTATTTTGAATTATCCATTTAGCCATAAGGCCTCTAGCTTTCTTTGCATAGAAACTGATAATTTTATAATTACCGTTCTTATAATCTTTAAATGTTGGAGTAACGACATTAATGTCTTCAGGTAATTTTCCTAAAACTGTAAAGTACTCTTTTGACGCTAGATTAATTAAAAGATCTGACCTTTGAACTTTCAATTCATTTAAAACATTTTTTTGGACCTTATCACCCCAAAATTCGTAGAGATTCTTTCCTTCTGAAGTTTCTAATTTTGTTCCCATCTCAAGCCTATATGGTTTCATTAGATCCAATGGTCTCAATATCCCATATAACCCAGATAGAATCCTTATATGCTTTTGAGCAAATTTCATTTCAGCATTATTTAGATCCTCAGCTTGAAGTCCTTGATATACGTCTCCTTTAAAAACAAGCATTGAAGGCTTCGAATCAGCAGATACTTTTTTTGCTGGAGACCATGATTGGTATCTATCGAAGTTCAGTGCGGCAAGTTTATCGCTTAACCCCATTAAAGATGCAATATCTTTTGGTTCTTTTGTTTTTAAGTTATTTATGAGTTTTGAGGATTGACTCAAAAATGCAGGCACAGAATAATCATGATTTGATTCAAATTCATAATCAAGTGTTTTTGCTGGAGAAAGTACTATAATCATGGCTGTATTTTAACGAATACATAGAGGCATATTCAATAATGTATATAGAAAAAGGCATAAATTCTTTAGGAAAATTCATATCATTGATGATTCCAGTGATGACAGTATTGATGATAGTGATAATAGTCGCCAGATATTTCTTTGGTATTGGGCTTACAGGACTTCAAGAATTTGTAATGTATCTTCATGCATTCATATTTCTTGGTTGCGCAGGATATGTTCACTACAAAGATGAGCATGTCAGAGTAGATATCTTTTATAGAGACTCATCTAATTCATACAAAGATAATGTAAATTTTATATTAAGCCTTTTCTTCCTGTTACCTGTTTGTTTTGTTATAGGTTTTTATTCTCTAGAGCTAATTGAGATGTCTTGGAAAATTAGAGAGGTTTCAACCGAGGCTGGTGGTCTTGGTTATGTTTACATCCAGAAAACGTTAATCATTCTTTTCCCACTTACTATGATTTTAACTTTCGCATATCAACTAATTCATAAAAAATGGAAATAGTCCCTCTTCTTCTACTTATGATAATTTGTGCTGCTTTACTGGTAGGTTTTCCAGTTGCGCTTACTCTGGCAGGTGTATCAATAATATTTGCGTTGATTTGCATTCCCTTAGGAATTTTTGATCCAACTATTTTTAAAAGTATTCCAATTAGAATTTTTGGAATTATGAATAATGTAACGTTGCTTGCAGTTCCTCTATTTATTTTTATGGGAACTATTCTTGAAAAATCTGGTATTGCTGCAAAGATGCTTGAAAATATGGCAAAGGCTTTTAGAAGTATAAAAGGCGGATTGTCTATATCGATAATTATTGTTGGCGCTTTACTTGCAGCAAGTACAGGGATTGTTGGCGCGACTGTAGTCACTATGGGTCTAATGTCCCTCCCAATTCTAATAAATCAAGGATACGATAAAAGCTTCTCAGCTGGGTTGGTTGCATCCACTGGGACTCTTGGACAAATAATTCCACCATCCATAGCCTTAGTTTTGCTTGGTGATGTTATGTCAAATGCTTATCAAAGAGCTCAAAATGACATGGGTATATTTTCCCAACAAACCGTAACTGTTGGAGATTTGTTTATAGGTGCTATTGTTCCTGGAATTCTGATATGTATTGGGTATCTTATTTATACACTTTATAAAAATAGCAATAATTTAGATTTAAAAGATACTTCAACAGAATTTGCTATAAATAAAGTTGAATTATTTAAGACGCTAGCCCTCCCAGTAGTCTTAATTTTTTTAGTTCTAGGCTCTATATTTGCAGGTATTGCAACGCCTACAGAGGCGGCTGCAATTGGAGCATTTGGTGCCTTATTAATTGCATTAATAAACAGAAAAGTTAATTTACATTTCTTAAAAGAGACTTCTGAGAAAACTGCAATTGTTTCAACAATGATTTTTACAATTCTTATTGGTGCATCAATTTTTTCACTAATATTTAGAGGTGTTGGAGGTGATGAGTTAATTGACCTAATCTTTAATTCTCTCCCTGGAGGATCATTTACTGCTCTAATATTTGTCCTAGTTATTATTTTTTTGCTTGGTTTTATTTTAGATTTTATTGAGATTTGTTATGTAATAGTGCCACTCGTTGCTCCACCTCTTTTGATGATGGGCTTTGATCCTGTATGGCTTGCTATTTTATTTGCAATAAACTTACAAACATCATTTTTAACTCCACCATTTGGATTTTCGCTTTTTTACTTGAGAGGGGTTGCAGATGAGAGCATACAAACTAAAGAAATATATAAAGGTGTTATTCCTTTTATATTAATTCAAATTATTATTCTTTTTGCAGTTATGTTGTTTCCAATTTTAATAATATAAGAGCTCATGAATAAGAAATTCTTAATCATATCTACTTTCTTTATCTTAATTAGCTGCTCAGATGGTTTTGTTGAATTAGAAAACAGAATCAAAATTCATGCAGAAAAGAATGGTATTGAAAAGTCTTTTTTTCAAGTTAAAAAAGAGGCTATATATATTCAACAATGGAGCAAAGACGATACATTCATTGATGAAATTAATGAATTTAAAAGATTAGATAACGAAAATTTTCCTGGAAAAGGCAAAATTCTATTTACAGGTAGTTCAAGTATAAGGTTTTGGGATTCCTTAGAAGAAGACATGGAACCACTTGAAGTCTTAAATCGTGGTTTTGGGGGAGCACAAATTTCTCATGTTATTCATCATTTTGAAGTTATTGTTAAGCCCTACAATCCAAAGGCTATTGTCTTTTTCTGTGGAACAAATGATCTAACTGCATTAAAGACTCCAGAAGAAACTGTGCATGATTTCAAAAAATTCTTGAGTCTTGTTAGGAATGAGTTTGGAAACATCAAAGTTTATGTAATTGGTATAAAGCCAACCTTGGACAGACTATATCTTGATAAAGAAGAAAGGATTTTTAATAGTTTAGTTAGGTCGCTTGCAAGTGACGATGCTTACTTAGAATATATTAATATTTGGGATCCTATGCTGAATCAGGATGGGTCAAGAATGCCAGAGTTATTCATTGAGGATGGATTGCACATGAATGAAAAAGGATACGAAGTCTGGACAAAGAAAGTAAGAGAAAGTCTTGGTAAAGAATTTGATCTATAAGCCGGCGTTATTTTTTTCAAGAGCTCTCTCAGCTCTGTAACTAGATCGAACCATTGGGCCTGATACAACTTCAAGAAAACCTTTGCTGAGACCTATTTGTCTATATCTCTCAAATTCTTCTGGTGTAACCCATCTTTCAATTGGATGATGGTTTCTAGTTGGTCTTAAATATTGACCAATTGTGACGATATCAACTTTGTTTTTTGCTAAGTCGTTCAGAGTCTGCTCTATTTCCGAATCTGTCTCACCAAGTCCAAGAATTATGCTTGTTTTAGTAAGAACTTTTGGATTAATTCGCTTTGATTCAGCAAGAACATCTAGTGTTTGTTGATAACCTGCTCTTATATCTCTAACTTGATGAGTAAGTCTCTCAACAGTTTCAATATTTTGAGCAAAAACTTCTAATCCACAATTAACTAAAGTTTCAATCGATGATGAGAGCCCTTTGAAATCTGGAGTAAGTGCTTCGACAGCGGTATTAGGATTTAATTCTTTTATTAGCTTTACAGTATTTGCAAAATGTTGAGCACCTCCGTCCGGAAGATCATCTCTATTCACTGATGTCAAAACTACATACTTAAGGTTCATAATTTCGACAGCTTTTGCGGTATTTAAAGGTTCATCTTTATCAAGCCATCCATTTGGATTACCTGTGTCAACTGAACAAAACTTGCATGCTCTTGTGCATACAGAACCCATCAGCATAAAAGTAGCAGTTCCAGCAGACCAACACTCGCTGATATTAGGACAATGAGCCTCTTCGCAAACTGTATAAAGTTGCTTACTGTGTACTTGTTCTTTTACCTTATGAAAATTAGGATTGAATTCAGCTTTAACTTTTAGCCAGCTTGGTTTCTTTGGTGTAGGAATATCAGCGTACTTATTGAGCTTTTGACCATTTTTTATAGCCTTTATGCCATCTCTATTTGTAATTTTTGTAGTTGCTATTATTTCCATAACTAAAATACTTTTCTTAATAAATCTATTATGATTTCATGCAATTGTAATTTAGAAATATCTTTATTTAAATCCTTTATCTGAGTAACTTCAAGGCCTTTATAACCACAAGGATTTATTTGTTTAAATGGTGATAAATCCATATCAAAATTAATGCTTATTCCATGATAAGACTTTCCTTTTGAAATTCTTAATCCAATTGAAGCAATTTTCTTCTTATCAACATATACACCAGGAGCTCCATCTTTAAAATTACATTCTATAGATAATTTTGAAAGTAGCTCTTTAACAAAATCTTGAATTGTTGCAACAAGTTTATTGGGGCCACAATTTAAATTCTTAACATCGAGCAAAAAATAAATAATTATCTGACCCGGTCCATGATAAGTTACTTCTCCTCCTCTATCAGACTGAACAACAGGAATTTCCTTTGAATCTAATATATGTTTTTTATCAGCAGCAGTTCCTAAAGTAAAAATAGGTGGATGTTCAAGTATCCATATCTCATTTTTAAACGCATCTTCATTAATATGAGCTCTCATTTGCTCTAGAGTTTCATGATAATTAACAATACCAAGAGATTTAAAAGTTAAGTCTTCAAGCACTATTTATTTCTTGATTCAACAAAGGCATCTTCAGATATCTCATGATATGCAGATACATTATTCTTAAAGTTTAAATAAGATTCATAAACTTTAGCTATTGTTTCATCTTCTTTGGCCAGATCATCAAGAATTTTGTTAGATATTTCTCTAAATTCTTCGATTACATCATCAGGCAATCTTCTTAACTCGACACCGTGAACCTCAACAAGCTCAGTAAGTGCCTGATTATTTTTTGCTAAATATTCATCAAGCATATCCTGATTCACAGCTTTTGTTGCAGTTTCGATAATAACTTGAAGGTGATTTGGTAGAGAATTCCATGCATCAATATTAATTAACAGTTCTAACATAGGTCCTGGCTCATGCCATCCTGGATAATAATAATATTTTGCTGCCTGATGGAAACCAAAGGTTAAATCATTGTATGGGCCTACCCATTCAGTAGCATCAATTACTCCTGTTTGAAGTGCAGTAAAAAGCTCTCCTCCTGGAAGTGTTACTGGGATTCCACCAGCCTCCTTCAATACTTCACCGCCAATTCCAGGAATTCTCATTTTTAGTCCTTTTACATCCTCTAAAGAATTGATTTCTTTATTAAACCAGCCAAACATTTGTGTACCTGTATTTCCTGCTGGAATAGGATAAATATTAAATGGAGCATAAATTTCTCTCCATAATTCTAAGCCTCCGCCTCTATTGACCCATGCATTAATCTCATCTGCGGTTAACCCAAATGGAACACTGGTAAAAAATTGTGCAGCTGGAACTTTACCTTTCCAGAAATAACCTCCACTATGTCCCATCTGATGAGATCCACTTGATACAGCATCAAATACGCCAAATGCAGGAACTTGTTCTTCTGCACCATAAACTGTAATTTTCATTTGGCCATCACTCATTTCCTCAACGAGGTCTGCAATTCTTTCTGGAGCCATTCCAAGTCCTGGATAATTTTTAGGCCATGAGGTTACAAGGCGCCAATTAAAGGTTTCATTTTTATCAATTGATTGCGAATCAATATTTTTGGATTCATCAGAGCAACCAACTAAAAAAATTACAGAAAATATAAGAGTTATTTTTTTCATTATAGTTTTTCAAGATTTGCGTAAGCCATTACCAACCATTTTGTTCCAGAAGCATCAAAATTTACTTGAACTCTTGCTGAGTCTCCTGAACCTTCATAATTTAATACAATACCTTCACCAAATTTCTTATGTTTTACTTTCTGGCCAAGCGCAATTCCGATTTCCTCCTCAAACTCCACTTTGGTTTCATTGAAGTCTTTTCTATTATAAGGAATATTGGTTTGTGCTCTAGGTCTTATTTCATCAATTAAGTCTTTTGGTATTTCTCTTAAAAATCTTGAAGGAGGATTGAAAGTATCATTACCATGCAGCCTCCTTGATTCAGCATGCGTTATATATAATTTCTCCATTGCTCTTGTAATTGCAACATAACAAAGTCTTCTTTCTTCCTCTAATTGAGATGCGCTTTCCATTGATCTGCCATGTGGGAATAAACTTTCTTCTAAGCCAGTAAGAAGGACTAATTTGAATTCAAGACCCTTTGCAGAGTGCATTGTCATAAGTTGTGCAGCATCATCATGCTCAGCAGCTTGTCTATCGCCGGCATCAAGAGAGATAACATCAAGATAGTTTTCTGCAATTTCATTATTTGTTTTATCTTCTTTAACACTTTGCTCAAAATTTTTAGTCGCCGTTATTAATTCTTCAAGATTTTCTGTTCTAGTTTTACCTTTTTCACCAGCCTCTTTAGCATGATATGAATATAAGCCAGATTCTTTAATAATAAGTTCCATTAAATCCGACAAACTATTGTCTTTAATGAATGACTTACATCCTGCAACAAACTCCAGATAGTCTCTCAATCCAGAACCACCCCTTCCAGAAATTGATCCCTCATCAATTAATTTTGCAGATGCTTTAATATAAGAAATATTATATTTATGAGCCGTTTGTCGAATTTTGCCCAAAGTTTTTTCTCCAACTCCTCTAGTTGGATTTGATATTGATCTCTCAAAGGATGGATTATCATTATTGTTAAATATAATTTTCAAATATGCGATTGCATTTTTTATTTCGAGCCTTTCATAGAAACGCAATCCGCCGTAAATCCTGTACGGAATGCTTATTCTTAATAAAGCTTCTTCTATTGCTCTTGATTGTGCATTTGATCTATATAGAACTGCTGTTTCATTATATGCCCCGCCTTTATTCATCCAATCCTTTAGAACATCTGCAATGAATCTTGCCTCATCCTGTTCATTGTAAGCCTGATAAAGAACTATTTGTTCACCCTCTAGTTTTTCTGTCCATAAATTTTTACCAAGTCTGTCTTTGTTATTATCAATTAATGCATTTGCGGCGTTTAGAATCACGTTAGTAGATCTATAATTTTGTTCGAGCCTAACAATCTCTGTATTTTTGTAATCTTCTGTAAAAGAATTTACATGTTCGACTTTAGCTCCACGCCAGCCATATATAGACTGATCGTCATCTCCAACCGCTGTTACATTTGCATCTTCCGATGCTATTTCACGAAGCCATTTATATTGAATAGTATTAGTATCCTGAAACTCATCAATAAGAATTGATTGGAACCTTGATTGAAAAAAAGTCTTAACTGAAGGCGAAGCAACTAGTATTTCATAAGACTTTAAAAGCAGTTCACCAAAATCAACTAGGTCATCATTTTTACAAACCTTTTCATATTCTTTATATATTTTATTGACAGTTTCAGTATAAAAATCTCCTTTTTCATTAACATCTTTACTTCTCAATCCATCATCTTTCCATGAATTGATTTGCCACTGACTTTGTCTTGCTGGCCATGTGGCTTCATCCAAACTAAGTTCTTTTGATATTCTTTTTACTATTCTTAATTGGTCATCTGAATCAAGAATAGTAAATCCACTTGAGAGTTCTGCCTCCTTATGAAATCTCTTAAGCAGTTTGTGAGACAGGCCATGAAATGTTCCAACCCAAGAATCAAGAATTGGAGATTGAAGAAGTTCTTCAATTCTTGATCTCATTTCGTTTGCAGCTTTATTGGTAAAAGTTACAGCCATTATTGCAGATGGATTTCTTCCAAGCGCTTCTACTTCCCATGCAATTTTGTGCACAAGAACCCTAGTTTTACCAGAACCGGCTCCTGCCAAAACTAGGAGATGTTGTTTTTCGGAAGTAACAGCGTTTCGCTGATCTTCGTTTAAGCTTTCTAAAATATGAGATACATCCATTTAGGGATTCATTTTTTTGTTTAAGTTAGATATTCTAACCTTATGTCAACAAAATTATTGAGACAAATTAAAAATTCGCTTCCTGATTTGCGAAAATCTGAAAAAATTGTTGGTGAATACATCTTAAAGGATCCAAAATCAATTATTACTATGAAAACTGCCGAAGCATCAGAGGCAATGGGCATTAGTGAGCCAACTCTGATTAGATTTTGTAAAGCAATAGGTTTTTCCGGTTTTCAAGAACTAAAGATCAATCTTTCTCAACAACTTGCAGCGGATGATTATTTTGTTATGTATGAAATTAATGAAGATGATTCAATACATGAACTTTGTGAGAAAGTTTTTGACACAACCATTAGTGAGATTTTGAATGTAAGATCTCAAATAAATCAGGATATTCTTGAAAATGCAATCGAAACTCTTGTAAACGCTGACAGAGTTGAGTTTTATGCTTTTGGCGGATCAGCTCCAGTTGCCATGGACGGTCAACATAAATTTTTTAGACTGAAAATTCCTTCATCATATATTTCTGATCCTCATCTGCAATTTATGTCTGCTAACTCGCTAGCAAAAAATGATGTGGTTGTTGCAATTTCTCAGTCTGGAACAACTGCTGCACTAATAAATAGTGTAAAAATTGTTAAAAAAAATGGGGTTAAGGTTATAGGTATCATGCCAGCTGATACACCTTTAGCTGATGTGTGTGATTTTCCATTAACAATAAATATTGGCGTAAATAATCGTATCTCTATGCCTTTAACTTCAAGAATTGCTTACACAGCGGTAATAGATGTTCTTACTATGGGAGTTGCACAGCTTAAGCCCGAGGCACAAGATCACTTATATAATATTGCTGACAGCCAAAGGTCTTTAAAAATTGATAATTAAAATGGGGAAAATATGAGCGAAGAGATAAAAGAGTTTTTTAAAACATATACTGATTTTGTAACAAAGGTCACAAGCGATCCAAGTTTAGACTTAGAAGCATTAAATGAAAGCTTTAAGGAAATTGAAAATAAATCAGACATCAAAACACCCAGACTCTTAACTGCTGCACTTGGTTTGGGGAGTGAGACTGGTGAATTTGTAGAAATCGTTAAAAAGATGTTTCTTCAAGGCAAGCCACCGTCTGAAGATAATATATTTCATATGAAAAGAGAGCTTGGGGATATTATGTGGTACTGGGTTACTGCTTGTGCCTCATTAGGGCTTGATCCATATGAAGTAATTAGTGAAAACCAAGAAAAACTTGCTGCAAGATATGGAGAAAAATTTGAGGTCGAGAGAAGTGAGGTCAGAAAAAAAGGCGATCTTTAATTTCAAATATGGAGCATCTTAAAAATCTTAATATTGTTATTACTGCAGGAGCTTCTGGTATTGGTTCAGAAATGGCAATTGAATTAAGCAAGCATGGATCATGCGTAACAATATGTGACAAAGACTCTTCAGCACTTGATAGATTTTCTAAGAATAATCCTAAAATAGATTGCCATAATGTTGATGTTTCTGAAGAACAACAGATAAAAAAATTTTTTAACGAAATTGAAAAGAAAGCGGGTAGCATTAACGCGTTAATAAACAATGCAGGTATTTCAGGTCCATCAGCAAAACTTGAAGATATTAGTTTCCAAGATTGGAAAGAGACTATTGATACAAATCTTGATGGAGTTTTTTTAGCAACAAGATCTGCAATACCTTTAATGAAGAAAAATGGAGGCTCCGTAATTAATATTGGATCAACGTCATCGTTCATGGGAACTCCTCTAAGATCAGCATATTCAGCATCAAAATGGGGCCTAATTGGTCTAACAAAAACCTGGGCCATGGAGTATGGAAAAAATAAGATTAGGTTTAATGCAATATGTCCTAGCTCAATTAACGGTAAGCGTATTGAAAATGTTATTAAAAAAGAAGCTGAATATCGAAATACTTCAATAGATAAAATAAAATCGACATATCTCAATCAAACATCTTTAAAAACTTTCATTGATGTTGAAGAAGTTATTGGGATGATAATTTATTTATTGTCTCCTTTAGCAAAAAATATAACCGGGCAAATGCTTGTTATTGACGGACATACAGAAACCCTATCAATGATGGAGAAAGATTAATATGAAGGCAGCTTGGTATGAAAAAACTGGTGAAGCACAAACGGTTCTTCAGATTGGAGAATTAGATAACCCTGTTCCAAACAAAGGCGAGGTTTTAGTAAAACTTAAAACATCTGGCATTAATCCATCAGATGTGAAAACTAGGGCAGGAGCAAGAGGTGAGCTCCAATTTCCAAAGATAATACCTCACTCTGATGGTGCGGGAACTATCGTTGATGTTGGAGAAGGTGTCGATAAAAATAGAATTGGCGAAAGAGTTTGGATTTGGAATGGTGCTTTTGGAAGAGCTTTTGGAACTTGTGCGGAGTTAATTTCTTTACCAGAATTTCAAGCAGCCAAAATCAATGACAGTGTAGATTTTAAATCTGCAGCATGTATGGGTATACCTGCTTCTACAGCATATTATGGGATATTCGCTAATGGTTCAGTTAAAGACAAAACTGTATTAATTTCTGGAGGAGCTGGTGCTGTAGGATTTTATGGTATTCAACTAGCCAAACTTTCTGGAGCAAATGTTATTTCAACTATAAGCAGTGATGAGAAGGGAGAGGTTGCTCAAGAGGCAGGTGCAGATAAAGTAATAAACTATAAGAATGAGGATGTTGTCGAAGAAATTATGAATTACACAGACAATAAAGGAGTAGACAGAATCTTTGAAGTTGAATTTGGAGGTAATTTATCAATTAATGAGAAGATCTTGAAATCAAATGGTGTTATAGCAGCATATGGTTCGATGGCAGAAATAGAACCAAAATTGCCCTTCTACAACTTTATGTTTAAAGGGATAAAAATTGATACTTTTTTAATATATTCAATTAATCAAAATTTCAGAAAAGAACTTATAAATGGACTTTCAAGAATGTTAAACGAAAATTCTTTAAAACATATGGTTACAAAAACTTTCTCTATAGATAATATTATCGAGGCTCATGAAGCAATGGAAAGTGGTAATATTATTGGCAACATTGTAGTTGAGGTGTCATAAGAATGATTACGGTATTATCTTCAATATATTTTATTTATGGTTTTATCCTATTTTATACATACTCAAAAGGTTACAGTCTCTTGAGATATCTTCTCAAAAGAAAAAATATTAATGTCTACATCTCGATTGAACTAATTTTTGTAATCTTATGCTCTTTAATTGTTTTTACATCACAGCCTTTGAACTGGGTCGTTGGATTAATAATGCTATTCCACATAGCTGGAATAATATGGCTTATTTCCAATCCAGGAAGCTTTTATTCTATGGCAGAAGATCCTTCTATAGACATTGATTCATTAGAAATCTCGTCTGCTATGGTTGTAATTGGATTGGGTGTATTTGTATATTTTTCAACAATATTTTAAAGATTATCTTTAAGCCTCTTATATAGACTGGATGTGTCCCATTTACCGCCTCCAGATTTTTGTATCTCTTTGTAATAATCGTTAACAATTTTGGTGACTTCTAGACTTATGTTTTCATGTTCTGCTTTTTTAATAACTATGTCTAAATCTTTTCTCATTAAATCTACAGCAAAACCATGGTCGAATTCATCTTCGAGCATTGTGTGCCATCTATTTTCCATTTGCCATGATTGAGCAGCTCCTTTAGAGATGACTTCTAAAACATCTTTGGAATTTAATCCTGCTTTTTCTGAGAAATTCATTCCTTCAGCAAGACCTTGAAGTAAACCGGCTATGCAAATCTGATTTACCATTTTTGTTAACTGTCCTGATCCACTTTCTCCCATATATTTAATAAACTTAGAGTAAGTCATTAAAATATCTTTCAATTCTTCATATAGCTCATTTTTACCACCTACCATTATTGAAAGTTGGCCAGATTCGGCTCCAGCCTGTCCCCCAGATACAGGTGCATCAAGATAATTTATATTCTTTGTGCCTAGAAGAATATTCATTTCCTTAGCTAGATCAGCTGAAGTAGTAGTATGATCTACAATGCAAGAGCCTGATCTTAAATGCTCTAAGGCTCCATCTTTATCTGAAATAATTTCTCTTACATCTTTATCATTACCGACACAAAGAAAAAGAATATCAGATACTTTTGATATTTCTTTTACAGAGCTACATTCAGATCCAGAATATTTCTTTATCCAGCTTTTAGTTTTTTCAAGTGAGCGATTAAATACTCGAATCTCGTGGTGATTTGAAAGATGTCCAGCCATTGGAGATCCCATGACTCCAAGGCCTATAAAGCCAATGGCTTTATTCATACTATAAAATCTTGTCTGTCTTTTTTGGCAGTTCTTTTAATGCCGTCTTTGGTTTGATACTCTGCTGTAATACCTTTGGTACCCTCAAAGTTTTTTAATAAAAGCATATAAATCGCCGACATAACAATCCACATTATTGGAACTATGATAATTGATTCAATCATAATTATCCTTGCATTCTATTTTTAAATTCATCAAAAGCTTGCTCATATTCTGACTTTATTCTTCCAACAAGCTCAGCAACGGAAGGAGAATCTTTAATTCCACCAATTCCCTGTCCAGATCCCCATATATCCTTCCAGGCTTTTGAGTCGGTATTTCCACCAGAGCCAAAGTTCATTGCGGACTTGTCTGCATCTGGAAGATTGTCAGGATCGAGACCTGCATTTTTTATTGAAGGTTTAAGATAATTCCCTAAGACTCCAGTGAATAAAGAAGAATAGACTATGTCACTTGCCGCACTCTCCTCTAACATTTTTTTATATCCAGGATCAGCATTTGCCTCCTCAGTGGCAATAAATCTTGTGCCTAAATATGCGTAGTCTGCACCAAGAGCAATTGCTGATGCTACCGAGTGACCATCACCAATTGAACCTGAAAGAATTATTGTTCCATCGAACCATTCTTTAACCTCTCTAACCAATGCGAATGGTGACAAGGCCCCAGCATGACCACCTGCGCCAGCGCAAACTAATATAAGTCCATCGACGCCCTGCTCGGCTGCCTTTTGTGCATGTCGTACATTTATAACATCATGAAAAACCAGACCCCCATAGCTATGAGCAGCATCTACAACTTCTGATGGTGGTCTTAAAGAAGTAATAATTATGGGCACCTCATGTTTCACACAAGTTTCCATATCCTGCATTAATCTATCGTTAGATCCGTGACATATTTGGTTGACTGCAAAGGGAGCAACTTTTGCATCAGGATTTTGCTCTTGATATTCTGCAAGCTCAGTTTTTATTCTAACAATCCATTCATCAAGAACATGTTGGGGTCTTGCATTTAATGCTGGAAAAGATCCTACAATTCCAGCTTTACATTGTGCAATAACTAAGTCTGGTCCTGATACTAAAAATAGTGGCGCACCAATAACTGGCATTGCTAATTTATCTTTTAGTTGATTAGGTATGCCCATGTTTCCTCCTCTTATGAATTACCCATTGCTTCTAATATTTCTAACAGCAAGTTTATAATATCCAAATAGAGTATAAACGCCATATCAAGTGCCGTTGCCCAATCATTTTTGGCATAAATACTAGATTGCATTTTAATATAATTGAAATCAAATAAAAGAAATAAAGAAAAAAGAATCGCGCCAAAAATTGCAGATCTTCTAACTGCCTTTCTACTAAATTCCATATAAAAACGTGCAAAATTAAAAATCAATAACCCAAATAAAGATATTATTAAGACCATTCCAAATATAGAGCTTTCAGAGAAAGATATAAAATCGCCATAACCTATAAAACCTGTAATTAAAGTTACAACAAGCACTATTTTAAGAGCGGTAAATCCATCATTCTCATCCATCTCAAGCATTACCAAAGCGAGAAGAGGACCAAAGAATAAACTCGTTAGAGTGAACAAGGTCATTCCAACCCAAAGGTTAATAGAATCAACTGAAGTTATAAATGTCGTTGCAAATAAACACCCCATCCATAGCCAGAACAGCAACCCAACACCCCACGATGATCCCATCGGGGAATGTATGTAACCCATCTTTAATAATTCAATAACTTCATCCTGATTTTTAGCAACTTCGTGAAGGACCGTGTCTTTATCTTCATATTTTTCCATTGGTTTTGGAAAATCTTTCTTTGTTTCTAAATAAGGAATCAAATCTAATTTACCTTTCATGTTGACTGAGCCCCTAAATAACAGTCCCATAAAAGTTGTGTTATTTTCATATGCTTTTTTTGCTCTATTTAGGCAATAAAAACACATCATCAAAACTATCCCTAGTTGTGCTGAGAGTATTACAAGTGTTTTAAATATTAGAGAAGTTTCTACAAACATATATAGACCATATCATACGATTTTTACAATATGTTTTTATTTAAGTATAAATTCTGATTACTTTTTAAAAAAAGCTACTGAGTGATCTTCATATTCTCTATTTCCAATTTTTTTAAAACCAAAATCCTCATGGAACTGTATGGATATTAAATTTTCTGGATTTGTGTTTACTTCACAACATAGCGGTATTTCTTTTGTAATAGCAATTTTTTGAATAAGCTCATAAAAACTTTTTCCAATACCCTGTCGTCTAAATGAATCTTTTATAGCTATTCTATCAATATAAAGAAATTTGGATTCTGTGTTACTAAAAAATTTATAGTTAGGTGAATCATAAGAGGATTTCTCTCTGAAGCATATAATGAATCCTTTTATTTCATTATCTTTTTCTACATAAAATTGATACGAACTAAGTTGTATTAATTGTCTAAGGTACTCTATTGAACTCAAGCTTCCAACCTCTGGAGTATTTTCTTGATTAAGTATAAAAATCTTCTCTAAAAATTCTTGGCTTAGTTTTGAAGGAAAATTGTGAATTTCATGACGAAACTGATTCATTCATCAAGAATCAAGTTCATTTATTGCGTCATCAATCTTTTTATGTGTTTCAGCTATGTAAAGCTGTTTTGTCATCGAATAAGCTGGATGCCCCATCGTCGATAGATCTTTTGCTTTTTCAAGGGCGACTTTCATCAAGTTATCTGATTCAACAACTTCATCCATAAGACCTGCATCTATTGCGTTCTCTAGTGTATACATTTCAGCGCCCAGAACCGCTCTATATTTATGAGATTGAGCAACTCTAAATTTAATGAGTTCTAATATAGGTAAAGGTATAACCATGTTTGTTCTCATTTCATTGGCTCCAAGCATGAAGTCGCCTTTTACGCCTATTCTATAATCACAACAGCATAATAAAAAAGTTCCTAGGGCAATGCCATGGCCTGAACATGCTGCAATAACGGGTCTTGGAAATGCAAATATTCTTGATAAGAGCTTAAAGCCATTTATTGTCATATTTTGAATAAGTTTCATATCTCCGCCTTGAATAGTTTTGAGATCAAATCCAGCAGAAAACATTCCCTCTCTGCCTGTAATTATGAGGCATCCCTCTTCAGTAGGAACATCATCAAGACATTCATTTATTTGCTGTGACATTTCTGGAGAGAAAACATTTGCCTTACCATCATCTAAAGTAAGTATTGATACATTATCTTCTTTCTTAAGCGTAGCTAGTTTTTCTGACATAATATAATTTTCTTTTAGAGGAAATTTTATCATGATTAAAAAAATTCTTAAGCACACGAGAAATCTTTTATTAGTTACTTTAGGAGTTGGGTCTCTGTATTTAATAAATCTTTTTTTTATGAAGCCCTTCTCAATTGATCATTTTTTAGCAAAAGAGCTAATTCTTGATCTCACAAGTTCACCTGAAGAGTTAACTTATGTTGGAGTATTAGATGACTATAATTGGCTGACGAATCATAACTCCAAGTTGTCAATTCCAAAAGAAACTGATATTGAAGATGGAATTGAGCATACAGAAAAAGCTATTAAAACCTTATATAAGTATGATGACTCTAGACTATCCGATACTCAAATAAGTACAAAGAAAATTGCAATTTTTGATTATGAAAATCATTTAAGAGAACTTAGAGATTTTCCTTATTTAGACTATCCGCTAAATCAAATTGGAGGAATTCATTTAAATACCATTGAGTTTATGAATGATGTACATCCTATTAGGAAAAAATCTGAAGCAAACGATTTCATAAAGAGGACAGATTTAATTAAGGAAGTATATCAAGGAGTTCTTGCCGACCTTGAAAAACAAGCTAAGAGTGGTATTTATCCGCCTGAATTTGTATATGGTCATGTAATTAAACAGCTAGATGAATTTATAGAATATTCGAATGAAGAACATCCTCTTTATACCCAATTCATGTCAAAGATAAATCAATTGGATTTAGATCAAGAAGATGTAAATTATTTTGAAAATGAAATAAAAAGGTCCATTAGTGAAAGTGTTACGCCGGGTTTTAAAGTTTTAAGAGATTTTATGATTAGAACTCAAAAATATGCTAATAAAAATCATGGCATATGGTCTCAACCAGGAGGAGACGAATACTATAAATTGAAAATAAGGACTTTCACCACAACAGATTATTCTCCAGAGAAAATTCATCAAATGGGGCTAAGTGAAGTTAAAAGGATTTCAGAAAGAATGAGATACATTCTTTCATCTCTTGGATATGACGAGAGTAAGTCTGTTGGTGAAATAATGAATGAATTAAATGAGAATCCAGATTTCCTTTATGCAGATACTCCAGACAGAAAAGAAATAGTTGTTAAAGACTATACAGAAATGGTTGAAGAAGCTTATGAAGTAATGAAAGATTATTTCCATACTATGCCAAAGTCAAAGGTCATAGTGAAAGCTGTTCCTGAGTACTCTGAAAGGACTGCAGCTGGAGGATATTATCAGTCGCCAGCGCTTGATGGAAGTAGGCCTGGTGTATTTTATGCAAATCTATACGATATAAAGCAAACACCCACTTACAGCATGAGAACTTTGGCTTATCATGAAGCAACGCCTGGACACCATCACCAAATAGCACATTCTCTTGAAAATGAAGATTTAACTCTCTATAGACGGTTTGGATACTTCACTTCTGCTTTCGCAGAGGGGTGGGCTCTTTACTCTGAAATTTTAGCTCTTGAAGCAGGTCTGGCTGAAGATCCATATGACGAACTAGGAATTCTTCAAAGTGAACTCTTTAGAGCCGTAAGGTTGGTAGTTGATACCGGAATGCACTATAAAAGATGGACTCGCGAAGAGGCAATGAAATACATGAAAACAAAAACTGGAATGTCAGATACAGAAGTTAGAGTCGAAATTGAAAGATATATTGTTTGGCCAGGACAAGCGCTAAGCTATAAAGTTGGTATGATCAAAATACTCGAACTCAGAGAAAAAGCTATGAGTGAGCTTGGTGATAAATTTAATATTAAAGACTTCCACTCAGCTGTTTTAGATCATGGAAATCCTCCTCTCTTTATTGTTGAGGAGATGGTTAATAATATGATTAGAGAAAATTTGAACTAGTATTTGTCAGGGTGTCTAGCAGTAAAAACGCTGTAGTAGTCCTTAAGATCGCTAATATCTTTCATATTGTCACCTGAAGGTGTAAAAGCCTTACCAAGAAGTATTTCTTTTTTTGCAAAATCTAGAGATGCTGGAATTATTTTAGTATTTAGCTCTTTTGCTATTCTTAAAAATCCTGTTTTCCATTCCTTTACTTTCGAGCGTGTTCCTTCAGGAGACATTCCTATTAAGGAACTATTAATGCCTTTAATCTGATTTATTGCATCTTGAATTATCCCTCCAGGTTTATTTCTATCTACTGGAATTCCACCCATATATCTTAAAAAAGCTCCTAGTCCATACCTGAATGCAGTATGTTTACCAATAAATGTAATTCTTGCATCTAAGCCAGCAATTGCTGCGACACCTAAAATTCCATCCCAGTTAGATGTATGTGGGGCAACAATTACAACAAGTTTCTTTTCATTAAATTCATCTGATATTTTTCCATGAACTTTCCATCCAAGAACTGATAAAACTGTCCTGCCAAGCCATTGAAGCGCTTTTGGTCGATATGCCCGAAAACTTTTCGGAATTTGTGAACTCGAAACACTTTTCATTTTTATACAGTAGCTTTATTAAATTTATCTTTAATGAGATATGGCAAATATATTGAATAGCAAACAATTACGGCAAGAATATATATATCGATCATATGGTATGGCGCATCTCTCATAAAACCTGTTACATTTAAACCGGGTGGTTTTTCCATAACATACCAATAATTTGCTGGCGGTCCAAGTAAATAATTAATTGGATACATCAAAATTAAGAAAAAAGTTAACACTAATAAAACTCTGTGTACGTCTTTAAAATAAGGTCTTTGATTATCAATTATCATTGCATAACTTACGCCTAGTAAAATCATTGAGTGGCCAATCATATGACGAACATAATCAATATGCGGGAATGAATATAAGACATCAGGAGTTAATATAGCCATTCCTGCTCCAGAAATACCAGCAAAAAAAGCAAAGATAAAGAACTCTCTTCTCTGGGTTATAAAATAGAGCATAATTGATGCGCAAGAAAAATCACAAAGGTGGAGAGGTAATCCTAGCTTTATTTGTTGAGTATATCCCTCCCTGTAAAAATCCAAGCCTTGATTTATTAGAATAAAAATAAAAATTACAGCTATTACAAATTTTTTCCATATATCACTCTTATCCAGAACAAATTTTGGTAAATAAATAATCGTAGCAATGCAAGCTATGGCAAAAATAATATGAGAAGTATCTAATAAGCTAAATTCTGTCATTATAAGTATTAGGCGTAAACCCTGCCGAAATCATTATTTAGAAAATCATCCCAAGATAAAGATTCTTGTTTTGTAAAACCTTTGTTTGTAATTTTACCATCAAGAAACATTTTAAGAGCGCTACATACCCCAGAGGCAGTCGTTAATTGAATAGCGCTGAATTTTTCATCTCCGTATATTTTTCTTAAATAGGTTTTTTCTTGTAAAACTCCATCGATAAGTCCTATAACTTTGACAAAAAATATTATTACGTCATTTTTTGTCCTTGGGACTTCTTTGTCAAAAAGTTTCTCTAAGACATCTTTATTCTTTTTCAAGTGAAGATCGTTGAACAAAAATTTCATGTGATTTAAGTGACCTGGGTATCTAATTGTTTTATACGAAAGATTTTGGACTTCGCCTTCAAAGGTTTCACACATGGTCGCACATCCTCCACTTGTATTAAAGGCTTCGAAGCTTTCGCCCTCAATTACAATTTTTTCAGCTCCCTCTAAAGGCATAACCTTCACTGATTTTCCTTCATAAATTGCATCAGCTTCATTGCAATATTCATTTATTAATCCATTTGTTGACCAACTTAAGTAATAGCTCATTTCATTAGTTGTAAATCTTGGAAGAGCTCCAACTCTCATAAGAACTTCATTAACAGAATCAAATTGATTCATCATACCAGCTGCACATATGTTAATGGCTCCTGGAGCAAGGCCGCATTGTGGCATTAAAATATTTTCTGATTTAAGTGATCTAATGTATTCTGTTGTTTCAACATCTTCAGTGAGATCAAAGTAAGCAATACCATTTTCTGCTGCTACGCTTGCAATGTTTTTGTTTACTGCAAATGGTCCTGCTGAAATTACTGCATCAACTCCTTTTAAAAAATCTTCTACCTGTGAAATATCATTTGCATCGAAACCATCTTCTATATCGCCCTGCTTTAAGTCATAGTCCTTTTTAAGTAGTTGTTTTAACGCCCAACCTATGTTTCCACTACCAACAATTGCAATTTTAGCTTTCATCAAATTCTACCCCCTGAGCAAGTGGTAAATCTTCTCCATAATTTACAGTTGCGGTTACTCTTCTCATATAGTTTTTCCAAGCATCCGAACCTGACTCACGACCGCCTCCCGTATCTTTTTCACCACCAAAAGCGCCACCAATTTCAGCTCCGCTTGTACCAATATTAATGTTAGCAATCCCACAATCACTTCCAGATTCGCTTAAAAATAATTCTGATTCCCTCATATCATTTGTAAAAATTGAACTGCTAAGGCCTTGACTAACATCGTTTTGCATACGAATAGCTTCTTCAATTTTTTCATAACTCTTTACATATAAAATAGGTGCGAATGTTTCAGAAAGCATCTCATCTTCTATTTCCTTTACAAGAACTAATGCTGGTTTTACATAATATTCATTAGAATCTTCAATATCTAATCTTTCGCCACCAATTACAGATACATTCTTAGCCTTTAATGACTCAAGTGTTTTTTGCATAGAATTAAAGCTATCTTCAGAAATTAAGGGACCTATTTGAGAGGAATCCTTTGAGGGACAACCTATTACTAATTCCTCAAAGCATTTTTCTAAACGCTCAACACAGTCATCATATATGTCTTTATGAACAAATAATCTTCTTAGGGACGTGCATCTTTGACCAGTTGTTCCGCAAGCAGAAAAGGCGATACCTTTTATTGTTAAATCTAAATCTGCTGAAGGACATACAATTGCAGCATTATTACCTCCAAGTTCAAGCAAAAGCTTACCAAGCCTGGCTGAAACAATTGGTGCCAACTCTTTACCCATTTGTGTGCTTCCTGTTGCAGATACCAAAGATATTCTCTTATCTTCACAAATTAAAACTGCTTCTTCGTTACCACCTTCTATAATTTGAATTAAGTTAGAAAACTCACCGCTTATCTCATCCCACGCTTTTTTTATTCCCTTTGCGCACTCATTTGAATGTGGACTAGGTTTCCATATTATGCTGTTTCCACAAACAGCAGAAAGACAGAAATTCCATGCAAATACAGCCATTGGGAAATTAAAAGCTGTTATACAGCCAACAACACCCAAAGGATGCCATAACTCTTGAAGTCTGTGATTTGGACGCTCACTAGGCATAGTCAAGCCATATAGTTGCCTACTTAGTCCAACAGCAAAATCACACATATCTATTGCTTCTTGAACTTCTCCGAGCGACTCTGTCTTTATCTTTCTTGCTTCTTTGGTTATGGTTTTTGCAAGGAGTTCTTTTTGAAGTCTTAACTGCTCACCAAATTGTCTTATGAACTCTCCTCTTTGAGGCGCTGGAATTTTTTTCCATTTTTCAGCAATATCTTGCGATCTAATAATAATCTTGTTGTACTGTTTTTTATCCATAAAGATTTACAGCAAATTATGCTCTCCCAATAAATGCTATTTTACTATAGTTGTGCTTTAAGGTATTCCAATAAAATGTTTATTTTGTTGGATCCACCAAAATATACTGATTCATCTTCATCAAATGTCTCTAGGCTTTTAATAAGGCCTCTTAGTGCATCGGGATAATCAACAATTTTGTTTAATGGTTCAAATAAAACATTTATTGTAAATAAGGAATAATCCTTATGAAATCTGCATAAAGTTTCTTTTTCTGACCTGATATACCAGGACGAAGGATCTGTGAGTAGAGAATCTTCTTCCTTTAAATGAAATCTTTTTGTATCTCCATGAATAAGCCAATTTTGCCTAGCAAAGGGTTTTTTAATGGGCGCCTGTCTTATAAAAGTTGCAATTCTCTCGCCTATCTTCTCGTCTAGAGATGTAACAGGATCATGTATAACCTTCAGTGGCTTACCAATTTTTGTTCTTACATCCCAATAACTTGGTGAACATATGCTCGCCGCGAGTAGTTTTTGTTGACCTTGTGACTCCATTAAACATAAATCATCTTGAATATTAAGGCTTAATTCAGCAATAAGGTCTGGATATTTAGTATGCTTTATTCCAAATATCTTTCCTAAGCAAATTTGTGCATCAATAGAATCTTCGGTTACTGCAATAACCTTGTTGTAATCAGAATCGAGTAAATTTTTTTTATGTTTTAAAAGATTTTCACCAATCTTTCTATTTAGCCATTCACCCAATTCTATTGGCCTTAATCCTAGTCGATATTTTTTTTCGCCAGCACCCCAAGGAGGCTTAGTCCAAAAATTATTCTCAGAAGCCTCCATGCAAATATGAAATACGGGATTACAAATTAAAAAATTTTATGTTTTCCTTGAAGTATCTCTAAATACATCTTGTAATCACCTATTAGGCTATAAAAAGGGTATTTAAAGGTAGCAGGTTTATTTTTTTCAATAAAGAAATGTCCTACCCAAGCAAACCCATAACCCGATAGAAGTGCATATAAGATAAATAAAAAATTGAATGACAGAATAAATTTAATTAAAAAATAGATGCTTATGCTTGTTCCAATAAAATGCATCAATTTTGTGTACTTATGATCATGCTCAGAAATATAGTAAGGATAGAAATCCTCAAAACTTTTATATCTTTCCATTTTAATTCCTACTTAGGGGCCGCTTCAGGTTGAAACATGTAATAACCCTCAAAAGGAATCATTAAATGCGCATATGGTGTGCCTTTAAACATCTGATATGGCTCTCCTTTTGTAAAATCTGTTGTAAAGTTTTCTATAGTTTTTGTGTCTTTTGGCATAAGCATTAAATGTGGTCCTGATTCAATAAAGTGATTCATTTTTATTGCATTCTCCTTGTTACCACCATATAGAGATGAAACTCTATTGTCTTCTCCAACATCACCATGGAGCATCCATATATAGGCATCTCTCTCCATATTAGGACTAGTGCCATTTACATATGCCTCAACCCATTTGAATCCTTCAATATCTGCGCATGACGCATTTGTATCTTGAGCATCTTTGTAACCATCATCAGGCATTGGCCTTCCTGGAGAACATGTCCAGCCATTGCTACCCTCTTTAAGGATTTTTCCATCATATGTAGCAACTGAAGCATTATCACCTATAAATGATGGCGCAGCTGTAGATAGTGTCTCAATCATCCATTCATTTGATTTTCCGTCGGCAAAAGCACCAACAGTAAATACCAAACCAATTAAACTTAAAAATTTTGAATTCATTTTATCTCCTCATATAACCTTTATTTAATTCTAAGAAAGAATCTTACTTAATACAAATATATTAATTAAATGTATTTTCAATATGTTTTGTTATAGAGCGAAACATAGCTATATGAGCTGCTTTTGAGTACTCTCTTTCTGACCTAAATCTATGGTTTGAAGATGTTTTGGCTATAACAACGTTTGATTCTGGATCAACATATATGAATTGATTAAATATGCCGTGAGCAGTGAAATCAGTTATGGGATCCCCAGGAACCCACCATTGATAACCGTAACCCCATTCATTTGAAGAAAGTTCTCCTGAATTTGGCATTAGGTGAGGAGCGTCCGGTGTATGGGATTGAGTAACCCAATCCCTAGGAACAATTTGCTCACCTTCCCAACTTCCTTCATTCAAGTAAAGCTGCCCGAACTTGGCAAAGTCCCGCAAAGAAGCATTTAGGCCGCCAAGCGCCATATCTGTACCAGTATTATCAGCAATGTAATAAGCCTCACTTTCTGTACCTATTTTGCTCCATATTCTTTTATATAAATACTCTCTTAATGGCATATCAGTAACTGATTCAAGAATCATGCCTAATACTTGAGTATCAAGGCTCACATAATGATTATATGTTCCTTGTTCTCTTCCATTTTTTAGTGTCTTAGCAAACTCTCTGAATGACGATCCTCTTGCAGTTGCTCTTGCAAACCTATTTATATCTGAGCCTGGATCAGCATAGTCTTCATTGAACTCAATACCTGAAGACATTTGTAGAAGATTTTTAATTTTTACGTCTTCGTAACCAGTTCCATCAAAATCATTGAGATATTTAGAAACCTTATCATCAATACTATCAATTAGGCCTTCGTCAACGGCTATGCCAAATAAGGCTGATAAGTAAGATTTAGATACTGAAAAGGCAATGTGCTTGCTATCTTTGGTATTTCCGTTCCAATATTTTTCAAATAACATTTTCCCATCATGTAGGATTATGAGGCCATCTGTATGGAAGTGATCTAATCCATCAGATAATTTTAGTTCCTCTCCCTCAAAGAAATAAGATTCTGGTAAATCATAATCCTTTTTTTCAAAAACATATGGTTGCTTTGATGCAGGAATAGGTGAAGATGTCTCAAAGATTTTATTAATGTTAGTGAAATTCTTAGCTATTGATTTTTCGTTATATAAATTAGCTAGTTTGTAGAGCCTAACAATGTTTGGGCTATATATAGCCAAACCTAAAAGTATTAATGCTAATACAGCTATTAAAAATTTACTCATAATTTCTGTCTCCCCACTCTATATCCATTGATCATTTGGAGCAGTTAATTCATCAATTTTGTCACCTGTGTTAACTATTCCTCTTGGCTCAACCAACATTATACTAGCTTCATCATTTGCATAGGGTCTATGTTCTGTCCCTTTTGGAACAACTATCATTTCCCCTGCTTCAAGCTTTATCGTTTCAGTTTTAAATTCAATAAACATTTCGCCTTCAATTACAATAAATACCTCATCGGTATCAATATGCTTGTGCCAGATAAAATCATTTTGAATCTTTACTAACTTAAATTGGTAATCATTAAGTTCCGCAATCACTTTAGGCGACCATTGATCTGAAAACTTTTTAAACTTATCTTTAAAATTAACCTTTTTCATTAAAGATTCTCCTTCAGCTCGACCTTTTTTGTTCCGTCGTCGTTAAACGTTACTATAATAGGTTTCCATTCTTCATGACCACACATTCTCAGTAAACAGCCTTCAATTTTCAAATTCCCATTTTGTAAGAGGTAAATATTTGATTTAAAAGTTCTTCCCCTTCCTGGATCATATATCCTTCCGCCAGATAGCTTTTTTGCTCCATCAATATATTTGAAACCATTTATTAAGTTAATTCCGACAAGCGTTCTATCTCTCAAAGATTTTTCTTTGTTGTTATTATCAAGTATTGATTTCTGGTCTATTCCTTCTTCAACAAAAATATGTTCAATGGTTGCGCATAATTCATTTTCGCACTTACTAACCAAAACGATGGATTGGGATGTCAACCAATATCCAATCATAGAATGATTATTATCAGCATCTAAATTTGAAGATAAAAATATTGCAAGAAAAGTTAAGTAGATATTAATTAAATTTCTTTTAGCCATTTGATGTCCTATTTAATATATTTTTAATTTTTTTCTCTAATACATTTTTAGATAAACATGTTCTGTATGGATTGTCGCTGTAGACAGGATTGCCTACCAATAATTCTTTTGGTTTATTAGATTTAAATCTCCATCTTGTTCCTGTCTCTTTTGAAAAAAAAGTGTATCTGATCTCATCATTATTAATTCTGTATAAATTGTCTTCATTTACTATTTTAAAGGTTATAACAGCTTCTAAATATGAGCCAAATATCCTATCAATATAATTTACATAAACCTCATTATTCATAAATCCACAATCAATATATTTACTTATTATCTCTCCTTCAAACTTCACTTCGTTTGATGAAAAAAGGTCTATCTCTTTATTAAGTAGATTCGATAACTCATCGCCAACACTTTCTAGAACTTCAATTGAATAGGCGTTGCTGGTTTTATCTATTTTTGAGGAGATTTCTATTGAGGGTGGTTTATAAGTATTTTTAGATTCTTCAATTTCACAAGAATAGAGAAATATTATTGCAGGTAGAAAAATGAAAATATTACGTGAATGTAATCTCAATCTTCCATTACCAAGATCCACTCTCTGACCATATCAACAGCCTCGGTGTGTGAAAGTGCTCTTCCAGATTCTGGCATCATCACTCCTGGATCGAGAGAAATCATTCTATGTAATAAAATTGATTCGTCCGGTTTGCCTGGCACTATTGAATACTTTAAGCCTCCACTGCCTCTACCAGTTGCAACAGGCTTTTTATACAAACCCAAATGAATATTTCTTGTTTCATCTAGGTGAAGATAAAGGCCGGTTGAATTTGCATTCCCTGTTGGAGAGTGGCAATGCCCACAATTTACATCTAGATAAGAACGAACTCTGTCATTAATATTTTGGCTTTCGTCTGTCCAATCAACTGGAGAAACTAACTCCATTGGATAATCATCTATTATTTGTCTATTCATCCAATAAGTTAACTGATTAAATTCTCCATCATTAAATTCAAACTTTTTATTTAAGTTTCTGGCTTTTGGCCCAATTGGTGTGATCTTATCCTCAGCTGCATGACATTCCTTACATTGATTTACGTTTGGCACTCGATATCTAACATCTCTATCGTTGCCCATAAAGTCAGTCCAAGAAACATTAATTGTTTTTCCAGCAATTTTTTTATATGCCTCGTTTTGTTCTTCATTCCACGCATAAGATACAGCTTCCCAGCCATTTTCTTTCCTTAATAAAAGTCTTGTTTCTAAAAGATTCATTCCTAGATCCGGATTTCTTTCATCAACAGGATAATAAAATGTTTTTATTAATGCAGAACCGACAGGAAAATTAAAAACCCAATTCTCTTCATATTGAGCTTTTTTATTATTAGGGACATATACCCATCTTTGCTTGTATGAGTAATCAGAAAATAGTGTTGATATCAGCTCATATGGTATTACATTCTCGTGAGGTATCTGTGCTGAATCATCAAGAAAAAAACCAAACTCTGATAGTTTTGCTGGAAAAGATTCAGAAATAATTAGATTATCATTAATCGCAGTTAGCCTGATGCACAGAATAAGCACTAGCAATATTTGAAATTTCTTTTTCATTATCCCTACATACCGTCTATTACAATCGGCTCAAGTGGATTAATGACCCCTTTAAATTCTTTCTTTTCTGTTCTTATAGGATTTGAAAATCCTAACATGTACTTTATTGGACTGATCGTTAAAAAACTTACATCGTTATTTTCGTCCACCTTTAACTTATCGTCATCTGGTTGCCCAAATATCATTTGAGAAATTGGAACAACACCATCCCAAAAAATATCTGGCATATTTCCATCACTTATTTCAAATAATGCTTTTGCCAAATCACCTGTTTCAACATCTGGATCAAATCCACCAGGGCCATATATATTGTTATGAACCTGAATCCTTCTTGGATGGGGATAATAATTTGGATCATGTGTTTCATCAGAATAAGAGACAATCGAGAGGTTTACTGTTCCATTTCCACTCATTTCATTATTAAAAACCTCGACATCAGAATTAGCCATAATAATAATTCCCGTGCCTCTTGGAACTTCCCCAACAATATTGCCCTCTGGAGCAAAGTTATCAGTATCATTGTCTATTGATTTGTTATCAAAAACTCTTATGTGGTGGCCGCCTTGTTGAGGCAGATCAGGTAAATCAAATATTAAAATGCCGCCAGTATTATGTGAAGCAAGATTGTTATATACATCTGCATAGTAAGAATTTTCTATTTCAATTCCAGCTACGTTATATTGAGCAGTACTATTTCTAACAATAATGTTCTTAGATTGTCCTACGTATATTCCAGCATCTGATGCGCCTATGGCAACACATCCATCAATAAGAACATCTTCAGACTCAACTGGATAAAATCCATATGCACCATTTGTGCTCTTTGGTCCGCCTGTCCACTCTGTTCTTAAGTTAATCATATTGATGCCTTTTGATCCTATTACCTTTAGAGCATCACCTTTTGCATCCAATATTGCGAAATCTTTTAATGTCACTTTGTTTGAAGTTACTAAAAATCCTTGAGCTCCTGACTGTTGATTTTTGAAATCCAATATAGTTTTATCCAAACCCTCACCAATTATTGTGACGTTATCTACATCAAGAGAAAGTCCATCTTCAAATAAATAGTAACCAGACTTAATCAAAAGAGTATCCCCTTCTGACATAAGTATTAGAGCTTCTTGCAGTTCTTCTTGAGCATTTTCTCCTGGATTAATAACTATTTCTTTTGCGTATAGTTGAACGCAAAAAACAGCTATGACAGAGAGAATACATGCCTCAGATAAAAAATTATTTTTAACTTTTCTTAAAAAAATACTAATTCCCCTATATGTAGTAATTATTGTATTAGAAATGTCTTTGAGAAAAAAGAAAAGCTTTAACTATGGCAGTATTTCGACATTAATAATTTCTGAAAGAATTGGGTTATATTCTTGGTCTGACCTATTTCTATTGATGGGTTTATGTTCATAGTCACCTATCGCAAGTTGAAGAGAATATTTTCCAGGAGGAAGCGAGAGCTCTGCTTCTTTTTGACCACCACCAAAATGGAGAATATTTGCTCCATATGGTATCGGTTGATTTTCAAAACTTTCAACTTTATAAGCATTATTAATAATTAAATGATGATGTCCGCTAACTTTACAATTATCTTGTTTCTCAACAACTATACCTGCAGGACTAATATTTATATTTTTTGTTCCAAACTCTACCTTTAGTTTTTGATTCTCACTAACAAAACCGTCTTGTGGACTTAAAAAGAAGAGCTCAATATCATCACAATTATCTGAGCTATCAAAAGAAAAAGCTAAAGGTGATACAAAAAGAAAATATAAGATATGTTTCATAATTAATTTTTAGTTTTTGGTGGTCCTAATAAAAAATAGATTGCTTCGGTAAAGTTTGAGGCGTTTTTCATGTTGTTAAAAATATCTATCCATCCCATAAAGGTTATTTTCGTTGGATTAAAAGTATTCACATTTCTTACTAAACCAAACTTTACTGGCTCGCCTTCCGGTTCAAATGTACCAAACATTCTATCCCAGATAATTAATAAATTTCCATAATTTTTATCTATATACTGGCTATTGGCTCCGTGATGAACCCTGTGATGAGATGGAGTATTAAAAATCCATTCAAGCGGGCCAAGCTTACCAACAATTTGTGTGTGTCCAACAATTCCCCATAGTGTGCTGACTACACCTGCCACCGCAATTATAGTTGGATCGAAACCTACTAAAGGCAAAACCATAAAAAATGGTAATTTTGATATTGGGCCAAACCAAGCCTGTCTAAAAGATACAGCAAAGTTCATTTCTTCACTTGAATGATGGCTCATATGAATAGCCCATAAGAAATTTACTCTGTGGGAAATACGATGATAAAAATAAAAAACTAAATCTATCATGACAAAAGTTAGAATCCATAAAGCCCAAACTGGCATCAGTGCTGATAAGTTAAATAACTTAAATTGGAACAAATAAAAATGTAGCGCTAATGTAATCCCTTTTAGAGCAAACACCATAAGAATATTTCCTGTTAAAAGTCCAATTGTGCAAAGGGTGTCATCTTTTTTATAAAGGTTTTTGTTATAAATGCTTGAGAAAAATACTTCAATAAGAATCATCGCAAGAACTATTGGAGCTCCAATTGCGTAAACTTGGTTTATTGTTAAATCTGTCATATTTATTGTTCTTCTGATTCCTCTAAAACCTTTTTAGGCAAATCAAAACTATTTCTCTTTAGCGTCCAGTCTTTTTTAACATTTTGTATGAGTAATTTACCATAAAGATGTGGAAATTTTCCTAATCTGCTGCCTGATTTAGCATCTTCAAAAACTATTTCATCTTTAATGGAATCTTGATCTATTTCTAACAAAATAACTTTCTTAGAGTTTTTGAAATATAAATGAAGTGTCAAAGCAAGCTGTTTTGATGTTGATAAATGTATAAAGCCATCATCATTATCTAACTTGGTTACTACATAACCAAGGGAGATTGCATGTTTCCACTCTTCTTCCGTTAAAACTTTATAAATAGAGCTCATTTAAAACAATATAATTTATAACCTTCGTTGTCATATTATGACTATAATTGATAAAACAAAACAAATTTATTGGGGTCAAAAATGTTCGATGTTTATCACTCTTCGCTTTTAGGTATTTGGTTGATGTTAGCAACCATGGTTATTCAAGCAATTGTAGCGGTTAGAGTTCATCGAAGACAGAAAGGAGGATACAGTCCTGGAATAGTTAAGCCTGAATTGGGTCAATCGTCATTCGTATTTAGAAGCCATAGGACATTTCAGAATTCTCTTGAAAATATTGTTCCAATATTAGGTATGGCATTTTTAGCAATGTTTTCAGGCTATGGTCCACTAAAGCTTTCAATAATAATATGGATATATGCTCTAGCAAGAATTGCTCATATGATTTTGTACTACAAAATAGCAACTGAAAGAAATCCAAGTCCAAGAAGCATACCTTGGGCTATTGGATTTTTAGCTGGATTTTATTTTATGGTTGACCTTGGAGTTTATCTTCTTTTATGAAAAAAGAACCTAATTTTGAGTCTGGTAGGTGTCAATGCGGAAACATTACTTATACTCTAGATAAGAATAAGGTTATATCTGCCCATCATTGTCACTGCAAAGATTGTCAAAGAACAACAGGTTCAGGCAAAGCGACAATTTTGTTTATTGCAAAAAAATACGTTGATTTAAATGGCGAGCTTAAATTCTTTGAGAGTAAAGGCTCTTCTGGTTCTCATGTTAGAAGAGGCTTTTGCCCAAATTGTGGTTCAGGCATTCTAAGTTATGCAAAAGAAATCTCTAGAATTTTTTATGTGAAAGCAGGAACCCTTGATGATTCGAGCTGGGTAACAATTGATTCTAATTTTTTTACAAAATCTGCAAATAACTGGAATAAGCCTGATGAGTCAATAAAGTGTTTTGAAGGAAATCCAAGTATTATTAGTGGGATAAAAACTATTATAAAGTCTTTTTAATTAAAAGCCCTGCGCATAACTTATTTCCAGTTGGATCTCTTAAATAAGCTAGATACATTTTAAATTTTCCATAATCTCGAATACCTGGCTCTTCCTCAATAGAGGTGCCTCCATTTTCTATTCCTGCTTTGTGCCATGCATCACCTTGTTCAATATTTTCAATATTAAATCCCACAGTTGCTCCATTTGAAACTGTTGCAGGCTTGCCATCAATTGGCTCAGTAATACAAAAACTCGTTCCCTCTAAGTTATAAAAATATCTTTTTTGTCCCGTGAGATTTGGATATAGTTTTCCTGGTCCTCCTCCGAGAACCTCAAATATTTTGTCATAAAAGATTCGTGACTCTTCTATATTATTTGTACCTACCATTACATGACTAAACATATTCTCTCCAGTTATATAAATAAATTAATTATTAAATATGAAAACACTAATGCGATTATCCATAAAATCAATGCAAATAAAAAATTCTTCAAATTTATTTCTTTAATAGCTTCAAATGTTATTTGAGTTCCAATACAAAAAAGGGCTGAGATTAAAAAAATCTTACTAATTGAGTCTATGAAAAAAATTGTATCTTGATTGAACTCAAGAATAGTCCCTAAAGCTATGGCAATAATAAATAATAAAATAAAAATCGGGAGTTTAGGTTTTGATCTATCTTGATAAAAAATTCCTAAGATTATAATTAAAGGTATCAACCAAATAGTTCTGCTAAGTTTAAGTATTGTTGCTGTCTCAACTGCATCACCTCCAAAGGCTATTGCTGTCCCTATAACAGAAGCTGTATCGTGAACAGCCATTGAAGACCATGCTCCAAAGCTTTCAAAATTCATACCGGTTGTTACTCCGATTAAAGGAAATATTCCAATTGCTATAGCGTTAAATACAAAAATTATTGTTAATGCAGCGAATAAATCTTTTGGCTTTGATTTAATTAAAGGTGAAATTGCTGCCATTGCGGTGGCGCCACATATAGCAGTTCCAGAAGCGATTAATATTCCTAAGCTTCTATCAACTTTAAATAGATTTGCTAGAAACAAGCCAATAAAAAAAATTATTATTACGAAGGCAGATATGTAAGGAAAATATTTAAAAGCTATTTCTGTAGCGCTTGATGCCGATATCGTAAGACCAATTAAAATTATCCCAACTTGCAAAAGATTTGTAGTAACTGATTTACTAATATAATCACTTGGAAATTTAAAAACGAGCACCAGTAATAACCCCATTACTAATGCTATTAAAGGAGATCCTAAAAAGATTGAAAAAAAAGCAAGTAAGGCACCTATTATGAGTTTCATTAAGTATGTTCTATTAACAGAGTTGGAACATTGTGAGTATGAGACTTAATGGTAGCCACTAAAGTATTTTCTTTCAGTCCCTCTTTTATTGGAGTAACGTCAACGCCCTCACTTATGAGTCTTTTATAAGCCTCCTCAATTGATTCAACTTCCCATGCTAACCCCCAAAGACTGTCTTGAGAATCATCTTCATTTTTTCGTTCAATAACTTCGATTGTAGTTTTATTAACCCTGAAGAAAAGCATTCTACTTTTCCAATGTTCGATGACTTTATCCAAAGCCAATCGAATATTAAAAATATCTTTATAAATATTTATAAACCCATTTGCATCATTAGTATTTATTACAAGATGGTCGAGTTTGTTAATTGTGGCTTTGGGGTGTTTGTTTAAGCTTGGTAGTGTTCCTTCTGAATGCTCTATAATAAAAGAAAAAATTCCTCTGGTAAGTTCCGGAGGTAAAAAAAGATTTTTCCATTTTCTTATTTTTTGAGTTTTATTATCAATGCCTTCACCCTCAGTTGGCTCTGTTACTAAATAACCGGATTTCTTTAATGTAGAAAATGACTCTTCAATATTATTTGTTCCGAAAACTACTCCAATGAGCCCATCTCCCTGCTCTTCAATTGCGCCATTAACCAATGCAGCTCCAAGACCATCTCCATTTGCTGATAGAAGTTCACAATAGGTATTTTTAAAATTGAAGATTACATTAGCGGTTCCTAGCGCCTTATGTTCTCCTTTCCAGACAGGCTCCATTCCAAAGATTTTCCTGTAATTTTCCTCAGCATCATTAATGTCTTTTACTGCAATTATTAAATGATCTATTGAAGATATCATTGTGTTAGTTTTTAGATTTAAAAAGATTTCTCAAGAATGGGAGAATCCATATGATTTTTAAAAAGCTTTTTGGAAATAGTCTGCTCATCAAATCATAAAAATGTGCATCTATACCAATCAATATCCTTTTATTTTTCTTTCTTATATTTTTAAGAATAACTTTTGCTGCATGTTCTGGTGAAGAAGGTGCATTTTGCTTAAATTGAATGCCTGCCTGTTCTTTTGTATCTGCATTTGCTCCAAATATTGCAGCGCCCGCATCATCCTTTTCAAAACTTTTAAATTTTGCTGAAGAGTAAATATCTGTTCCAATGTGGCCAGGAAAAACACAATAAGCTTCCACATTTGACTCAGCGATTTCAAGCTCAAGTGACAAAGATTCTGTAAAAGCCTTTACTCCAAATTTTCCAACATTATAAATAGACTGTTTTGGAACACTAAAAAGACCAAATATTGAGGAAGTATTAATGATAGCAGCCTCAGGCCGTTTTTCTAGGTGAGGGAGAAAAACCGTTGTCATTTGAATTACAGAATTAAGCAAAATATCTAAACCCCAATTCCAATCTTTCTCATCTACCTCATTTACTGTTCCCACTATAGATAATCCTGCATTATTGAATACTAGGTCTATTTGTTTATGAAATTCAATAACCTCGTTAGGCAAAGCTTGTACTTTTTCTTTATCACTAATATCAAAATTATGTGTTGATACAGCGACATTTTTTTTCCTTAAAAGCTGTTTAGTTTCTTCAAGGGATTCTTTGTTCCAATCTACAAGTGCTAAATTACATCCCGCATCTGCAAGTTCTATTGATAGCGCTCTGCCTATTCCAGAGCCAGCTCCAGAAATTAATGCTACTTTTTGTGAAAAATCTTTCAATATATATCTGTCTTATAAATATTAACTATTGTTACACCTATGACTATAAGAAATAATCCGGCAATTGTCTGCCAATTTAAGGTTTGTTTATAGAAAAAGTAACTCAATATTGCTATTGAAAATATACCTACTCCTGACCATGAAGCATAAACGATTGAAAGCGGTAGTTTTTGAGAAACAATAGCTAAAAAGTAAAATGATATGGCATATGAAAATAATAATATTGTCGTTGGTAAAATTTTTGTGAAATTTTGTGACGCAGGCAATAGCATGGTTCCAAATACTTCAAACAAAATTGCAGAAAACAATATTAAATAAACATTCATATATTCTTTATGCTCTCCTCAAAATTTATTCCATCAAAATAAATGACTTCTTTAATTTCTGGTGGATCATCCACGCATTTAAGATTAATGCTATACATTTCAGGATGAGACCTTGGTTGATAAAAGGATTTGATTCCACACCTTTTACAAAAAAAGTGTTTTGCTGATCCGCTCTCAAACTTATATTCTAAAAGTAGATCTTCTCCAGCGATAAGTTCAAAAAGTTCATGCTTTACGAAGAGGTGCTGATAATTAATCATGTCACAAATGGAACAATTGCAATTCCAAATTTCGACTGACTGATCTGATTTAAATTTATATTTAACTCCTCCACAATGACAGCCTCCAGTATATTCTTTCATAAATATTTATAATAAATATCCTGTAGCTACAAACATCCAGAAAGCCATCATTCCAATAGTTAAAAATAAAAATATTTGTGCTTGTTTGACCTTATTCATCTGATAAAGAGATATACAAAAAATTGTTCCAATGAATCCTATTGTTAATGCTACGAACAAATGAGCTTGATAGGTCATTAGATTAGATCCATCTTCTTGTTTTATTTTTGTATTTCTCAAATTCATCACCAAAGAGTTTATTCATTACGATCTCTTCTGGAATGATTTGAAATTTTGTTATGTAGCCAGCGAATATCATAGTAAGAATAATTCCTCCTATTAAATTAAATTTAAATGATATTGAAAGAAGAATTAAAACCATCCCTAAATACATTGGGTTTCTTGAATATTTAAAAACTCCTGACACAACCAATGAGGTTGCTTTGTCAATATTTATAGGGTTAATAGTCGTTTCTTGGACTTTAAATGATCTTGCTGCTGATATAAGAGTAAGTGGACCTACTATTATCAGAAATAAACTTAAAACATTCAAAATTACATTACTAAAGTCAGGGAATAAGGGTTTAGAAAAATAAATTGCTAATCCAAATACTAAAGTAACTATTGGTGGGGGTATCTTATTATTCATACTATGAATTAAATCATATTTTTTTGTTACCTTAAATATATTGATTATTGTGCTTATAATGATGTTATGAGTTTTAGGAGGTCATGATGCGTAATTCACTTTTTTATATTTTATTTATTTCCCTCTTTGCGGTCTCAGATGATGGTTGCGAAGTTTCTAAATGGGGTAAAGATGATGAGATTGGCGCTGCTAATTTAATATCAAATGCCAACACATTGGACGCAATTAAACTTGTTAAAAAAGGAATGTCTCATGGTCTTGGTATTGTTATTGAGCCTGGAATGCCATCATTCCCGCCGCGATATACAGAATTACAAGTAGTTCAACCAAATCAACATTTTGGAAGAGATACGACTGAAGATTTTGGATACGACATTACGTACAACGATGATATTCTGCAAATGTGGATTGGAACAGGGCCTCAGCTGGATGGATTAGGTCATATTGGTGATGACGATATTTTTTATAACTGTCACAAGGGTGCAGACTTCTCTTTTATAACTGGCTTAACTAAATTTGGTATTGAAAAAGTGCCTCCGCTAGTTGGAAGAGGCGTAGTAGTGAACATGGCAAAATATTTCGGAATTGCTGCTATGGAAGGAGGCCAAGGAATTACAAGAGATGATATAAAAAATGCTGCTAAACAACAAAATATTAAGTTTAAGGATGGGGATATCATTCTCTTTCACACTGGCTGGACCGATGCATATCTAAAAAGCTCTCCAGAATTATGGGGAAGTACAATACCAGGTATTACTAATGATGCAGCTGTGTATTTATCTTCACTTAATCCCATGGCTGTTGGAGCCGATACATGGGGACTAGGTGCAGTTCCTCCAGTTGAGGGTGATTTGGTTTACTATGATCACGTTACTCTTATCAAGGAAAATGGCATATATATATTAGAAACTATGAATACTGGTAAATTGGCAGAAGATAATGTTTCAGAATTCCTATTTGTCTTAGGTCAGCCAAAGCTTAAGGGTGCTGTACAAATGATTATTAATCCTGTTGCTCTCTGGTAGACATATTAAAATTAGAACTTAGAAAAGATGAAATAGTTTGTCTAATAATTTCATCTTCCTCTTCAGAAAAATAATAATGTCCACCTCCGTCAATTGTTAAAAGTTGATGTTGGTCTCCTAATTTTTGGTCTAAAAGCAATGCTTGCTCATATGGCACCCACCTATCACTTGTACCATGAATTGTTAAAACATTAAGATCTATTCCATCCAATAAATTAATTGGTGAAAGTGTTTTAGAAATTAGGTCAATGTTTGCCTCTGGACCAATCCATCCCTTTACATAATTGGAAGCATCAAAGAACTTTGTTTTATCTAAAAATTCTGATGTTTGTTTAATTTCTGTTATACCAAAAATATTTATTATGGCTTTTGGTGCAATTTTTTCGGCACACTCAGTGTTTTCGTAATTGGCTGATAGGCCAACCATTAGTGCCAAATGCCCTCCAGCGCTAGCACCAGCCACAATAATGTCCTCAGTGGAAAAGTTTCTTTGTGATGCGTCACTGATAATTTTTTTATAGGCGCAGATTACATCGTCAACTGCATTTGGAGCTGTTGCCTCGCCCACTCTATAACCAACCATATAGACATTAAAATTTTCATGATCTACAAAGTGATTTTGAAATCTTTTTATCCACCTTTCAGCTCTTTTATCACCATAAAGCCACCCTCCGCCATGAATCCAAACTAAAACTTTATCTGATGTACCTTTATATAAATCAATTCTTTGTTTTTCATCACTACCGTATGAAATTTCACTAACATCTAAAATTTCATCAGATACAATAATCAAAGGTATTAATAATAAAAACTTTAATATGTGATTCATAGGGCGATTAGTTTTTATTGAGTTTAGTGTATAAAAAATATAGTGCGGCTGGAAGAATAGCGACACCAAGAAATGCCAGAGAAGCAGAGTCATTATCAACTGCCGCCGCTCCAATACCAGAAAAAATTATTGCAACTGCAATATTTGTTGTGCTTACTACCAAGAGGAAAATTTTAAAAGATATTTTTGAAAGACCAGCCGTAATAGCAATCAATTCAGCAAAACCTGGAATGGGTCTAGATATAATTAATCCCATAACATTGAAATTCTTTAATGATGATTCAGCTTCATCAAATTCCTGGCTGCTAATCAGCTTTTTTGCCAAAGGTCTTCCAGCAAAACGTCCAATGGAATAAGCCAGGATTGCGCCCATGTTAAGGCCAATCCAAACTACAAAAGAAGAAATTCCCCAGCCCAAAGACATTCCAGCAAAAGTATTTGTTAGTCCATTTGGAACAGGCAATAAAACGTCAGCTGTCAAAGCTAAAATGACTATTAAAGATATTAAAAGCTTATTAGATCCTGCCCACTCAAGAGCAAGATCCCCATAATTCGCGAGAGATGGCTCTAAAAAAGTTAGTGGCAGCACCAAAGAAGTAAAAATTATTATGCTAAAAAAAATCCATTTAATCCAAAGCGGTAATTTCATTTTATTTTTTATATCTACTTTTCATTGAAACTTTATCCAAGAAATTAGGTAATCTTGAAAAGATTATTAAAACTTATTGTCTAGATTTGATATTTACTTTGAGCAGCAGGTGCACTCACAGCAATTGCAACAATCACACATACTAGCAGTATACATCATTTAATTTAAAAACTTATTCTATTTTATACTATGTAACCTTTACTTCTCATTATAAAAATGATAACTTTGCGTTACATTTATTTTAATAAGGAAAAATTATGTTTGAACTTGTCCCAGTTTTAGGAATATTAGTAGCAATTATAATCCCAGTTTCAGTATTCATCTGGCTATATTTAGAAAGTAAGGATAGAAATAAAACAATATTAGAAATATCTAGAAACTTAGATGATCCATCAAAAATACAGGATATGATCGACTTGCTTGATGAAAGAAAAAAAGAACCAATTGATTACAGAAGAACTGGTGTAATAACGGCATTTACTGGAGTTGGTCTGTTTCTTTTAGGAGTATTCTTTCTTGGATCACTGCTTAAGGGAGTAGGAGCATTAGTTTGTGCTATAGGTTTGGGGCAAATAGCTGCTGGCTATCTTTATCCAAATACAAGCGAAGAATTAACAAACGCAGTTGAAGATTTCGAAAAAAAATAGGCCTATTTAATGAAAAAATATATAAAAATACATTCGCATGCCGTTGGAGTAGGAATTGGTTTCTTAAACTTCTATATTCTATTTAACTTATGGGAGATATCTTGGACGATCAGTTTTGTTATTGCCTTTTCTTTTGGATATCTTGTAAGCAACGGCCTAGATATATATGCAGGCAAAATGACTGATACAGATATTAATGAGCATAAAGCTAAGGAAATATCAGATGAAGTAGACGATTTTGAAAGCAGAGCATAGGAATAATTTTGGGAAAACATCATAAGAAGCTTCTAAACAATCTTGAGCAACTTAGAAAAGAATCTGGCCTTACGCAACAAGAGTTGTCAGAAAGCGCAGATGTATCAAGAAAGAGCATAAACGCAATTGAAAATGGCATATATATTCCTTCAACAGTTCTTGCTTTAAAGATTTCTAAAACTTTAGGATGCAAGGTAGAAGATTTATTTATACTACCAAAGAAGTAAAGATCGTATGAAAAACTTATTAATACATATTGGTCGAATATTCCTTGCCTTGTACTTTCTTCTTCCTGGAATAGGAAAATTTATTGCATGGGATGATCAAGTTGCGCTAATGGAAGCTCATAACATGAAAATGGTTCCATTATTACTTGCAATAGCTGGAGTTATTCAGATTGTTGGAGGCATAAGCTTATTATTAAAAAAATATGTGGTGGTTTGTGCGCTTAGTTTTGCTGCAATGACTATTTTAATTAATTTAAATTTACATGATTTTTGGAATGTTTATGAGGGCATAAATGCTGAACATGAGACTCAGAATTTTTTTAAGAATCTAGGAGTTTTTGCTGGCCTTTTGTTGCTTGCAGCAATTCATATGAAGGAATCAAATGGAAAAGAAGCCTAATAATTTTATGCTTTGGTTTATAAGGACTTAAAATTATTAGATTTCTAAATTCTTTCATTTAAATTCTCACAATTCCATGCGTAGCCACTAATTTTAAATCCTGCTTTAGAATTTAATTGATTTAAAATAACGCCAGCATTTCCGCCTTTTTCTTCTATTTTATTTTTAAATTCAGTTAGAGCATTTCTTCTATCAGCATCTACCGTCATTGATTTTTTTCCAAACGCTTCAATTAAATCGATTTCTGTACAGCTTAAGTCTTTGGTTTGCTCAAAGTTTATTATCTTTACCTGTGAAACGGTATCAATGGGTTGAGTTGCAAGGCAGCCAAATAACAAAAACATAAAAGGAGTTTTCAGGATATTTTTCATGTCTTTATTGTGATTTCTGTCTTGTCTCATCGCCTTAACAATATAAAGATCCAACGACTAAGGTTTAAAATATCGGCTAGCGCAGCTGATACGTATGTCAGGGCTGCTGCCCTAAGAACATGACTGACAGCTTTTTCATTTGACTGCGATACATAATCCCCTTCCCTTAGTATAGGGAGTGCTTTTGAGAAACTTGCGTCAAATTCAATTGGCAGAGTCACCGCATGGATCATCATGCGAGCAATAAAACCTGATAGCCCTATGAAAAGTAATAAAGAAAATGGAATTGGATGTCGCGTGATAATACCGATCACTGGCGATAAAGAGATAATGACAACACTCCAGCGCGCTAACAAATTAACAATAGGAACCATTTTTGTTCTTGTAGCCAAACGTCTATCGCCTTGATGATCCTGAATAGCATGTCCAACCTCATGAGCCGCAATAGCTACTGCGGTCAATGATTTTGATTCATAATGCTCTCTTGAAAGTCTAACTTTCTTTTCAATTGGATCATAATGATCTCCAAGCTCAGTTATTTCAACCTCAACATCTTTTAAAGAAAATCGCTTAATCAAATGCTTTGCGAGCTCTCCACCAGTGCCAGGCATTTCAGGCTTTTCAGTTGAATAACGCCTCATGACAAACTTCACCCACAAAGATGGTCCAAATATTATTGCTAATACTATTAGAACGCCCAACGCGTACAACATATTTTATCCTTGTAAAAAATTATTCTTTTACTTGTTCTTTTCTGAGAGTATATCCTGCTAACAAAGCTAAAATAAATAAAGCTGGTATGTCACCTAAAAAATGTCCCATTTCATGGCTGTCGATGGCGGCTTGATAAGCCATAATCCCTCCATGAACAACACTGCTAATTGTTATATTTTATTTTCTTGCCTTCTGCATCTGTAAACTCTCCAAAACATGCGATTATGAAGTCAGCAAGTGCCCAAATGCCCAATCCACCAATTGTAAGTATCATGAAAATACCTGATTTTATTTTTCCGCAATAAAATCTATGAACCCCAAAAACACCTACGAGAAAACATAATACTAGCAATAAGAAAAAATTTTTATCACTTGTTTCTGATGTGGTTATCACTTCATTCATTTTCTTCTCCGTTTAATTATCTGTTTTGTTCTACTCCACCGTAACAGATTTGGCTAAATTTCTTGGTTGATCAATGTCCGTCCCTCTTAACAATGCTACTTCATAAGAAAGTATTTGAAGAGGTATCGTATAAATGATTGGAGTCAAAAGGAAGTCGCACTTTGGCATATTGATGAGTCTTCCAGACTTTAAATCCATTGAAATTGAAGGATCAGAAAATACATATAGAGTTCCACCCCTAGCTTTAACTTCTTCAAGATTAGAAACTAATTTTTCAGCTATCTCGCTCTCTGGCGCTAAAGCAATAACTGGAATTTCTTCATCTATTAAAGCAAGAGGTCCATGTTTTAACTCGCCAGCAGGATAAGCTTCAGCATGAATGTAAGAAATTTCTTTTAGCTTTAGTGCTCCCTCTTTAGCGATTGGATAAAAAATACCTCTTCCTAAAAACAAAGCATTATCTTTATTAGCTATTTCAGGTGCTATTTCTAAAATTGTGTCTTTAAGTTTTAAAGTTTCTTCAACTGTTTCTGGTAATGATCTTAATGCTGTTATTACTCTTGTTCTTAACTTTGGATTTTTTCCTCTGCTTTTTGCAAGAGACAAAGCTAGCAGCATTAAAGCTGCAAGTTGAGTTGTGAAGGCTTTTGTAGAAGCAACTCCAATTTCAGGTCCAGCATTAGTAAATATTGAATACTCTGATTCCCTTGCAAGAGAACTTGTAGGAACATTACAAATACATAGGGTCGATAGATAATCCTTTTCTTGTGCATATCTCAATGCAGCAAGGGTGTCAGCTGTTTCTCCAGATTGAGAAATTGTGACCAGAAGAGAATCATCGTCTACATGGGGATTTCTATATCTATATTCAGAAGCATAGTCTATTTGTGTAGGAAGTTCTGAAATTGCTGAAAACCAGTTAGCTGCAACTCTTCCGGCGTGCAAGCTTGTTCCACAGGCTACTATTTGGACTCTTTTAACTTTTTCGAACATTTCAGATGAGCCAAGTCCAAATATATTATCTAAAACGTCATCTCCACCTACTCTTCCATCAATGGTCTTAAGAATTGCTTCTGGTTGTTCGTAAATTTCTTTTTCCATGAAGTGGCGATATTCACCTTTAGATGAAGCTTGACTTGAAATATCTATTTGAGAAATCTCTCTTTCAACTTTCTTCTTTGACTCATCAAAAATCGTATAACTCTCAGATGATAATTCTGCAACGTCTCCGTCCTCTAAAAAAATAAACTCGTTTGTTAGCTGGCCAATTGCTAGAGGATCTGAAGCTGCCAAAAATTCATCAATTCCAATCCCTATTAAAAGTGGAGATTTGCTTCTAGCAATAATAATATTTTGATCATCTTCTTTGTCTATGGCTGCTATTGCATATGCTCCATCAAGCTTTTCTTTGGTTAAATACATCGAATCCAACATGTTGTTTCCTTTATTAAGAAAATATTCAAGAAGGTGAGCTATTAATTCAGAGTCTGTTTGAGATGAAAAAGAATAACCTTCCTTTTTTAAAAAATCTTTAAGATCTAGATAATTCTCAATTATTCCATTGTGAACGATATAAACTCTTTCATTTGACATATGTGGATGTGCATTTTCTTCTGATGGTTCTCCATGAGTGGCCCATCTTGTGTGAGCAATGCCAAGCTTACTTTTTGGCTTTTCAGCAATCATTTTTTCTTCAAGTAGCTTTACTTTTCCTAGGGTTCTAAGATGAGCAATTTGGTCTGTTTGATGAAGAGCAATTCCAGCAGAATCGTAACCACGGTATTCCATTTTATGAAGCCCTTGAACAAGCAACTTTCCAACATTACGATTTGAGGCAGCAGCTATTATTCCACACATAATTTTTTAGTCCTTCTTCTTAGACCAATTTTCTTTGTTATCTTGCTTCGCCCTTCCTACACCTAGAGCATTATCAGGAACATCTTTTGTAATTACGGATCCTGCTGCAACATATGCATTTGAGCCGATTGTTACCGGAGCAACTAATGATGAATTGGTTCCAACAAAGCTATTATCTCCAATCTTTGTTTGGTGTTTATCTTTACCATCATAGTTACATGTTATTGTCCCTGCTCCTATATTAGAGTCACTGCCAATATCGGCATCTCCTAGATATGCAAAATGATTAGCTTTAGATTCTTTGCCAACTTTTGTTTTTTTAGTTTCAACAAAATTTCCTATCTTTGCTGAGTCGTCTATATGGCTACCCTCTCTTAATCTTGCATATGGTCCTATAGAGCAATTATTCCCAACTTTTGATGACACTAAATGAGAAAAAGCCTCAATTTTTGAATTATCTCCAATCTCAACGTCTTTTAAAATTGTATTCGGACCTATAGACACGTTATTACCTAATGATACATCACCCTCCAAAATTACATTCACGTCAATAAAACAATCTTTACCAGCTGAGACATCTCCTCTGACGTCAACCCTAGATGGATCAGATATAGTTATACCCATATTTAATAGATCGTTTGCTTTCATTTCTCTATATATTCCCTCTAACTCTGACAATTCTTCTTTTGTATTGGCGCCCTTTACTTCATCATTGGGGACAATACATGTATTAATTCTAAACCCTTTTGTATTTATTATAGAAACAATATCTGTTAAATAGAACTCTGATGCAGCATTATCGTTATTTACTTCGCTTATTGCCTCCTCAAGTAATTTTTTATTACAACAAAGTATCCCTGTGAAAATTTCTTTTATCTTTTTATCTTCCTTAGATGCATCTTTTTCCTCAACTATTGATATTGCCAATCCATTTTCGTTTTTCTTAACTCTTCCATAGCCAGTTGGATCTTTAAGTTCAGTGCTCAAAATCGTGAGGCTGTCATCTGTCATTGAAATTAGATTATTAAGTGTTTCTTTTTTTATTAAGGGAACGTCTCCGTATAAGACTAAAACCTTTGAGTCTTGTTTTATTGAGTCTAGTGCGGATTTCACAGCATCAGCAGTGCCGATTGGCTTTTTTTGTTCACAAATATGATTTATTCCAGAAAATTTTTCTATTTCATTAGTCACTGAATCTTTTTCGAAACCAACTACAAAAGAAGTTTCATCAGTTAAATTCGAAACGGTATCAAAAATACGCCTAAGCATTGACAGTCCGCCAACAGGTTGAAGAGATTTTGCTTTGTTTGATAGCATTCTAGAGCCCTCTCCGGCAGCTAGAATTACAGTATGAATTTTCACAATATAAGGCTAAATAGATACCTTACTGTTTTTTTCGCAATTTTTGAATAGTCTTAAGTCTTGCGACAGCTTCTGCAAGTTGGGCTGAAGCTTTTGCATAATCAATTGAAGTGTCTTTATTTGCAAGTTCCTGCTCAGCAACCTCTTTAGCTTTAATCGCTTCCGACTCATCAAGGCTTTCCGCTCTTTCTGCAGTATCAGATAAAACAGTTACCAAATCTGGTTGAACCTCTAAGAATCCTCCAGAGCAGAAAAATGTTTCTTCATCCGATCCATTTTGAACTCTTACAGGTCCAGCAGCTAGCCCAGTTAAGAGGGGTGTATGGCCTGGTGCGATTCCAAGCTCTCCCAGAGTTCCAGTAGCAAACACCATAGTTGCTTCTCCAGAATAGATTTCCTCACTAGAAGAAACAATATTTATTTTTATGGTATTCATGTTTATAAAGTCTTAGCTTTTTCTACAGCCTCTTCAATAGTTCCAACCATATAAAATGCCTGTTCAGGAAGATGGTCATAATCTCCATTAAGAATTCCCTTAAATGCTTTAATAGTGTCCTCAAGCGAAACATACTTTCCTGGAGTTCCAGTAAAAATCTCAGCAACAAAGAACGGCTGGGATAAAAATCTTTGAGCCTTTCTCGCCCTGGCTACAAGCCCTTTATCTTCTTCAGAAAGCTCATCCATCCCGAGAATTGCAATGATATCTTTGAGCTCATTATATCTTTGTAAGATCTTTTGAACTCCTTGAGCAACTTCATAATGATCATCTCCGACCACGAAAGGATCAAGCTGCCTGCTTGTTGAATCAAGAGGATCAACAGCTGGATATATTCCTAACTCAGAAATCTGTCTTGAAAGAACAACAGTAGCATCCAAGTGAGCAAACGTTGTTGCTGGTGAAGGGTCTGTTAAATCATCTGCTGGCACATACACAGCTTGTATTGAAGTAATAGATCCTGTCTTGGTTGATGTGATTCTTTCTTGGAGAGCTCCCATTTCCTCAGCCAATGTTGGCTGATATCCAACAGCAGATGGCATTCTGCCTAAAAGAGCAGACACCTCAACGCCTGCTAAGGTATATCGATAAATATTATCAATAAATAACAAAACATCTTTACCTTCATCTCTAAAGCTTTCAGCCATAGTTAATCCAGTTAAAGCAACTCTTAATCTATTTCCTGGTGGCTCATTCATTTGTCCGTAAACCATCGCAACTTTTGATTCGCCTAGATTATCAATATTTACAACTCCTGATTCTTGCATTTCATAATAAAAATCATTTCCTTCTCTTGTTCTTTCGCCAACACCAGCAAAAACAGAAAGACCTGAATGTTGAAGCGCAATATTATTTATAAGCTCCATCATATTTACTGTTTTACCAACACCTGCTCCACCAAATAAACCAATTTTTCCACCTTTAGCAAATGGACACATAAGATCTATAACTTTTATGCCGGTTTCAAGGACCTCATTAGATGCTGACTGATCTGTATATGAAGGAGGTTTTCTGTGAATTGGCATTTTTGATTTTTCACCAATTGGTCCCTTCTCATCGATAGGATTACCTAAAACATCGACAATTCTACCCAGTGTTTCTGGTCCTACTGGAACTGAAATTGGAGCATTAGTTCTTGAGGCAGTAAGTCCTCTTTTTAGACCTTCAGTTGCTCCCATAGCAATAGTTCTAACCACACCGTCACCCAATTGCTGTTGAACTTCAAGGGTTGTACCACTCTCATCAACCATAAGCGCTTCATAAACTTTTGGAATGTTATCTTTATCAAACTCTACATCGATAACCGCTCCGATAATTTGTGTAACTGTTCCGTTGCTCATATTATTCTCCTTAAACTGCTGACGCACCTCCGACTATCTCAGAGAGCTCTTGAGTTATAGCCGCTTGTCTTACATTGTTGTATAAAAGTTCTAATTCTTTAATCAAATCGCCTGCATTGTCAGTTGCGTTTTTCATAGCAATCATCTTTGCAGCTTGTTCACATGCATTATTTTCAATAACAGCCTGATAAACGAGTGACTCTATATATCTTGTTAATAAGCCATCAAGCAATTCTTTTGCTTCGGGTTCATAAATGTAATCCCATTGTGAGGGCGCTTCTTCGTTTTGCTCCTCTGGTGCTAGTGGTATTAACTGATCAACATTTGGTTGTTGGGTCATTGTATTAACAAAACTATTTGAACAAAGATATGCCTGATCAATATCGTTATTTTTATGCATGTCTAAAACAACCTTTGTTAATCCTATTAAGTCGTCTGGATTTGGCTTGTCACCAAGCTTTTCTGCAACTGCGATGACCTCACCACCAACACTTTTAAAAAAGCTTGAAGCTTTTGTACCAATTAAAGCAAAACAAGATCCTATTTCTTGTTGATTTAATTCAGCAGATTTTGATATGACTTGTTTAAAAAGATTAATGTTTAAACCGCCGCATAGTCCTTTATCAGATGAAACAACTATAAAACATGCCTTTTTTGGAGCTCTTTCTTCATAAAAAGGATGGGGATATTCAGAATTTGCTAAAGCAACATGAGAAATAACATCTTTAATTTTTAAGGAATATGGTCTGCCCTCAAGCATGGTGTCTTGAGTTTTTTTCATCTTACTTGCAGCCACCATCTCCATAGCAGAAGTAATCTTTTGAGTACTCTTAATACTCGCGATCTGTTTTCTTACTTCTTTAGTATTAGCCATTATTTATAATTTAATAAGTTTGTGTTTTCTTGAAATCTTCAACCAAAGCAGTAAATTGTGCTTCAATGTCGTCGTTCCAGTCACCTGTTGAGTTAATTTGTTCTTCAAGATCACCTTTTTCAGAAGTTAAATATCCATGAAGGGCTTCTTCAAAATCAAGAATTTTTTCAACCTCAACATCTGCCATGTATCCTCTGTCAGCAGCAAATAAACTTAATGCTTGTTGAGCAACACTCATTGGCGCATATTGTTTTTGTTTTAGAAGTTCTGTAAAAGCTTTACCGTTTGCAAGTTGCTGTTTGGTAGCATCGTCTAAATCAGAAGCAAACTGAGAGAAAGCAGCTAATTCACGATATTGAGCTAACGCAGTTCTCACACCACCAGCTAATTTTTTCATAATTTTAGTTTGTGCTGATCCACCAACCCTTGATACAGACAAACCTGGGTTAATCGCAGGTCTTACGCCTGAATTAAATAATTCAGTTTCTAAATATATTTGTCCGTCTGTAATAGAAATTACATTGGTTGGAACAAAAGCCGAAACGTCTCCAGCCAAAGTTTCAATAATTGGCAATGCTGTTAATGAGCCTGTTTTACCTTTGACTTTTCCACCGGTAACTTGCTCGACATATTCAGCATTTACTCTCGCAGCTCTCTCAAGCAACCTTGAGTGAAGATAGAATACGTCTCCAGGATATGCCTCTCTTCCTGGAGGTCTTTTAAGAAGCAATGATACCTGTCTATATGCGACAGCTTGTTTTGAAAGGTCATCGTAAACAATTAGAGCATCTTCTCCCTTGTCTCTAAAGTATTCTCCCATTGTGCATCCAGCATAGGCTGACAGATATTGCATAGGTGCTGGATCTGCAGCTGTGGCTGAAACAACAATGGTATGTTCCATAGCTCCATATTCTTCTAGTTTTCTAACAACATTAGCAACAGTTGATTGTTTTTGACCGATAGCAACATAAATACATTTAATACCCGTGCCTTTTTGATTAATAATTGCGTCAATTGCAACGGCTGTTTTACCAGTTTGTCTATCACCAATAATTAACTCCCTTTGGCCTCTTCCTATTGGAACCATAGCATCAACAGCTTTTAAGCCAATTTGAACGGGTTGATCTACTGACTGACGTGCAATAACCCCAGGAGCAACAACCTCAACTGGTGAAGAGTGTTCAGCATTAATTTCACCCTTACCATCAATAGGTGCGCCCAATGTATTTACAACCCTACCAAGCATAGCCTCCCCAACAGGCACCTCTAAAACTTTTCCAGTACAAACAGCTTTTTGACCTTCAATAATTTCAAGATAATCACCAAGAACAACTGCACCAACAGAATCTTGTTCTAGGTTAAGTGCCATTCCTTTTGTACCATTTTCAAATTCGATAACCTCACCATACATGACGTCACCCATACCATGAATTCTTACAATACCGTCTGAGACACTTACAACTATGCCTTCATTTTTTCTTTCAGCTGATAGATCAAGGCCAGCAATTTTCTCTTTTAAAACGCTGGAAATTTCTGATGGATTTAATTGGCTCATATTTTCACCTTAAAAATTTAATTGGTTTATAAGTTTTTTAACCTTGCCTTTGATGGAAAGGTCTAATGTCTCATCTCCTATCTTTATTGATAGGCCGCCCATCATTGATGGGTCTTTAGAAAAATAAATATTGGCATCTTTGCCATAGGTTGATTTTAATTTGTCTTCAATATTTTGTTTAGCTTCTTCTCCAGGATCAACAGCTACAAAAACTTCTACCGATTTTTGTTCTTTATGCTCTTCTAAGAGTTCTTGATAAATTATATAGATTGTTTCGAGAAGATTTAGACGTTTATTTTCTGATAATATTTCTAATAGCTTTTTTGAGGTGTCAGAAATACTTTCATCAAATAAATCGACCAATACAGTTACAACATCTTGTCTTGATAAAACAGGATTTTCAATAGTATTGATTACTCCGTCGGATTTTGATGCTAGCGCCATAGTTTTTAACTCAGACGCCATTTCGTCAATGTTTTTAGATTCTAATGCCGAGGCAAATAATGCTTTGGCATATGGTCTGGCAAGAGGCGTTAACTCAATCATTTTTTATAGTTCCTCAGCAGCCTTTTTGAGGATTTCTTCATGTTTTTCCTTTGATATCTCATCCCCAAGAATTTTTTGAGTGGTATCAATTATTATGTCTGACATCTGCTGCCTCAACTCTTCTTTAGCTTTATTGGTTTCATTTTCTATTGTTGTTGATGCTGAGGTTAGTATCTTTTCGGCTTCTGCTTCTGCTTTAGATGCAGCATCACTTACAATTTGAGATGCTCTTGCGTTTGCTTTATCAAGAATTTCTGCTGCTTCGGTCTTTGCCTGATTAAGTTCCTTATCAAAGGCAAGCTTAGCTTCCTCTAATGAATCATCAGCTTTTTTTGCAGCCTCAAGACCGTCAGATATCCTTTTTTCTCTTTCTTTCATAACAGAGAGAATAGGAGGATAAATATATCTCCAACAGATTGCTACAAATACAATCATTACAACTGCTTGGGCAATTAAGGTTGCGTTTATGTTCATTTTTTAGCTTCTATACTTTTTATATTGCAAATAACATGTACATTCCAAGGCCAACACCAATCATTGGAACCGCATCAGTTAATCCCATCATCAAAAAGAATCTTCCTTGAAGAAAGGGTGCTAACTCAGGTTGCCTTGCAATACCTTCAATAAATTTGCTGCCTAAAACTCCCACACCAATTCCTGCTCCAATGGCTGAAAGACCCATGGTAATTCCGGCTGCTAAAATACTATATTCCATTTTTTTCTCCTATAATTTGAGGATTAATGCTCCTCAGTTTCATGCGCCATTGCTAAGTATGCAATAGTAAGCGCCATAAAAATAAATGCTTGCAATGCCACAATTAAAATGTGGAAAAGCGCCCAAACCAGATGCAAACCAAATCCAAGTACTCCAATTGGTATGCTACTAAAAAATAACATTAATGCAATTAAGATAAAAATCATTTCGCCTGCATATAAATTTCCAAAAAGTCTTAGGCCAAGCGATATTGGTTTTGCAATAAAGTTAACCATTTCTAAAACAAAATTAATTGGTATCATGTATTTGCCAAAAGGATGTAATGTAAGTTCAGCAACAAAGGCCTTTAATCCCTTAACAGTTATGCTGTAGTAGATGGTAAGAATAAAAATTCCAAAAGCCATTCCCAGGGTTATATTTGGATCTGTGGTTGGTACAACTTTAAAATAAAGAGACTCTGGGCCTTTGATCCATTCTACAGCATCGCCAGCAATTGCATAAGCAACATGCCCCGCAAGCACCGGTAAAAAATCTACTGGAACCAAGTCCATAAGGTTCATAAGCAAAATCCATACAAAAACAGTTAATGCTAATGGCGCAATGAGTGTATTTTTTACTGACCCAAATAGTGATTGAACGTTGTCTTCTACAAACTCAATACTCATTTCAACAAAATTTTGCATTCCACTTGGTGCAACACTAGCATCAGAATTTTTTGATATAGTCTTTCTAAAAACAAAAACAAATAAAGCGCCTAGACCAATTGACCAAAACAAAGAATCAACATGAAAAGCCCAAAAGCCCATTTGATCAACCTTGTATGGGTCACAAGTCCAACCTTCAGCAGTTTTTCCACATGTTAAATTGGTTAAATGGTGGCTGATATATGATTCTGTTGTTAGTTCAGATGCCATGATTATTGAGCGCCCTTTTCTTTAATAAAATCTGATGGATTAATGGTGATATTAAACACGATAAACATAAGTAAAGAATACAAGAAAGCATCAGGTAAATAAACACCTGTGAGTGTCAAGAAAATAATAAAAACTGTCCATTTTGAAATCCATATGTAACCAACATTGATAATGAAGTCTTTAATTTTGGTTCCTAAAAAGTAAATCATTAACATTGTTGTAATATAACCAGACGCAATAATTGCAAAATAAGTATTTGCAAGCGTTCCAAGAGTAAAAACTACAAGATTTAACAACAAAATTAGCTTAATTCTTTTACTAATATTAATATTTTTCAAACTCAGGCTTTGGGATATATTTATATATTTTTTCTGGCGAGAATTATAGAAACATAATCATTGATAAACAAGTTGTTTGTAAGTTATTTTTTTATCTTTGCAATAATATTATCAAGCTCATCAAGGCTTTTATAAAAAATAGTTACTTTTCCAGATTTTTTATTCTTGGTTTCTATTTCAACCTTATGTCCAAATGATTCAGACATCTCTTGTTCTATATTCAACATATCAGTATCTTTTTGTTTGGATTTTGGTGAATTTTTGGATTTGTTTTTTAAAGAAACGTTGCTGAGATCTTTTACGGTCAAGCTTTCCTTAATTATTTTTCTTGCCATTTTTTCTGCATCAGAAGGTGGCATTGATGCTAAAAGTTTTGCATGTCCCTTTTCAATTTTTCCTTCTGAAAGCAAATCAAGAACCGATGTTGGTAAAGATAATATTCTAAGTGAGTTGGCTATTGTGCTTCTTGCCTTACCTGTTGAAGTTGCCACTTCGTCTTGAGTAAGCCCAAACTCTCTTTTTAGCCTATCAAGACCTCTTGCCTCTTCAACAGGATTAAGGTCTTCTCTTTGAAGGTTCTCTATAAGGGCCGACACAAGAGCGTCTTGATCTTTTTTTTGATCTACCAAACAAGGTATCGTTCCTAGTCCCGCCATTTTTGATGATCTTAACCTTCTCTCGCCAGCAATAACCTCATACTCATTTAGACCAAGCTCTCTTACTAAAATGGGTGAAAGAACTCCTTGTTTTTTTATCGATTCAGTTAATTCCTGAAGCTTTTCATTATCAAAGTTTGATCTTGGTTGAAACCTGCCTGGCTTAATTTTTGATATTTCTATTTCTTTTACAGATCTTTGATTGGTATTAGATTGTCCCAAAAGAGCATCTAGTCCCTTGTTGAGTGTTTTGTTTTCTTCAGACATACTCCACCTTTCTAATAAGCTCTCCTGCTAGCGCTAAATATGCTCTTGCTCCATAAGAATCTGGTTTATATTTTATACCAGATATTCCATGGCTTGGAGCCTCGGCCAGTTTTACATTTCTAGGAATAAGGGTGTTAAACACCAAGCTTTCAAAGTGTTTTTCAAGCTCATCAGAAACCTCTTTTGCAAGGTTGTTTCTCATATCCACCATTGTTCTTACTATCCCAAGGATCCTGTTTGATGACATGTTTTTGTTTGATATTGTTTCAATGGTATTCATAAGCCCTGTTACTCCCTCGAGTGAATAATATTCGCACTGAAGTGGGATAAGTGTTCCAGAGGCACAAAACAGACCTTCGATGGTGAGCTGGTTTAGGGTTGGGGGTGTATCAATAATTGTATAGTCATAGTTTTGAGAAATTGGTTCTAAGCTTTTAGACATGAAACCCTGCTTGTTATCATTTCTTATTGCTATTTCAAGGGCAATGAGCTCCTCTCCTCCAGGTATGATTTTATAGCCATCGCTGCTTTCATAGACACAGTCTTCTATTGAGGTATTTTCAAAGTAATGGTTGTATAGGTTTGTGGTTGCGTTTTCCTTAATGCCTGCCGCGGTTGAGGCATTCCCTTGTGGGTCAAGGTCTATTAATAATACTTTTCTTTTAGTTGCGGCCAAGCTTGCGGCGAGGTTAACTGCTGTTGTTGTTTTGCCAACCCCTCCTTTTTGGTTCGCAATTGCAATTACTTTATTCATCTTTGCATAATAAAACTATGTTTCTTTCTTTTGTCGTGTCTTGATTGATTATTTCATATCTGAACATATTTTTGTCGATATCTTTTAACTCCTTTTTTATATTTGATGCTTTTCCTTTAAGCAAAAGGTATTTTGTGTTTTTGTGGGTGTTGGTTTTTGTGAGGTTTGTTGTTTTTTCAATAGTGGCAAAGGCCCTTGAGGTAATGATGTCAAACTTGCCTAGCTTATTTTTTTTGGTGATTGTTTTGTTAATTATTTTTGTATTCTTTAGGTTTAGTTCGTAGGATACTTTTTTTAAAAAATAACACTTCTTGTTATTTCTCTCTAATAAGCTTATTTTGTTTTCTGGGTTTGTTATTGATAATAGTATTCCTGGAAAGCCTCCTCCAGAACCAAGGTCTAATACACTTTCATTTTTTTTTATATGATTAGTTAATGGCTTGCAGTCTAAAATATCTTTCTCGTATACCTCGTCATAGGATTCTCTTGAAAAGATGTTGTGGGTTTTGTTAAAGTCTAGAGCAAGGTTTATAAATGTTTTTATTTTGTTTTCTTGTTCGTCTGAAAAGACCTTAGGCATGTTGTTTTAAAATTTCTTTTTTCTTTATTTGAATCAATATAAGGTTTACTGCTGCTGGTGTTACGCCTTCAATTTTTGATGCGTGCCCTATAGTTTCGGGTTTGTGTTTGATTAGTTTTTCTTTTACCTCATTGGAGAGTCCGGGTATATTATTGTATTTAAGGCCTTGAGGGATTTTTTTGTTGTTTTGTTTTTGTGTTTTTTTAATTTCTCTTTTTTGTTTTTCAACATAGCCCATATATTTTGATTCGGTTGCGGCTCTTTTATAAAGGTTTCTGTCTTTCTTTTTTGGTTTAAAAACTTTTGTTGTATCAATATCTGTTCTCTTTAGAAGCTCAAAGACATTTTTGCTTTCGTTTAGTGTTAGTGTTTTGTTTTTTCTATCTATGATTTTTGTTGTTTTGATTTTTTTTATTGCTTCTAGGAATTCTTTATATTCCATTTCTTTGATTGTGAAACTGTTTTTTCTTTCAGTATCTACAAGCCCGGCATTAAACGCTTTTATTAGAAGTCTTTGTTCTGCGTTATTTTGAGAAAGCATAAGCCTGTGTTCTGCTCTGCTTGTAAACATTCTGTAGGGTTCTGTAATTCCATGTGTTGTTAGGTCGTCTATTAAAACCCCTATATATGCTTCGCTTCTTTTTAAAACCATAGGTTGTTTTTTTTGAATTGATCTCGCGGCATTAAGACCGGCTATTAAGCCCTGGGCGGCAGCCTCTTCGTATCCTGTTGTTCCGTTTATTTGTCCCGCTAAATAAAAATTATTAAGAAACTTTGTTTCTAGTGATGTTTTTAGGTTTCTTGGGTCAACAAAATCATACTCTACAGCATAGCCGAACTCGGTTATGGTCGCCCCTTCGAGACCTTTAATGGAGCGTATAAAATCTTCTTGTGCTCTTCTGGGCAGGCTTGTTGATATTCCATTAGGATATATTAAGTCTTTGTTTATGCCTTCGGGTTCAATAAATATTTGGTGGCTTTCTTTATCGCTAAATCTGTTTACCTTGTCCTCAATTGATGGGCAATATCTGGGTCCTATTCCCACAATGTCTCCTGAATACATGGCTGATAAATGAGTGTTTTCTTTTATGATTTCGTGAGTGTTTTTGTTGGTTCTTGTTATAAAACATGAGAGTTGTTTTTGATGTTTTTTTGGTCTGTTGTATAAAGACATCCACGGCGTGGGTTTTTCCCCGGGTTGCTCTTCCATGCAGGATGTTGAAATGCTTGAAAGCTTTATCCTAGCTGGGGTTCCTGTTTTTAATCTTCCCATGGGTAGTTTTAATGAATAAAGTTTTTCTGATAGTGGTATCGCTGTTCCGTCACCCATTCTTCCACCTTTGGTTACTTCATTTCCTACATACATCTTTCCGTTTAAAAATGTGCCAGTAGTTAAGATTGTTCTTTTTGCTAATATGTTTTGGTTGCTTGTTATTACCCCGGTTACTTTATTGTTTTTAATTAAAATATCCTCAACCTCATCTTCATATACATCAATATTTGTTTTTTTTAGTATTTTTTGAACTGCTTTTTTGTAAAGATCTCTATCACACTGAACCCTTAAAGCCTGAACCGCATCTCCTTTTCTTGTGTTAAGTGTTCTATATTGGATGCCTGACATATCAGTGGCTGTTGGCATCAAGCCACCCATAGCATCAATCTCTCTGACTATATGAGATTTACCCAAACCTCCAATTGCGGGATTGCAAGACATCTGGCCTATAGCTTTTTTATCAAAGGTGACAAGAGCACATGACATACCCAATCTGTGAACAGCGTATGCTGCCTCAACCCCGGCATGACCACCTCCAACAACTATCACATCGTATTTATTCATTAATAATTAAACTTTAATATCTATATTATATACTTTTTGTTATTTCTATTATGTTGATTGTTTTCTGTTAAAAACTCTTACAAACCCTTACTTTATATAGGACTGTTTAATTTATAAAAAAGGTTAAGCTTTGTTTAGAAACAGGTAACAAATACTTAACAAGTTGTTAGCAAAAAAAACAATACAAAATTATTAACAAATAAATAACAACCTATTTACCAATACAATAACTACTAAATATATCTCCTAATAATGAATCTGAAAATTTTTCACCAACAAGCTCATCAAGACATGACCTTGCTAACCTAAGGTCCTCAGCAACCAAATCCAAAGATACACCCTCCTTTAAACCTTTTTGAGCAGAGATTAGGTTTTTAACAGCATCCTGAAACAATTTATTATGCCTATCTCTTATCATAAATTTATAATCATCTTTTTTAACACCCTTATTAAAAGAAGATAAAATTAATTTTTTTAAATCATCAAAACCATCACCGGTTTTAGCCGAAACACAACAGTCAAAATATTTAAAGTTCTTTTTATTAATATCAGTTTTATTTTGAACAGATATGAAAGATGTATTTTTTGCTAAATCCTTAAAATTTTTGATTAAAGGCTTATCTAACAAATCAAAAACCCCTATTACCAAATCCGCACTTTTGATTTGTGATAAAGACAAATCAATACCCACACCCTCAATCTTGTTATCAGTTTCTCTTATACCAGCAGAGTCTTGTATGGAAAACACACTAGACTCGTAAAAAAGCTCACTGCTGATAATATCTCTAGTCGTTCCAGGGGTGTTTGAAACAATAGCCCTTTCAAAACCCAGAAGCCTATTAAACACAGAAGACTTACCCGAGTTAACAGGTCCGACCAAAAGAACATTATTTTTTTGAGAAAACATACTTTTATTAATACAACCAGATATAAAAGAGTTAAACCTATTTACAAGGTTGCCTAAATCATCAACCAACCCCCCGTCCATATATTCATTACCCTCATCAGAAAAATCAATTTCAGCCTCTACCCGTACCCTAATTTGATCAATTTCATCCGCAAAAGAAGATATGTTTGAAGACAAACCACCAAACAAAGAACCACCAGACAACAAAGCCCCCTTATCATCTGTAGCGTCAATAAAATCAACCAAAGCCTCGGCCTCATTCAAACTCATTTTATTATTTAAAAAAGCGCGTTTGGTAAACTCACCCCCAGCAGCCTCATCAAAACCAACATTCTTAAACAAGGTAACAAAAGAAGACATCACAGCAAGGCTTCCGTGTGCATAAACCTCAAAAGAATCTTCACCTGTATAACTATTTGGACCCTTAAAAACCAATAAACCAGCCTTATCAATCAACCGATCACCGTTATAAAAACTCCTGACATGAAAGCGACCTGGCTCAAAATCCTTGTTTTTAATAATTTTTGATAGCCCCACAAGACATCCCTCACCCGAAACCCTAAATATACAAATGGCTGACTTGGCAGGCGGCGTTGCTAGCGCAAAAACAGGATGCATAGTTAGTCTGTATTAAGGGCGCCTTGCTGCTTGTAAAGATAGCTTTGTTGCCCAAGCTGAACACCAGTATTTACAACAGTATATAAACAAAGAGCAGCAGGGAAAAACAAAAAAAACACCGAAAACATTACAGGCATATATTTCATAACCTGTGCTTGGGTTGGGTCCATACCAGCAGGTTGAGGATTGAGCCTTTGTGTTAATATCATAAGCAAACCAAAAGCCGCAGGTAAAACAAAATATGGGTCTGGGGCAGAGAGATCTGTCCAAAAACCCAGCGAACTATACCTTAACTCAACCATCTCTCTTAGAGCAAAAAAGAAGCCGATAAAAAACGGCATCTGAATAAACAAAGGCAAACAGCCTCCAAGAGGATTTGCCCCATGTTTTTTCATAAGTTTCATTGTTTCAGTTCCAGCTGCCTGGCGATCATTCTTGTACCTTTCTTTTATCTCATTAAGCTCTGGGGTGATTTTTCTTAACGCAGCCATCGACTTAAAGCTTTTGGCTGTTACAGGCCAAAACAACAACTTAATTAATATAGTAAATATAATTATTGTTAAACCCCAACTATTAACATAACCATTAATAAAATCCATTACAAACACCATAGGTTGTGCTAAAAACCAAAACCAACCCATATCAATTGCTAGCTCTAAATTATCAGCCCTTTCCATAAGATCTTTTCTAATCTTTGGGCCGACAAATAACCTATGCTCATGACCATAAACCAAGTTGCTTGTTGACGAACCCTCTACCGTATAGCCCATTCTGTAGAACCCAGACTCCTTTGGAAGAACGTAATAATTATAAATATATTCATCCGAACCAATAATGGCCGCAAAGAAATATTTTTGAATAAAAGCAACCCAGCCAGACTTTGATAAAACCTCAAGGGGCTCATCAACCGATTTTAGCCTCGATGTAGAATAAGGATCAAATTCCGTGCTTATCGCAACACCCTCATAGGAGCTGTTGTTCATCATTCCACCCTCAAGAGCACCCCTTTTTAAGTCAAGAGCCCTTCCTTCAGAACGATACAAGCCTGCAAACGACTTACCATTAATTCCACCAACTGTTGAATCATAAACACTTACTTCATAACTAGCATCAGAAAAAGATATCCTCTTAGACACACCAAGCTCTGGATCTAACAAAACGACAAAATCATTGCCCTGCTCTGAAACCTCATAAACTGGTGCGATACCGGTAAACCCACTCTTAAAATAATATTGAAACGCCGAAGACTCAGAAGACCCAAACACCCTAAACCCCAAAGAACCATTTACATTTTCAACAGGATATTTTTTTAACCTCGCCTCAACAATAGAACCACTAGATATAGAAACAACCAATGACAGCTCATCGTTTTCAATTGAAACAAACCTGCTGTCATCCCTATAAGAGGACGACCCAACCATATCAAGGTGTTGTTTAATTGATTTTGTTTTTTGTTCTGAATTCCACTCATATAACAAAGCTAAAGAAAGAAAAACAATCAGAGCTAAATACAAACTTCTTACATTCATTTTTTATCCATATTATCAGCAACAGATTTTGCGGCTGAAGAGATCTCCATTACCGCCTCTTCATATGATAACTCCCCAAAAGGCCTAAATACAGAAAAAACCAAAATTCCATCAGGCATCTCTATTGGTAATTTTCTGAAAATTTCTTTGATCCTTCTTTTTGTTTTATTTCTTTCGACCGCAAGCCTAAAAAACTTTTTCGAGATTGATATCTCAAACCCACTATTTTTTGATTGCTTATAGAATATTCTAAAAAACTTACAGGAATATAGGCACTCAAAAGAGGCAAACTGTTGGTTGGAATTAGACAAATTAAGCGCTAAGAACCTTTCTACCCTTTTTTCTTCTGTTGGATAAAACAGCTCTTCCAGCCTTGGTTGACATTCTTGCACGAAAACCATGGGTTCTTTTTCTTTTTAAGTTGCTTGGTTGAAAAGTTCTCTTCATAATATGTATTGCTAAAAGTGTTGAGAATTATAGCGCAATAAGTTTTTAAAACCATAAAAACTGTTATAAAACATAATTTTTTTATATACAAGTTATCCACAACAAATTCCTATATTTATTCTGTAGATATCTTGTGGATTTTTTAATAGACTATGAATCTAATAGGAGATAATAATTGGAACTTTGGAATAAGTGTTCTGAAAAGCTTGAAAATACCCTTTCTCAAGAAGATTTCAACACCTGGATAAGGCCCCTAAAGGCAAAAATAGATAAAAACACCCTGGAGCTTGTTGCACCTAACGACTTTATTTTAGACTACATAGAAAAAAACTATTCCAAGGAAATCAAAAAAATTGTTAAAACGCAGTCAAAGTCAAACATTAATCTTGTATTTAAAACCCTCACAAAAGAAACCTTTATTGATAAATATAAAAACAACCAAAACTCAGAAATAAAACTAGTTGACGGATATACTTTTGATAGTTTTGTTGAAGGAAAGTCAAATCACCTTGCTTTAGCCGCAGCTAAACAAGTAGCAGCCAATCCTAAAGGAGACTATAACCCGCTTTTTATTTATGGCGGTGTTGGCTTGGGAAAAACACATCTAATGCACGCTGTTGGTAATGAGATTCTAAAAAACGAACCAAAAAAAAGGATTGTTTATGTTCATTCAGAGAAATTTGTGTCTGATATGGTGAAGGCACTTCAATTGGGTGCAATGAACGAGTTCAAATCATTTTATAGAAACGCCGATGCTCTTTTGATTGACGACATTCAGTTCTTTGCTGGCAAGGAGCAGTCTCAAGAGGAGTTTTTTCATACTTTTAATGCTTTGTTGGATAGAAATAATCAAATGATATTAACATGTGATAAATACCCAAAAGAGATCGATGGCTTGGAAGAAAGGCTAAAATCAAGACTTGGTTGGGGTCTGCCTGTTGTTATTGATCCGCCTGAGCTCGAAACAAGAGCAGCGGTTTTACTAAGCAAGGCAAACTCAATGGGTATTTCTCTTCCTAACGATTGTGCAATATACATTGCTCAAAGAATAAGATCTAACATCAGGGAGCTTGAGGGAGCACTAAAGAGGGTTGTTGCAAATGCTAGATTTACAAATCAAGAGGTTGACCTTGCTCTCGTGAAAGATGCGCTTAAAGATCTATTTGTAATCTCCGCAAAAATGATAAGCGTAGAAAACATACAAAAAACAGTTGCAGAATACTACAACATTAAACTTTCAGACCTTCTTTCAAAAAGAAGAAGCAGATCTATAACCAGACCGAGACAAATGGCAATGGCACTAACAAAAGAACTTACAAACCACAGCCTTCCAGAAATTGGAGAGGCATATAATGGAAGAGACCATACAACTGTTCTCCATGCTTGTAAAAAAATCAAAGAATTAAGAAAAGAAAGCCCCTCACATGAAGAGGACTACAGAAATTTAAACAGAGCCTTAACCAACTAATGGATTTCTATATAACCAAAGAAGAGGTTGTTAAATCACTAAATCTAACACTCGGGGTTGTAGAAAAGAGACAAACGTTGCCTATTTTATCAAATGTTTTATTTGAAGTTGATGAATCATCGCTAAAACTTACTGCCACTGACTTAGAGAGTGAAATATCTACAACCTCAACAATATCAAATTTCAAGAGTGGAGGAAAAATCACAGCTCCGGCAAGAAAATTAAGTGACCTGTGCAGGCTTATGCCAGATCTGGCTGAAATTCACTTTTTTCTTGATGGAGATAATTTAAAAATAGAGACCGAGTCTGGTAAGTATAATCTCTCAACTCTTCCTAGCGAAGATTTTCCTGTTTTCGAAACAGAGGACGCTCAATCCCAAATTAATATTTCATCTCAAAATCTAAAAAATTTAATAACTAAAACATCTTTTGCGATGGGTAATCAGGATTGGCGTCATTACTTAAACGGTCTTTTTATGATGATAGATGACAAAGTTATTACCACAGTAGCAACTGATGCTCATAGACTTGCCATGGCAACTTCATCACTCAACGAAGCTTCGTCTGAATCAACAAGTGGAATTGTTCCAAGAAAATCTATTAATGAAATTGGTAAACTTGTTGGAGACGAATCTGAAAATGTTGTGATACAACTTGGCCAAACCTCAATTGCAGCAAATGTTTCAGGCACTACTTTTGTTAGTAAATTAATTGAAGGTAAGTTTCCAGACTATGAACAAGTAATTCCATCTGGTGAAAGCTCACTTTTAGTTGTTGATAGAAAAAATCTTTCAGAAAGCCTAAGCAGAGTTAGTGTTCTATCAAGTGAAAAATATAAGGGAGTGAGAATAATTACTAAAAAAAATTCTTTAAACATATCTGCTAATAATCCTGAGAAGGAACAGGGTGAAGAAAATCTTTCATGTGAATATCAGGGTGAAGATATTGATATAGCTTTTAATGTTAATTATTTACAAGAAATATTATCTACTATTGATTCCGAAAAAATAGAAATCAATTTTTTTGGTTCAGAAAAAAGCTGCTTAATAACAGATCCTAATTCTGAAAATCTTAAATATGTCGTAATGCCACTTCTTATCTAAAAGTGTCTTTAACAAAAATTTCTATTAACAATTTTAGGTGTTTTAAGAATGTTGATTTACAACTGTCACCCGGTATAAATTTTTTCTTTGGTAAAAACGGTTCTGGAAAAACCAGCATACTAGAATCTGTTTTTATTTTCTCAAGTGGCAAGTCTTTTAAGAGTTCTAACCTGGCCTCACTTGTCAATTATGAAAATGATAAATTTACTTTAAAAGCGTATGATAATTTGAAAGGATATATTGTTGAGATTGAAAAAAACAAAAACAAACCAATCTCTGTTTTATTAAATAATAAAAAAATAACTACAAGTAAACTTATTAAAGAATTTCCGTGCACGCCGATACATAATAATACTTTTTCATTCGCTGACGCTCCTCCAGACTTTAGAAGAAAACTACTGGACAGGTCTATTTTTATATCTGAAAAGTCCTTTTCTGAGTGCTGGTTTTCTTATTATCGATCTTTAAAACAAAGAAACTCTATATTAAAAAATAACCGTATATCAGATATTTATATATGGAATACTAAGCTCTCAGATGAGGGAATTAAATTAAATAATATGAGAAAAGACTTTTTTACGAAAACCAAAAACGAGTTTTATTATTTAATAGATCTTATTCAGCCAAGCTCAATATTTGAATTTTTTAATCTAATAGAAATAGATTTTTTCAGAGGCTGGGATGAGAATAAGAATCTTAATGATCTTCTTCAAGAAAACCAGGACATTGACTTAAAACGTAAATCTACATCACAAGGACCACATAAGTCTGATATAAAGTTTCTAATAAACAATATTGATGCAAGACAAATATTATCTAGAGGTGAGCAAAAGTTTTTTTCGATATTATGGTCTTTGGCTCAACATGAGGTCTTAAAAAAACAATATAAAATTAATGCAACATTAATTGTTGATGACATAAAGTCTGAGCTTGACGATAGAGTTTTTAACTTATTTGTTGAGACCCTAAAACATATCAAAACCCAAGCAATCTTTTCCTGTATAGATGATTGTTTTAGTAGTAAAATAATAGCTAGTTTAAATGAGTTTAAAAAGTTCCACGTGGAACAATTAGGATAAAAAAATGGCAAAAAAATCTAAGGAAGCCAAATACGACTCAAGTAACATTCAAGTTCTAAAAGGTTTAGAAGCGGTTAAAAAAAGACCAGGTATGTACATAGGTGATACAGATGATGGGTCTGGATTACATCACATGGTTTTTGAGGTTTTAGACAATTGTATTGACGAAGCAATGGCGGGTTATTGTTCAGACATTAATGTCATAATCAATAAAAATGGTTCTGTAACAATCGAAGATAACGGAAGAGGAATACCTGTTGATGTTCATAAAAAAGAAGGAGTGTCAGCTGCGCAATTAATAATGACTACCCTTCACTCTGGTGGTAAATTTGATGATAACTCTTATAAAGTTTCGGGCGGACTTCATGGTGTTGGTGTTTCTGTTGTAAATGCTTTATCAAAGAAACTAACTTTAGAAGTTCATAGAGATGGTGGTGAGTATTTTCAAGAATACGCAGATGGCAAACCAAAAGCAAAATTAAAAAAAGTTAAGACGTCTAAAAAGACTGGAACAAAAATTACTTTCTTTCCTTCTGAAAAAATTTTTACGTCCGTAGATTTTGAAGTTGAAAGAATTTATAAAAGGATTCAAGAGTTATCATTTTTAAATGCTGGCGTAGCTATTAATGTTGAAGATAAAAAAACTGGCAAGTCGAAAAAATTTAAAAACACAGGCGGTCTTTCAAGTTACGTTACACATTTAAAAGGAAGGAAACAGATAGTCTCCGAAATATTTGAATGTTCAGCAACAGAAAATGATGTGGGGGTTGAAATAGCAATGCAGTGGACAGACTCATATAGCGAGAACGTTCTATGTTATACAAACAATATTCCACAAAAAGATGGGGGAACTCATTTGGCAGGTTTTAGAGGAAGCTTAACAAGAGTACTAAAATCATTTATAAAAAAAGAAAATGCAAAGAAGACACCAACTGATTTGTTGGGAGAAGATGTAAGAGAGGGGTTAATTGCAATAATATCTGTAAAAGTGCCAGATCCTAAGTTTTCATCACAAACAAAGGAAAAACTTGTCTCATCAGAGGTAGAAGGTGTCGTAAGTACAATTTTTAGTAAGTATTTTAATGAATTTCTACTAGAAAACCCGAAAGACGCAATGAGTATTGTTGGAAAGGTATCTGAAGCAGCTTTAGCAAGAGAAGCTGCAAGAAAAGCCAGAGAAATGACCAGGAGGAAGGGCGTGCTTGAGATTGCTGGATTGCCTGGAAAGCTTGCAGATTGTCAAGAAAAAGACCCAACACTATCTGAAATATATATAGTTGAGGGTGATTCAGCTGGAGGATCAGCAAAACAAGGAAGAAATAGAAAAAATCAAGCAATTCTTCCTTTAAAAGGTAAAATTATTAACGTTGAGAAAGCAAGAATTGATAAAGTCTTAGGTTCAGCTGAAGTTGGCACACTTATTAAAGCCCTTGGTTGCGGTATTGGTAAGGAAGATTTTGATATAGATAACTTAAGATACCATAGAATAATAATAATGACTGATGCAGACGTTGATGGATCTCATATTAGGACACTGCTCTTAACATTTTTTTACAGACAAATGTATGAAATTGTAGAAAAAGGGCATGTTTATATCGCCTTACCACCTTTATATAAAATTACTAAAGGTAAGGAGTTTGTTTATGCTTCTGATGAATCTGAAAAAGATGATGCTATTAAAAAACTCTCAAAAAATGGCACTAGAGGTCTAGAAGTTCAAAGATATAAAGGTTTGGGTGAGATGAATCCAGAGCAACTTTGGACAACAACCATGGACCCTATTAATAGAAGAATGATGAGGGTCGACATCAAGGATGTACAGGATGCTAACGAATCATTTGAAATACTTATGGGTGATGATGTTGAGCCAAGAAGAGAGTTTATAGACGCTAATGCTTTATCTGTAAAAGAGTTAGATATTTAATGAATTTCATTAAATTTTAATTTTATCCAATCATATGCTGCTTCAGTTACGATTTTTGGGTCATTGCCATATATTGGTTTTCCTATATGAACTTTAACCTCACCCTTATGCTTTAAAAATTTCTTATTTTTCCAATATAGGCCAGAATTATGGCATATAGGTACTATGGGAACATTATTATTTACTGAAAGATAACCGCAACTGTTTGAGAATTTTTTAATACCATCTTTAGGGTCTGTTCTTGTGCCTTCTGGAAAAATAATTATAGAAGTGCCCTTTTTAAGCTTTTTAGCACCATCTTTAATAACTTTTTTCATACTTTTATATTTCTTAGATCTTCTAAGGTGGATGGGCTTTAAGCATGCTAATGCCCATCCAAATACTGGTATAAATAATAATTCTTTTTTTATTATGCTTGAAGATGGAATTAAGAGCGTTTGTAAATAAAATGATTCCCATTGGCCCTGATGATTTGAGACAAGAATGCATGGACTTTCTTTTATATTTTCAATGCCTTTGACTTCCCATGATACTCCGCATAAATACTTAAGTAGATGCAGAACTGCTGTTACCCAAAGTGAAGCTATGTTTTGTAGGGATATGGTACTTATAAACGGATATAAAAAAATGATAATAAATGATGCAATAACAACACTAATATAGAAAATGATATTAAAAATGATATTGCCTAAATATTTCAATATCAGTGATTTATTAAATTTATTAAATAATTGTTAAGATCATCAATACCTAATCTTTTTTGCTCCATTGTGTCTCTGTCTCTTATGGTAACTGAGTCATCTTCTAGTGTTTGAAAGTCAACTGTAATACATACTGGTGTTCCAATTTCATCATGTTTCCGGTAGCTTTTACCAATATTTCCAGTATTTTCAAATATAACCCTTCCTAAACCAATTTTTTGAAGCTCATTCTTTATATTTTTTGCAGCTTCAACTAACTCTGTATTATTTTTCTTTAAAGGTATAACAGCTGCCTTTATTGGTGATAAATGCGGTTTTAGTCTTAAGACAACCCTAGTTTTATCATTTTCTAGTTCCTCAACAAAATAAGCTTCATTTAATATTGCTAGAAAGCCTCTTTCTACACCTGCTGATGGTTCTATTACAAATGGCACAACCCATTTACCAGAGTCATCTTGTACAGCCATTTTACTATTTGAGTGTTTATTTTCCTTTACAGATGACCCTATACTCAATTCATTTTGTTTCTTAGAGTGTGAACCTAAATCAAAATCAGTTCTGTTTGCAATACCTTCAAGCTCTTCAAGGCCATGAGGAAATTTATACATTAAATCAATAGTTTTTTTAGAATAATGAGCTAGTTCTTCAGTGGGTACATTGTAAAGCTCAATACTTTCTGTGGGTACACCTTGGTTTTTCCACCATTCTAGTCTTTTTTGTACCCATATATCATGAGATATTTCATCTTCACCAGGCATAACAAAATATTCTAATTCCATTTGTTCAAATTCCCTGACTCTAAAAATAAAATTTCTGGGAGTTATTTCATTTCTAAATGCTTTACCAATTTGTGCAATTCCAAATGGAACAGGTTTGGATGTTGAATCTATGACGTTTTTAAAGTTTGTGAATATCTGTTGAGCTGTTTCAGGCCTTAGATATGCAAAACTCGAACCATCGTCTACCGGACCAACATTCGTTTTAAACATTAAGTTAAATTGCCTTGGTTCAGTTAGATCCTCTGGTTTGCACTCTTTTGGTACTTGATCAGCTCTAAATCTAAGACCACATGACTTACAATCAACCATTGGATCTGAAAAGGTATCTTCATGGCCTGAATACCCCAGAACAAGTGGGTTTGTAAGAATAGATGAGTCAAGTCCTTCAATATCATCATTTTCATACACCATTGCTTCCCACCAGGCGTTTTTAATATTATTTTTTAGTTCAACTCCCAGTGGTCCAAAATCGTAAGTTCCTTGAAGACCACCGTAAATCTCACTAGATTGGAATATAAATCCTCTTCTTTTACATAAAGCAACTAGCTCTTCCATATTTTTAGCTGGCAATTTTGATCTCCTGTAAAGTTAACATTTGTCCCTTTTATTTAGAGGCTTATTTTTAAATTATATGTGTATAATTAATTCTTTTGTGATTATATATCAAGCTATTAGATAATTATCATGATATTTATACTATTTTATATTATTTCTTATATTCCAAGGTTTATCTTAGTTTTTTTTATCGACTTATTCATTTATTTGCGACTTTATAAGATTACTAAGTCTTATAAGATAACAAAAATTAATCTTAAAATAGCTTTTCCTGAATTAACTCTCCCAAACATCGAATTGTTATCAAGAAGAAGTATAAGAGAGTCCATTATGTCAGGATTTGAGACAGTATATTCATGGGGGAGATCATTTTCAAATTCAAACAATTTAATTTTTAAAATAGAAAATAATTATTTACTTAAAAGAAATATTTTAAGAGGACAAGGATTAATTTGTGTGGCAATACATAACAGAAGTGTTGATATGCTGCTAACCTGGATTAACTCGCAAACACCAACAGTAAGTCTTTATAAAGAGATTAAAAATAAATATATGGAAACATTTGTAAAAAATAAAAGGGAAATAAATAACTCAGTGAGTGTTAAAACCTCAATATCTGGTGTTAGAACGATTTACAAAGCTTTAAAAGATAAAAAAGTAATATGTTTTGCTGCGGATCAAGTTCCCAAAAGGGGCCTAGGAGAACACATTAAGTTATACAATAAAATGGCATACACAACCACACTTGTTCAAAATTTGGCTTCTAAAACCAATTGTCCAGTGATATATCTCTGTATGAATTCAAATATTAATGGTTTTCTTTCTGTATCAGTAAAGCCTTGTAGTGATGATATTTATGATAATAGTAAGCACTTACAATTAGTAAATAAAGATATAGAAAAATTAATTAATAGAAGGCCAATAGATTATTCATGGGAATATAAAAGGTTTAAGAGAAGCTTGCCTGAAGAAGAAAATATATACAGTGGCATATAGTTATTTTGCCCAAAACATTGGAGTTAAGATTACTAAAAGCGTGAATATCTCTAATCTACCCAAAAGCATTGCAAAGGCTAATGTGCTCTTAGTAAAAGCACCTAGATTAGAATAATTTTCTGATACCACTCCCAATCCAGGACCGAGATTGTTAAGGCATGCACCCACTGCTGAAAATGCAGATTCTAAATCAAGACCCGAGGTTAAAACAGCAAGTAAAAGTATCATAAAAGAAATTACATAAATAGAAAAAAAGCCCCATACAGATGTTGCAACTTCATCATCTACACTTCTTGAGCCTATCTTTAAAGATATTACTGAATTTGGATGAATTATCTTCATAATATTAGAGTAAGCATGATTTAACATTATCATGACTCTCCATGACTTTACTCCACCTCCAACTGAGCCTGAACAAGCTCCAATAAAAGCTCCTATAAGTAAAAGAAAAGATATTGATAATGGCCAGTTTGAAGTATCAGAAATTGAGAAACCTGTAGTCGTAATCATTGAAACTGAATGAAAAATAATTTCTTTATAGCTAGGAGCATTTTCGTAATTAGAAAGTAAATTTATAAGAAACGAGATAATCAAAACTAATAATAGTATTGAAAAGAAAAATCTAAACTCTGGATCATAAAAGTACTTCAATGGCTTTCTTCTGTAAATTGCAAAATAATGAAGCGTAAAACTAAATGCAGATAAAAGCATAAATACAATGCATATAATCTCAATCGTTGTGCTATTAAAATATCCAATGCTTTCGTTGTGAGTAGAAAATCCTCCAATTGCAACCGTTGACATTGCGTGTGAAACTGCATCAAATGGAGACATTCCACCCAAGTAATATAAAAGTGCACATACAATGGTAAGTCCAAGATATATAGACCATAACGCTTGTGCAGTTTCTTTTATTCTAGGTGTAAGTCTTTGTTCGCCCATAGCTCCGGGTATCTCAGTTTTATATATTTGACCACCTCCAATGCCTAATAATGGCATCACTGCGATTGCAAGAACTATAAGACCCATTCCACCCATCCATTGGAGCATTTGTCTATAGAATAGAATAGATTCAGGTAGGGCATCTATATTTGAAATAACAGTTGCTCCAGTAGTAGTAATTCCTGACATTGACTCAAAGAAAGAGTCAATTATGCTCATTCCACTTAGGTAGAATGGTATTGAGCCTGTAAAGGACAGGACAACCCAGAACATAACTATAATTACAAAACCATCCTTCTGTGATAATTCATTATTTATATTTCTGGTTAATATTAATCCAACAACACCTACCAAGCTTATTGATATAAATGTTTTTAAAAAAATATAAAAGGCATCGTCATTGAAAATAATTGATATAAAAATAGGAAAAACAAATGAAAAGCTGAAAAATAAAATCAACACACTAAAAAGGTTTAATATTGACTTAAGATTCATTATTGTGTTTTAAAAAGAATCTCGACCTCAGAAACCATGTCTTTATTTGCTAAAAATATAATTAAATGATCATTTAAACAAAGCTCAACATTAGAATCAGGCATTATCAAATCACCATGTCTAACAACTGCGCCAATAGAAGCTCCCTCTGGTAAAGGTATTTCTTTAACCGACTTTCCGAATAGATTTGAAGTAAACTCATTTGCATGAACAACACCTTCAATAGCTTCGGCCCCAGTATCCATTTTTAATAATACATCTTGAGTAACATCACTTTCTCTAAGGTCTTGAAGCACTGAAGAAACGGTTAGCCTATAGGGTGCTATATATATATCAATAAAGCCTGGAACCAGACCAAG
>CACCOR010000007.1:0-78270 GCA_902547695.1 uncultured SAR86 cluster bacterium | reverse complement strand
TGGAGTTAATACTCTTGCTAATGCGGTTAAAGTCACGTTAGGACCAAAAGGTAGAAATGTTGTATTAGATAAATCTTTTGGTGCTCCAACTGTTACTAAAGATGGAGTCTCAGTTGCTAAAGAAATTGAATTAGAAAACAAATTTGAAAATATGGGTGCTCAGATGCTTAAACAAGTTGCCTCTCAAACCTCTGACGAGGCTGGAGATGGAACTACAACTGCAACTGTTTTGGCTCAATCTATTGTTAATGAAGGTAATAAAGCTGTTGCTGCTGGAATGAATCCAATGGATCTTAAAAGAGGAATTGATAAGGCTGTGTCTAGTGCAGTTGAGCATGTTAAAGGACTAAGTGTTCCATGTACTGATGATAAAGCGATTGCTCAAGTAGGTACAATTTCTGCTAATGGTGACACCGCAGTTGGTGAAATTATTGCAGAAGCTATGGAAAAAGTTGGAAAAGAGGGTGTAATCACTGTCGAAGAAGGAAGTGGTATTGAAAATGAACTTGATGTCGTTGAAGGCATGCAGTTTGATAGAGGTTACCTTTCTCCTTACTTTATAACCAATCAAGACAATATGACTGTTGAACTTGATACACCATATATTCTTTTATTTGATAAAAAAATATCTAACATTAGAGACTTATTACCTCTTTTAGAATCAGTTGCTAAAGCTGGTAAACCTCTTTTAATAATTGCTGAAGATATTGAAGGTGAAGCTTTAGCTACTTTAGTAGTTAATAATTTAAGAGGTATTGTTAAAGCTGCAGCTTGTAAGGCTCCTGGTTTTGGTGACAGAAGGAAAGCTATGCTAGAAGATATAGCTATACTTACTGGTGGAACTGTTATCTCCGAAGAAGTTGGTCTTTCGCTTGAAGGAGCAACTGTTGAAGATTTAGGTACATCTAAAAGAGTTGTCTTAAATAAAGATAATACAACCATAATTGATGGTGCTGGAGATGAAAATTCTATAGCTACTAGGGTTAATCAAATTAGAGCTCAAGTTGAGGAAACATCTTCAGATTATGATAAAGAAAAACTTCAAGAAAGAGTTGCTAAGCTTGCCGGAGGAGTTGCAGTTATTAAAGTAGGTGCAGGCTCTGAAGTAGAGATGAAAGAGAAAAAAGCAAGAGTAGAAGACGCTCTTCACTCAACAAGAGCTGCTGTTGAGGAGGGAGTTGTCCCTGGAGGCGGATCAGCATTAATCAGATGTCTTGAGGCTGTTTCAAAGCTTAAAGGCGAAAATGATGATCAAAATGTTGGAATTAACATTGCTAAAAAAGCTTTTGAAGCTCCTTTAAGACAAATTGTCTCAAATGCTGGAGAAGAACCATCTGTGATTGTTAATAAGGTAATAGATGGAAAAGAGTCTTTTGGATTCAATGCAGCAACAAGCGAGTTTGGTGACATGATTGAGATGGGTATTCTTGATCCAGCTAAGGTCACAAGAACTGCTCTTCAAGCTGCTGGTTCTGTTGCAGGTATGATGATTACTACCGAGGCAATGGTAACTGACGTACCTAAAGATGACACACCAATGCCACCAATGCCAGATATGGGCGGTATGGGTGGTATGGGCGGTATGATGTAATACAACTTTTACTCAAAAAAAACGGGGATTTATCCCCGTTTTTTATTAGATTTCAATTACTATTTCAATTAATATATAACTACACACTTTAGAGGAGTTATTATGGATTTACTAACTGATCAAGCTTTTTTTAGATCATTCCATATTCTTTTTGGAATAGCATGGATTGGACTTTTGTATTATTTTAATTTTGTTCAAACTGAATATGTGAAAATTGCAGATCCTGATGCAAAAGCAGACGTAATGAAAAAATTAGCTCCAAATGCGCTATGGTGGTTTAGGTGGGCAGCATTTTTCACTTTTTTAACAGGCTTGATCCTTATTCATCAAATAACAGCAAGAATTGGTACAGAAATAATACTAGGTGTGACAATGGGAACAATAATGATGCTCAATGTATGGGGAATTATATGGAGAAATCAAAAAATTGTCCTTGGTATGAAAGATGGTGATGTAGCAACTGCTGCTGCAAAAGCAGGCTTAGCATCAAGAACAAACACATTATTTTCTGTTCCTATGCTGATGTATATGGTTTACTCGGCTCATGCACCTGGTTCTTATTTAGTTTTAGAAGATTGGAGTAGTTTAAGTCTTATTATCGGTCTTGCTATAATCTTTGTAATTGAAGCTAATGCTATATGGGGCAAGATGCTTCCAGTAATTGCCAGCGTAAGAGCAGTCATAACATCCTCTTTTGTTTTGGCAATAATCTTTAAATTAATTACTGATTTTTTATAAGATTCATAGAGTTTTCTAGGGAGCATTAGCTCCCTTTTTTATTTTAATCTTTGAAATTAAATTTTCGTCTAACTCGAGAATTTCAAATCTATAATTATCTATCTCAATACATAAATTAGCCTGAGGAATTTGATCAAGATATTCAGTTATTAACCCATTTATAGTTTTTGAGCTTGTTTCAGGAATTTCCCAATTAACATAATTATTCAAATCTCTTATTTTAGAATTACCATCAGTCAATATAGACCCATCTTTTAATTTAATAAATTCTCTTTCAAGCTCCTCTTTATCACCACCAAATTTACCCGTAATTTCTTTAAAAATATCTTCAACTGATATTAGGCCTTCAATCTCTCCATATTCATCAACAACAAGAGCAATGCTTTGATTATTAGCTAAGAACTCCCTCAATTGTTTCATTAGCAATGTTGACTGAGATACAAAATAAGTTTTTTGAAGCAATTCATTTATGTCTTTTTGCTCATTAAATTTTTTAAGAAATGCATGAGAATCTTTTAGATGAAGCACACCTATCATGTGATCAATAGAGTCTTTATAGACTGGTAGTCTTGTATATTCAGTTGATTGAATAATTTTTGTTGCATTTTGATAATCCATATTTATATCAATACCAATTATTTCTGAAGTGGGGATCATAATATCTTCAACAATCAATTCTTCCATACCAAGAACTGAGGAGAGCATTTTTCTATATTGTTTTGGAATTAGGTCTCCAGATTCCTCAAGAAGTGTTCTAAGTTCTTCGGTATTGAGATTCTCATTTAATGTCGCATCTTTAGCATCTAATTTAAATATTTTTAGAATTTGCTTACTTAGAAAGTTTGTAAGAAATATCAAAGGTTTAAAAATGTATACAAGAATATTTAATATAAAAGACGATCTAGTTGCAAAACTTTCAGGTTTAATGGCAGCCATTGTCTTTGGAGTAATTTCTGAGAAAATTAAAATCACAATCGTTAAAATTATTGATCCAAGAACAACATTTCCTCCGAAGTAATTAAGCATCATTATAGTTACAATTGCCGAAGCTAAAATGTTAGCAAAATTATTTCCAACTAATATTGCAGAAAGTAGCTGATCAGGTCTTTTTAAAAGATCCAACGCTCTTTTAGCACTAGTTTTAGATTTTTTTGATAAGTTTCTTAGCTTAATTTTATTCGCAGCCATCATTCCAGTCTCTGAACCAGAAAAAAATCCACTAAGAATTAATAAAAATATTAGTGTTGAAAATAGAACTATTAATGAAGGATCTTCTTGCATTATGAACCAACCAAATATGAGTTCATGTAATACGCACCCAGTACAGCCCACATTGATACAAATAGGCTTCTTGTTGCATATTTAATTGGGAAATTTGCATATTGAACGCCAATAAATGTTATTAAGAATATAATCCAAGCAATGAATGTGAAAATTGCTTTAAATAATAGATTAGCAGTAAAAATAGTTTGTAAAGTAAATCCTGAAACTAAAGCTAATGATAGAAAAATTAATCCTATTCCAAGAAGCTTAAATACGATTTTGTAGTTTCTTTCAACAGAGAAAGGCTCAATGTTTATTAGCTCACCTTTTTTAACTTTTCTTACCTTCCTCTCAAGAATAATAATTTCATTGTAGGCGATAAATATGAAAAGTAGGCTTAATCCAGTTACCATAAAATGAATAGTAGGCATAATACTAATAATTTCATAAGTAGCCAAATAAATTAAAACATACGAAAATGCTGCTATAAATCCAGCAAAATACAGAGATTTTTCTTTTTGATAAAAGAATCTAATAATAAAGTATATAACTATACTTATAGTTACTTGGGCGATAAAACTCATTAAAAATTAAGATTAATTAAAACTTTGCATAATAATACTATCAATATTAGCAAGGTTACCCTAAAATACACATCTTTTTAAACAAATTTAAATATTTTTTAGTATGGTAATAATAAGATTAGCAAGGAGTGGGGCAAAGAAAAATCCCTATTACTTTATAACTGTTGCTGACGAAAGACGTCCTAGAGACGGAGCATTTATTGAGAGATTGGGTTTTTTTAATCCAACAGCAAATGGGCAAGAGGAAAGACTTAGAATTGATCTTGAAAAAATTGATGAGTGGGTATCAAAGGGCGCACAACTTAGTGAAAGAGTTAGTGCGCTAATTAAAGAAGCTAAATTAACACCAGAGGAATTCGCAGCAAAAGTTGAAGCAAAAAAAGCTAAAGCTGCTGCCAAAAAAGCTGCATTAGCAGAAAAATTAGCAAAAGAAGCCGAGGAAACTGCTGCTAATGAAGCTCCAGCTGAGGCAGCACCTGCAGAAGAAGCACCTGCAGAAGAAGCTCCAGCAGAAGAAGAAGCCCCAGCCGAGGAAGCTCCAGCAGAAGAAGCTCCAGCAGAGGAAGAAGCTCCAGCCGAGGAAGCTGCAGAAGAAGAAGCTCCAGCTGAAGATGATTCTTCAGAAGATGAAAAAAAATAAATCAGTTTGTGTTGCCAACATAGGAAAACCTAGAGGTCTTAAGGGAGAATTTTTCCTAAACTCATTCTGCTCTCCAAAGGAAAATATTCTCAACTATATAGATGATATTTTTATAGATAATGAAAATAAATTATCAATCGAATACATTAAAAAAATTAATTCAAAATTTTTAGCTAAACTAAAAAACATAGATAGTGTTGATGAAATTAAAGAATACACCAACATAAAGCTTTATATTTCTTCTGAAAATCTTCCTGAGCTTAAATCTGAAGAGGTATATTGGCATGATTTAAAAGGAATGATCGTAATTGGACTCAACAAAAATGAAATTTTAGGAGAAGTGAAAGAACTTAATAACTTTGGTGCTAATGATTGTTTAATAGTTAAGCCAATACCTGATTCCGTTGATGAAAAAGAAAGACTTATACCATTTATAAAAGAAAAATTTATAGACTCTGTTGATAAGAAAGAGAGGGTTCTTAAAGTTTATTGGCAAAGCGATTACTAGAATGAATATAAATGTTTTAACAATTTTTCCAGAAATATTTGAAATTTTAAATTCTGGTGTAATTTCTAAAGCTATGAAAAAAGACATATTGTCAATCAAAGCTTTTGATATAAGAAAAAACACTACTAATAAGCATAAAAATGTTGATTCAAAGCCATATGGGGGTGGGGAAGGTATGGTTATTATGGCAGAACCATTGATTAAGACTATTAAAAGTATTCATAAAAGAAAACTTGGACCAATTATTTATATGTCACCACAGGGACAATTACTAACTCAAAAAAAAGTAATTTCATTATCTAAACTCAAAAATATGACAGTAATCTGCGGAAGATATGAAGGAATTGATCAACGAGTAATTGATAACTATGTAGATGAGGAAGTATCAATAGGAGATTTTATTTTGAGTGGTGGAGAGTACGCAGCAATATGTTTAATTGATGCAATTTCGAGACATTTACCTGGAACTCTTGGAAATAAGGATTCATATCTGAAAGATACTTTTTCTAATGGATTACTTAAAGAAGATGTTTATGCAAAACCTGAAATTTTTGATTCTAACAAGGTTCCTGAAATATTATTATCCGGAAACCACGAAAAGATTAAGGCATGGAAATCTGAGATATCATTACTTAAAACATTTAAAAAAAGACCTGATTTACTTGAAAAAATAAAATTAACAAAAAAACAAAAAAAACTCTTGGAAGAATGGTCATCTAAGGCTATCCTATAGCCCTTTTTAGGCGAATATTATGAGTGATAGTAAAGAAAACAAGAAAAAAGGTTTTTTTTCCCGATTATTTGGTGGTTCATCTGCGCCTGAAGAACCAAAAAAAGAAGAAACTAGGATAGAAGATACTAGAGAATTTCCTACAAAATCAGCTCTTAACAAAATGAAAAAAGCTGACATAGTTGCGGTAGCAAAAGAAAATGGACTTGAACTAGATATCAATCTAACAAAAGCAAAATTACTAGATGCTTGGGATATTCATTTTAACGAATCACCATCACCAAGCGCAGTTGATGATGCAGCAACAGCAATGGCTGAATCCGCTGCTAGTCAAAAAGAATCTATTGACGAAGATATTCCAGTCGAAGAAGTAGCTACTACTGAAGAAGAGGCACCTGCTGAAGATGTAGCTCCTTTAGAAGAAGAAGCTCCTGCTGAAGAAGAAGCAGCTCCTGTAGAAGAAGCTCCTGCTGAAGAAGAAGAAGCTCCTGCTGAAGAAGCAGCTCCTGTAGAAGAAGAAGCAGCTCCTGAAGAAGAAGCAGCTCCTGTAGAAGAAGAAGCAGCTCCTGTAGAAGAAGAAGCAGCTCCTGTAGAAGAAGAAGTTCCTGTAGAAGAAGAATCTCCCGAAGGAGAAGAAGCACCTGCTGAAGAGGCGCTTTCAGTTTCTTTAGAAGAGAAAACTCCTTCTCAAATAATCAATGAATTTGAATCAAAACAAATGAAAACTGATCTTCCTGAATTTAGACCAGGAGATACTGTTGTTGTATCTGTGAAAGTTAGGGAAGGAGAAAGAACAAGATTACAAGCTTTTGAAGGGGTCGTGATGGGTGTAAAAAAAGCTGGACTAAACTCGTCTTTTATAGTGAGAAAGATTTCAAGTGGAATCGGTGTTGAGAGAACATTCCAAACTCATAGCCCAATGATAGATTCTATCAAAGTAAAAAGAAAAGGTGATGTTCGTCAGGCTAAGTTATTTTATCTTAGAGAAAGATCCGGTAAATCTGCAAGAATCAAAGAACGTCTAGAATAATAAAATGCAAACATCTAACAAGGAAGATTCTAATCTTAGATCTTTTTTGAATTATCTTTTAGTAGATAAGGGACTTTCTAATAATACAGTAAAAGCTTACGAAGCCGACATCTCATCTTTTTTTCAATGGCTGGATAATGAAGATCTTAAATATAAAAATCTTCAAGAGGATCATATTAATAAATATATATCGTTCTTATTTCAAAGGAAAATGAGAAGTTCCTCAGTTAATAGAAAAATATCATCAATCAAATCTTTTTATATATTTTTAGTTAAAAGAAATTTTTTAAAAAACTCTCCACTAAACGACTTAGTTACACCAAAGCAAGAGAAATATTTACCAGAGTCTATGTCTGAAGCTGAAGTTGATAAATTACTTAACAGTCCTGATGTCTCAAATAAAATTGAAAATAGGGATAAGGCAATGATTGAAATGTTATACGCTACAGGTATGAGAATATCTGAGTTAGTAAATCTAAAGATAACTGATGTTGATATGAAAAGATGTGTAGTAAAAGTTTTTGGGAAAGGATCTAAAGAGAGATTAGTTCCTTTTGGGGAGACAGCTCTAGATTCTTTAAAATCTTATTTAAATGACAGAGAACAATCTTCATCAAAGGAAATTTTTCTTTCAAATAGAGGAAAAAAAATGACTAGAGTTGCATTTTGGCAAAGGGTGAAGATTTATCTGATAAGGGAGAATTTAAAAAATTCCATATCTCCACATACCCTAAGACATGCCTTTGCAACACACCTTCTAAATAGAGGAGCTGACCTTAGATCTGTTCAACTTCTTTTAGGTCATAGTGACTTATCAACCACTCAAATATATACTCATATAGCAAAACAAAGGTTAAGTGATGTTCTTAAAAAACATCATCCAAGAGGATAATATGCTTAAAAACTATTTCGCATTTTCACTTTTATTGTTATTTTCAATAAATATTTTTTCGCAGGATGCTATCAGTGAGGATTTTATTGATAGGTGTAATCATGAAAATTGTTATAAAGATCAAATTGAAAAAATAATATCTCTTATTCTTCCCGAGGGATCAAAAATTGAGTCAATTGAAAAGTCAGAATTTCCAGGTGTTTATAAAGTATATTTTGGTGATTTGCAGCCACTTTATGTATCTGAGGATGGAAGATATTTTTTATATGGCCAAATGTTTAAGATTGATTTGCAGACAGCAAACGTAGGTGCAGATTTGTATGGGTCATACAAGAGTTTAGAACCTTCAGTAAAAAATTTAACAGACATGGATATGTTTGAAAAAAGAAGATCATTGATGAAAGAAATTCAAGAAAGTGAATTAATTACTTTTAAATCAATTAACGAAAAACATAGTCTGACTATTTTTACTGATGTAGATTGTGGATATTGTCGAAAACTACATAAGCAAATTAAAGAATATAATGATTTAGGAATTAGCATTAGATATGCTGCATTTCCAAGATCAGGCTTGGGAACTGATACATTTACAAAAATGGTAGGTGCATGGTGTTCAGAGGACACAAAAGCAGTTCTTACAAGCCTAAAAGATGGAAAAGAGCCGAGGCTTGAATTTTGTGAATCTCAACCTGTTGCAAAACATTATGCTATTGGAAAGAAATTAGGTATTACAGGTACTCCTGCAATTATTACAAATGAAGGTGAACTTTTACCTGGATATTATTCACCACAAGATTTACTAAAAAAACTAAAGAGTTAAAAATGAATAAGCTAAAAATAGGAATATGCGGGTGGGGAAATGTTGCTACAGGTCTTTTTAAAACTCTTCAAACCAATGCAGTAGAAATAAAAAAAAGTAGTAATTTGGAGATTGAAATTATTGCAATTGGAGCAAGACGAGATAATCCAAAATGTGATCCTGGCAATGTAATTATAGAAAGAGATATTTTTAAAATTATAGATCATGATATCGATGTTATTGTTGAACTTATTGGTGGTGTTGATGTTGCGCGAGAACTAATTCTCAAAGCACTCAATGCCAAAAAACACGTAGTTACTGCCAATAAAGCGGTTATATTTTACCACGGAGATGAGCTTTTTAGTGTAGCAAACAAAAACGGAGTAAAGTTACTTTATGAGTCTTCTGTTTGCGCTGGCACACCAATAATTAAACTTCTTAATCAGGAGCTTGCTGCAAGTAAAATCTCTAAGATCTCAGGTATGCTAAATGGAACCTCTAATTTTATTTTATCCAATATGGAAGAGGGAATGGAATTTGAGCCAACTTTAAAACTAGCTCAAGAAAAGGGATACGCTGAACCTGACCCTTCATTTGATATTGAAGGTACAGATGCTGCACATAAAATAGGCATTTTGTCTTCACTTGCTTTTGGAAGCTCCTTACCTCCAAAAGATTTTTATATTGAGGGTATTAATGGAATTCATAAAGATGACTTTAAGTATGCCTATGAAATGGGTTACACAATTAAACATCTTGCAATTGCAAAATCAACGAATAATTCAATCGATTTAAGAGCTCACCCATCTCTTGTGAAGCTTGATTCATATCTTGCTAACTTAAAAGGAGTTAGGAATGGTATTGAAGTAGAAACTGACTTATTGGGTACTCTCCATATTGCAGGATCAGGAGCTGGACAGGAAGCCACTGCTTCTGGTGTTATTTCTGACTTAATTTATTTATCAGATTCAAAAATAAGAGAAGTTAATAATATTAATGAGAACATTGAGCTGATTGATTTTTTTGATTTAGACTTTCAATATTATTTTTATATTGAAGCAAGTGATGTATCCGGTGTGATGGCTTCTATTTCCTCTATTTTTGCAAATAAAGATGTTAGCATTGAGTCAATAAGTCAAAAAGAAAATCTTAACGATGATTTAGTGCCAATTATAATTATTACAGATCCTTTTAAAGAAAAAGATTATCAAGAACTAGTTGATAATCTGCTGGCGCTGGATTCAGTAAATAAAATAAGGTCTATTAGGATCGAACCACAATAAAATGTTATTTCATAGCACAAGGGGTAATGATAATAACAAGACCTTTGAAGAGGTTTTGATGCAAGGTTTAGCAGATGATGGCGGTCTATTTATGCCTGATTCTTGGCCTCAAGTGGACTTAAACCAGTTAAAAAGTCTGGAATCTTTTATTGATGTAGCAAAATATATAGTGCCAATGTATACAGATTCATCATTTTCAAAAGATGAAGTGCATGAGGTCTTAGAAAACACTTGGCATGACTTTGAAGAAAAAGATTATTTAAAAATTGTTGATATAAATAAATCTCTGTCTGTGCTTGAGTTGTTTCATGGTCCCACCGCAGCTTTTAAAGATTTTGGGCTACAACTTGCTGCCGCGTTCTTTAATAAAACATTAGTAGATCAAAACAAAACTGCCATTGTTTTTGGTGCAACCTCTGGTGATACCGGCTCGGCTGCGATTGATGCATGTAAAGAATTTAGCGCCATTAAAAGCTTTATTCTTATACCAGATGGCAATATGTCGGAGATTCAAAGAAAACAAATGACTACTGTAGATAAATCAAATGTTTTTCCCATTCTTGCAAGCGGTTCTTTTGATGATTGTCAGGATGTTGTAAAAAAGGGATTTAAAGATAGATCTTTCCTAAAAGATAACCAGTATCTGTTGGCAGTAAATTCAATAAATTGGGTGAGAATCATAGGTCAAATATGTTATTACTTTTATGCTGCATTGAAAGCAAATGAATTTTCAAAACCATTAAATTTTTCAGTTCCAACAGGCAACTTTGGAAATGTGTTTGCATGCTACGCAGCTTCAAAAATGGGAATGCCGCTGTCAAAAATAATCGTTGCAGTTAATAGCAATGATATCTTACATAGGTTTTTTGAAGATAATGATTACTCTAAAGATAAGGTAAGTGAAACAATATCACCAAGCATGGATATCAGCGTTGCAAGCAATTTTGAAAGATTAATTTATGATTTTTACCTTAATAGAGATTCAGACAAGTGCACAAATTTATACTCTAAATTTCCTACAGAAAGCATCAGATTAGATGAAGACATTTGGAAAAAGTCAGCAAGTCTTTTCTTGAGCTATAGCATTGATGATAACTCAACATTCAATTGCATGAAAACATACTTCGAAAATTCAGGCTACATAATGGATCCTCATACAGCTGTAGCTGCTGATGCCGTTTCTAAGCTTAATGATAGATTAGAAAATAATACAATTATCTTAGCAACAGCTCATCCAGCTAAATTTCCAAATGCTCTCGAAAAAGCAGATATTAATTTAACAAACGTACCTAAAAATTTGCAAAAGGTTCTAAATAAGAAAGAAATTTCATTTAAATTAAGCCCATTTGATAATTCGATTTTTGAATTTATAAAAGATAATAATTAATTATGGACTTTCAAGAGTTAAAACTTTCTTTATCAGAAATGGAAGCAAGATTACAAGATATTAAAGACAATATTCTTCTTATCGATAATAAAAAAACCAGATTAAATGAAATCGATAGTGAACTATCGAAAGAAGAGGTATGGTCTGATTTAGAACTTTCACAAAAACTCAGCAAAGAAAAAACAACATTAGAAAAAAGTATAAAATCATTTGATGACGTATCTAGAAAACTTTCTGATTCAGTTGTTCTGCTCGAAGTATCTATTGAAGAAAATGATCATAGCTCAATAGAAGATATTTTAAATGAAAGAAATGAAATTGTGTCCGCACTTGAAGAGCTTGAATTTAGCAAAATGTTTGGCAATAAAATGGATCCATCATCTGCATTTGTAGAAATTCAATCAGGCTCAGGAGGAACTGAAGCACAAGATTGGGCTGAAATGCTTTTAAGAATGTATACCAAGTGGGCAGAAAGTAGGGGTTTTGCCACTGATTTGGTTGAAATATCACATGGTGATGTTGCTGGCATAAAGTCAGCCTCACTCTATGTTGATGGTGACCATGCATATGGATGGCTCAGAACTGAAACTGGAATACATAGACTGGTAAGGAAATCTCCATTTGATTCAGGAAATAGAAGACATACTTCATTTGCCTCAGTATTTATATCACCTGAAATAGACGATTCCATTGAGATTAACATAAACAAAGCAGATTTAAGAGTAGATACCTATAGAGCTTCAGGAGCTGGTGGACAACATGTAAACAAGACAGACTCAGCTGTAAGATTAACCCATGTTCCAACTGGACTGGTTGCTCAATCACAAAGTGATAGATCTCAACATAAAAACAAAGAAAATGCATTAAAACAATTAAAATCTAAGCTTTACGAGTTAGAATTACAAAAGCAAAATGAAGAACAGCAAATTCTTGAAGACAGTAAGTCAGATATAGGATGGGGTAGTCAAATTAGATCATATGTACTGGATCAGTCAAGAATCAAGGATTTGAGAACAAACTATGAAACAGGAAATACAACAGCAGTTTTAAATGGTGATTTAGATGATTTTATGAAATCATCTTTAAAAGCGGGCATATAAATGGATAAAGAAAATATTAGTGGCGAAAAAGCCCTCATTGAAGAGAGACGGAAAAAGTTAGATCAACTTCGAGACAGAGGAGATGCATACGGCAATTCATTTAAACCAAAAAATAATGCATCAAGTCTTCATGAAGAATATGGTGAGGTCTCAAAAGACGATCTAGCAGAAAAGAATATCAAAGATATTTCTGTGGCTGGTCGAATTGTCTTAAAAAGAGTCATGGGTAATGCAAGTTTCGCAACCTTACGAGATGCGTCTGGCGACATTCAAATCTATGTGACAAAAAATAATGTTGATGAGAGTGTATATGAAGATTTTAAAACATGGGATCTTGGAGATATTGTTGGTGTATCAGGCTCTCTGTTTCGAACTAAAACCGATGAGTTAACAATAGATGTATGGGATTTAGAAATGATAACTAAATCATTAAGACCAATGCCCGAAAAATTTAAAGGTTTAACAGATATAGAAGCAAGGTATAGACAAAGATATTTAGACTTAATGACAAATAATGATACAAAGAAAGTTTTCATTAAAAGAACAAAAATAATTGATTCTCTAAGAAAGAAAATGAATGAATCAGGCTATTTAGAAGTTGAAACGCCAATGATGCATCCTTTAGCTGGTGGCGCAGTAGCACGTCCATTTGTAACTCAACATAATGCTCTTGGACAAGATCTTTATTTAAGGATTGCGCCAGAACTATATTTAAAAAGATTATTAGTTGGAGGTTTTGAACGCGTTTTTGAAATTAATAGAAGTTTTAGAAATGAAGGCTTATCTACTAAACATAATCCTGAATTTACCATGATGGAGTGGTATCAAGCTTATGCAAGCATGCAAGATCAGATGGATCTAACAAAAGATATTATTTTAAATGCTGCTAAAGCAGCTGATTGTGAATCGAAAATTGAATGGGGAGATATTGAGGTTGACCTGAATAATTTTAAACAATCAACTCTTTCAGATTTAGTTTTAGAGTTTAATAAAGAATTAAGTAAAGATGATTTAAGTGATAAGAAAAAACTTCAAAATATTTTAACCAGCAACAAAGTAAAAGTTGAAAAAAATTGGGGTATTGGAAGAATTCTTTTAGAGGTATTTGAAGCAACTGTAGAAGGTAAACTAATCGATCCAACATTTGTTACAGAATATCCTGTTGAAGTTTCGCCACTATCTAGACGAAATGAAGAAAATCCAGATTATGCCGATCGATTTGAATTATTTATTGGTGGAAAAGAGTTTGCTAATGGTTTTTGTGAACTTAATGATCCTGATGATCAAGCTACTAGATTTGAAGAACAAGTAGCCGCAAAAGACTCTGGAGATAAAGAAGCCATGGACTATGACCAAGACTATATTACAGCGCTTGAACACGGCATGCCGCCAGCAGTAGGAGTTGGAATGGGTGTAGATAGGCTAGTTATGTTATTGACTAATCAGTCTTCTATTAGAGATGTGTTGTTATTCCCTCAATTGAAATCTTAGTTTAAATCTATCACCATCTAAACTTATCAAAATTTTCAGGATTAGCCCAACCCTTTGGATTGTTCCAGGTTCTTTTATTGTTATAAGTTTTTAAATTATACGAGAAACATTTTAATTTATTATTTTTATCAATTAATTCTGTTTGAAACCCAAGTTTAAGCATAACTTCATTTATTTCTTGATCATCTTCAAAGCTAGTAAAAATTGCGATCTTATGACTTAAAAGATTTTTTATTGTTCCAATATTTGATTCAGATGCACGTATATCATCCAAGATAATAAATAAATCAAAGTTTTCATCTAATAATTTTTCAATATTAGGACCAATAGATAATCCATTAACACTTAATTTCTCTATTCTTTTAATAAGCTTAGACACATCTTGTGATGTCAATATGAAAATATTTTTTGGATTTTCATCTTCAATAATATTTGTAATATAACTATGAAGAATTTTTTCTTTCTTTGTCATTTTAAGAGGTGTTTTACGGCTTCTCTTTCTGATAAAAGTTCATCTATAGATATCTTAAATTTAGATTTCGCAAAGTCAGATAATGATATGTCTCTTTTAATTTCTATTGATCCATCATCCAAAGTAATTAAGGGATAACCACAGATAATGCCCTCAGGAACATCATATGAACCATCACTTGCAATAGCTGCACTAAAACAATCACCTGAATCAGTTGGGTTTTCACAAGCAATAACAGTATCTATTGCTGCTTTTGCTGCTGATGTCGCAGAAGATGCGCCTCTGGCATCTATAACCGCTTTTCCTCTTTGTTGCACTGTGGGAATGAATTCAGATTCTATCCAATTCATATCATTTATTGCTTCGCTACCAAGCTTTCCTGAGATTAGTGTATTTTCTGCGTCTGGATACATAGTTGGACTATGATTTCCCCAAATAATCATATTTTTAACATCAGAAACATTATTGTTTGTTTTTTTCGCAAGAATAGACTTAGCTCTATTAGAATCTAGCATTGTCATTGCCATCCAAAGTTGATTGTCATTGTTAGCAGCATCTTTTCCAATGAAAGCATTTGTATTTGCAGGATTACCAACAACTAAGATCTTAGCATCATCCTTTCCATATTTTCCAATTGCTTCACCTTGTTGAACAAAAATACCACCATTAATACTTAAAAGATCTGATCTTTCTTCAATCTTCTTACCGTTATAGACAATGCCTCTAGGTATACTTCCAACTAGCAAGAACCAGTCAGCATCTTTTGATGCTTCTTCAAAATTATCGGTATAAGTAACCTTTCCCATTTTTGGAAAATAAGAATCTTCAAGCTCCATGACTAAACCCTTTAACTTATCAACAACTTGAGGAATTTCCACTAATGCAAGATCAACAATTTTATCTCCAAATGTATTTCCATCTACCAATCTTGGTATTAGAGAATAGGCAATTTGTCCTGCAGCTCCAGTAACAACAACTTTTATAGATTTACTCATTAAAAATCCTTTTAAAAAACTGATGATACATTATATTCTTAAATCGAATTGGAATCCTTAGTTTTATATCGTAGTAAATGAGATTTTTTTTGATTAAAATATCTTCAATTCGATTTCAAATTTACTTTATTATTTTGGAGAAAGAACATGTCAATAAGATTTGATGATAGGGTTGCAATTGTCACAGGTGCTGGTGGCGGTATAGGCAAAGAACATGCACTTGAGTTAGCAAGAAGAGGAGCAAAAGTTGTTGTAAATGATCTTGGTGGAAGTGTTGATGGTAGTGGTGCCAGTGATGCGGCAAATGAGGTCGTAGATATTATTAAATCTGAAGGTGGCGAAGCTATTGCAAATGGTGCCAGTGTCACCGATCTAGATGCTGTAAAAGAAATGACTAATCAAACCATGGAAAAGTGGGGAAGGATAGATATTTTGGTAAATAATGCTGGAATTCTTAGAGATAAAAGTTTTCATAAAGTAACTCTAGAAGATTTTAATTTAGTAATGGATGTTCATTTTCAAGGAAGCTTAAATTGTACACATACAATTTTTCCTATAATGAGAGAGCAAGAGTATGGCCGAATTGTTTTTACAAGCTCCTCTAGCGGTGTTTTTGGTAACTTTGGCCAAACTAACTACGGCTCTGCAAAGATGGCAATGGTCGGCCTTATGAATACTTTAAAAATTGAAGGTCAAAGTAAAAATGTTTTTACAAACTCTATTACACCTGTTGCTTATACAAGAATGACCGAGGGTTTAATTCCAGAAGACTTTGGCAAAAATCTTCAACCAGAATTTGTTACACCTGCAGTGATATACTTATCAAGCGAAAATGCACCTAACGGAGCCATCATGGCAGCCGGTGCAGGAGTTTTTTCTAGAATATTTATACATGAAACTATGGGAGTATCTTTGGGTATGGGTGAAGACATGACACCTGAAAACATCGAAGCTAATTGGGACAAAATTTCTGATATGACAGATGCACGAGCTTTACAGAATGGAGGAGAACAAACTCTCAAATTTTTTGAATTAATCAACAAATAGCTTTATCAAGAAAAGCTAGGTCTTTTTGCAATATTATTTATGTAATTAGATAAATTTTTATAATCATTTATATCTATCTTGTTAAGACGCACAAGAAACTGAAGTGATGCTACAGCTTGGATATCAGCATATGAAAACTTATTGCAGGCTATATATTCGTTATCTGCGATTACTTCATCATAATATTTTAGTGATTTAACCGCTAATTCTCTTTGAGCCAATCCAAATTCGTTATTTTGATTTTCAAGTGCACTCATATGCGGATGAGTATGTCTAAATCCATGCATTAAAGGCATCATTAATTCAAAAGAAATTCTTGAATACCACATCTCAATTTGTGCGATTTCATCTGCATTATCTCCAAACAAGTTTGGTTCAGGATGAAAGCACTCTAAATATCTACAGATAGCAGTTGTTTCAAGTATTACTTCTCCATTATCTAAAACGAGTGCAGGTATACGAGAATTGGGAGCAATTTTTTTATATTCTGGTGTTTTGTGCTCTAGCTTACCTATATCAAGGTTCTTAACTTCTATATCTGTAATACCTTTTTCAGCAATGAAGATAAGAACCTTTCTCGGGCTAGGAGCAACTGGGCTTGAATAAAGCTTCAAGTCTTATTCCCAGTTTAATGCACCGCCAACCTGATATTCAGTAACTCTTGTTTCAAAGAAATTTTTCTCTTTCCTTAAATCAATAATTTCTGACATCCATGGGAATGGATTTGATACTCCAGTAAACTCTTCATCTAGACCAAGCTGTGTGAGTCTTCTATTTGCAATAAATTTTAGATACTCTTCCATCATAGATGCATTCATTCCTAATACACCTCTTGGCATAGTATCTCTTGCGTATTGAATCTCTAACTCAGTTCCTTCAAGAATCATCTGCGCCGCATCAGCTTTCATCTGATCATCCCATAAATGAGGGTTTTCTATTTTGATTTGATTAATTACATCGATACCAAAATTTACATGCATAGATTCGTCTCTTAAGATATATTGAAACTGTTCTGCTGTTCCTGTCATTTTATTTCTTCTACCCATGGAAAGAATCTGTGTAAAACCACAATAAAAGAAAATGCCTTCTAAAACACAGTAAAATGCTATGAGATTTTTTAGTAGTTGCTTATCTGTTTCGACAGTGCCTGTTTTAAAGTCTGGATCAGAAATTTCTTGAGTGTACTTAAGGCCCCATGATGCTTTTCTTGCAACGCATGGAACTTCTCTATACATATTGAATATTTCCCCTTCGTCCATTCCTAGAGATTCAATACAATACTGATATGCATGAGTATGAATTGCCTCTTCAAGGCTTTGTCTGAGTATATATTGTCTGCACTCAGGATTTGTAATTAACCTATATAGCGCAAGCACAAGATTATTTGCAACAAGAGAATCTGCTGTTGAGAAGAAGCCTAAGTTTCTTTTTACAATTACTCTCTCATCTTCTGTTAATCCGTCTTCAGATTTCCATAAGACAATATCATTTGTCATATTTATTTCTTGTGGCATCCAGTGGTTCGCACTTCCATCAAGATATTTCTGCCATGCCCAATCATACTTGAATGGTACTAATTGATTTAGGTCAGCTTTACAATTAATCATCATTTTTTGATCAACCTGCACTCGACCTGCATTAGCCATCATTTCATCAAGTTCCTCGTTGCCAGCTGTTTCATCTAGGCTATTTACAGCTTTACGAGCTGCTTCTGCTCTAGATCCTTCACCAATATTAGATGGTTCGGTAGATACTGCAGATTCAGCTGGCTGAGGAGGTTCAGGTTGTTTAACCTCAGTAGTTTGATCAACCACTTCAGTTTTTGGCTCTGATACAACCGGAGGTGAGGAATTTTCATCTTTTCCGTATTCATCCCAATTTAACATTTCTTTCTCCTTTTAATTTATTGACATGCTTCACAATCTGGATCATCCAGTGAGCATGCTGTTGGAACTGGTGCAGGTGCACCGAGCTCCTTTGTTGAAGTCTGACTTGCATCAGAACTTACTGCGTTTAATTTACCCTGTTGAACTGTAGATTTTTCTGTTGATGTTGCTGCAATCGACCTTAGATAATAGGTTGTTTTTAAACCTGAATACCATGCCATTCTGTATGTTATGTCTAGCTTTTTACCATCAGCATTTCCAATATATAAATTTAGTGATTGAGCTTGATCTATCCATTTTTGTCTTCTGCTAGCAGATTCAACGATATACCTTGGCTCAACCTCAAATGCAGTGGAAAATAGCTTTTTGATGTCTTCAGGTATTCTTGAAATCTCCGATAAGCTTCCTTCGAAATATTTCAGGTCATTAATCATTACATCATCCCATAAATCCAATTCTTTTAATTTTCTTACAAGATGAGGGTTTACAATCGTAAACTCACCTGACAGGTTAGATTTTACATATAAGTTTTGATATGTAGGCTCAATTGATTGTGTTATTCCAGTTATGTTCGAAATGGTAGCTGTTGGTGCGATTGCCATAACATTTGAATTTCTCATCCCATCTTTTTTAACTTTCTTTCTTAGTGTCTCCCAGTCTAATGTTTCAGATCTGTCAACATTTAAATACTCACTTCCTCTGTTTTCCTCAAGAATATTTAATGAATCCTTTGGAAGTATCCCCTTGCTCCATAAGGAACCGTCAAAACTCTCATATGCGCCTCTTTCTTTTGCCAGCTCTGTTGAGGCATATATTGCGTTATAACTTATTAGTTCCATACTTCTATCTGCAAACTCTACAGCCTCTTCGCTGCAGTAAGGTATATTTTGTAAATAAAGTGCATCTTGGAAACCCATAAGACCAAGCCCTATTGGCCTGTGTTTTAAGTTTGAATTTTTAGCAGTATCAACAGAATAATAATTAATGTTTATTACGTTATCTAACATTCTTATAGCTGTAGAAACAGTACGCTTAATCTTTTCTTCATCAAGCTTCCCATCTTTCATATGATTTGCAAGATTAACAGAGCCTAAATTACAAACAGCAATTTCATTATCTGCACTTGTATTAAGGGTGATCTCGGTGCAAAGATTTGATGAATGAACAACTCCTGAGTGCTGTTGTGGTGATCTTAGATTGCAGGAGTCTTTAAATGTAATCCAAGGATGGCCTGTTTCGAATAACATCGTAAGCATTTTTCTCCATAGCTCTTTTGCCGGAACAGATTTGAATTGATCCATCTCACCATTTTTTGCCTTTTCTTCATATTCTTCATACTTTTCTTCAAAAGCTTTACCAATTAGATCATGCAGTTCTGGTGTTTCTCCAGGTGAAAAAAGTGTCCAGTTTTCGTCTTTTTCAACTCTTTTCATAAATAAATCAGGCACCCAATTTGCAGTGTTCATATCATGAGTTCTTCTTCTTTCATCACCAGTATTTTTTCTAAGCTCTAAAAACTCTTCAATATCCAAATGCCAAGTCTCTAAATAGCCACACATAGCACCTTTTCTTTTACCGCCTTGATTTACTGCAACAGCAGTATCATTTGCAACTTTTAAGAAGGGAACCACGCCCTGACTTTTTCCATTTGTTCCTTTGATATAAGAGTTCATCGCCCTTACTGGAGTCCAATCATTACCTAGGCCTCCAGCCCATTTTGACAATAATGCATTATCTTTCATTGCTGAGAAAATACCATCTAAGTCGTCGGGTATTGTTGTTAAATAACATGAAGACAATTGTGGTCTTTTTGTTCCAGAATTGAATAAAGTTGGTGTAGAACTCATGTAATCAAAGCTAGAAAGAAGCTTGTAGAACTCTATTGCTCTTTCTTCTCTGTTTTCTTCTTCTATGGCAAGTCCCATTGAAACTCTCATGAAAAACACTTGAGGTAGCTCATATCTTACGTCATCACAATGAATAAAATATCTGTCATAAAGAGTTTGAAGGCCTAAATACGTAAATTGATTATCTCTTGTAAAATCTATTGCCTTTCCAAGCTTTTCAAGGTCAAAGGTTTTAAGTTCAGGATTTAATATATCAAGCTCTATTCCTTTATCTATATACGCCTTAAATGCTTTTGGATAGTTTGATTCCATTTCTTGATATGTTGATTCTTCAGCAACACCAAGAAAATTTAATGCTTCACTTCTTATTTGATCCATGAGTATTCTTGCTGTTACAAATGAATAATTAGGTTCTTTCTCAACCTTTGTTCTTGCTGACATAACAAGACTTGTTCTCATGTCTGAAATTGACACTCCATCGTATAAATTTTTTAAAGCTTCATCTAAAACCTCATTAACTGATACTTCTTCCAAGTCTTCACACGCATCACTTATCAATCCTGCAACTTTCTCCACATCAAGAGGTACCAGGCTTCCATCGCTTTTTGTAATATTTATACTAGGAACATCAGGTAGATCTATTTCAACCTTTTCTTTTTTTCTTTCTTGTGTTCTTTCTGCTCTATATAGTATGTAACTTTTTGCAACATCAAGTTCCTCAGACCTCATGAGCTGAAGTTCTACTTGATCTTGTATCTCTTCTATATGAAGGGTTCCTCCTGAGGGCATTCGTCTTTTAAAAACTTCAACAACAGCATCTGTAAGTTCACCAACTTTTTTATGTATTCTTTCGCTTGCTGCTGCATTTCCAGATTCAATAGCTAAAAATGCTTTGGTTATAGCCACTTTTATCTTGTCGTCCTCAAAAGGAACAACTTTCCCATTTCTTTTTATGACTCTTAGTTTGCCTGGTGCTGTTGTTTCTATTTCGCTTATAGATTGATTAATATTTTCTTTCTGATTTTGTTGTTGAACTTCCATTTTTTCTTTATCCGCTAATCATCTTCTTTTATCAAAAGTTTTATTGTTTCTTTTTTTGGAAAAATTTAAGTAATTCTGCAGTAACGTAAATTTTTTCTCCTACCGACTAACTATACTTGTTGTGGATAAAGAATCAAGTAAAAAAACACAATATAGTGTATAAAAGGTGTTTTTATACTGTTGGAAATAAGTGTATAAATTGTGGATAATTAGTATTGGAGTGATGATATGAAAAACTTTTTATCAATAGATCAAGGAACCACAAGTTCAAGATCAATAATTTTTGATGCAAATTTAAATTTAGTGACAGATGCGCAAGAAGAATATGACCTTACTTATCCTGAAGATGGTTGGGTAGAGTTAGAGCCAAAGAAAATAATAGAAACAGTTACAAATACACTTAACAAAGTTGTAAGCGCTGATATAGGTATTGAAGCGTGTGGCATTACAAATCAAAGAGAAACGACAATAGTCTGGTCAAAATCAACTGGTGAAGCAATTTATCCTGGAATTGTCTGGCAAGATAGAAGAACACATGAATACTGCTCATATCTGAAATCAAATGGCCATGAACCAGTCATAAAAGAAAAAACAGGATTACTTCTTGATCCATATTTTTCAGCAACAAAAATTAAGTGGATTCTAGATAATGTTGACGGCGCAAGAGAAAAAGCGAGTAAAGGTGAGTTAATGTTTGGAACTGTTGATTCATATCTTATTTATATGCTTTCTAAAGAAAAGAATCATTTCACAGATGTTACAAATGCATCAAGAACATTGCTTTTCAATATAAAAAGCATGGAATGGGATGATGAGCTATTGGAATTATTTGAAATACCGAAAACCATGATGCCTGAAGTGTTAAGTTGTGATGGCGATTTTGGTAATTTAAAAATAAATGATTGCGAGATTCCCATTAGAGGTGTAATTGGAGATCAGCAAGCAGCTCTTGTTGGACAAGGTTGCTTTAAAAATGGCGATATGAAATCTACATATGGAACGGGTTGCTTCTTAATGGTAAATACAGAAGAAAAGCCCTTAAATATTGATGAGGGTTTGCTAACAACAGTGGCATATAAATTAGATGATAAAGTTCATTATGCTATTGAAGGTAGCATTTACTCATCAGGAACTATAATTAAATGGCTACGAGATAAAATGAAATTTTTTGAAAGCGCTAAAGATAGCGAGAAATATCTTAATAAGAAAGGAAATAGCAATAATGTTCTTTTTTTGCCAGCTTTCAATGGTTTGGGTGCTCCTCATTGGAATTCGGATATCAGAGGAGGTTTTTATGGTCTTACTCAGGATTCCTCAATCGAAGATATGGTAACTGCTGCATTTCACTCAATTTCTTTTCAAACTAAAGAAATTACTTCCATTTTGCAAGAGTATGATATTCAAATAACAAATCTATCAGTAGATGGCGGCATGGTGAAAAATAACTCATTTTGTCAACTTCTTGCAGACACTCTTAATAAAAAAATCATTCAACCAAAAAATGTTGAATCAACTGCTATTGGCGCGTGTAAAGTTAGCATGCTTGCATCTGGATTGAGTATTAATAATGTAAAAAATGATGATGTGAATGTTTTTACACCAAATACTGAATTAACAAAAACTTATGATAGTGCTTTTAATGATTGGAAATCATACGTTGAAAAATCACTAAAAACTAGCTGATTATAATTTCTTTGTCTATTGGAAAATTTTGAGTTGATTGAATGTCATGAGATATTAATAGACAAGGTATATCAAATAAACTTATGATTTGAATAATTATTTTTTGAACAGCAATAATATTATCTTTATCAAGATTCGAAAACGGCTCATCCAAGAGAAGAATTCTTGGTTTCATTAAAATAGCTCTTAACAGAGCCGCTCTTTGTTGTTGACCACCAGATAATTCATGGGGCATTTTATCTAAAAGCTCAAGTAGACCCAGTTTTGATATTAATTCATCAAAAAGTTCACTAACTTCGAAAGAAATTGCATATTGAATATTTCTTTTAACATTTATATGAGGGAATAGTGCAAAATCTTGAAAAACATAACCAACTTTCCTTTTTTCAGTTTCTAGTGCGAAATTTTTATCATTGAGAAGAATATCATCAAGCATTATTTTGCCATTTTCAGGCAGAATGAGTCCTGCAATTATATTAAAGAGTGTGCTTTTACCAATTCCACTTCTGCCTGACACGAAACCAATTTGATTTTTTTCAACTGAGAAAGATAAATCATGCAATAACGGAGAATCATCATGAGAAAAAGTTAAATTATTAATGTGAATACTCATATGTACAGTTAATATATGTCAATTTTGTATATAATGCTTCTGTTTTTCTACTATTGTTTTTATTAATCTTATCGAAATGTATACATATAAAATCTTTAATAACATTGCTCTGCAAGGAATAAATTGTCTAAAAGACAATGGGTTTAAAGAAAATGAGAACGATCCAGACGCACTTCTTATAAGAAGTCATGATCTTACTGAGAAAGACTTTAATCCATCACTAAAATGTATATGTCGAGCAGGTGCAGGTGTTAACCATATTCCCTTAAGCATGGCTACCGAAAAGGGTGTTGTAGTATTTAATACTCCAGGAGGAAATGCTAATGCAGTCAAAGAGCTTGTTATATGTGGGCTGTTGTTATCTTCGAGAGGCATTATTCAAGGCCACAAATTTACACAAAATATTGAAGAAACAAATAGCAATGATGTAACTAATCTAGTTGAATCAAATAAAAAAACGTTTAAAGGGAGTGAGTTAAAAGGTAAAACAATTGGAATAATTGGATTAGGATCAATTGGATCTCTTTTAGCCCAATCAGTTGAGAGCATGGGAATGAAAATTATTGGATATGATCCAAATATTTCTATCGATTCTGCTTGGCAATTACCAAAAGAAGTTGAGAAAGCAGACGATTTAAAATATCTATTATCTAATTCTGATTACATCTCAATTCATGTTCCTTTGGTAGATGATACAAAAAACTTAATTGCAAAAGATAACCTTCAGCATATAAAAAAAGGAGCAAAGTTAATTAACTTATCAAGGGGAGCTATCGTAAATAACGAAGATGTTTTAGAAGCTCTCACAAATAAAAATATCAGTTGCTTTGTGACTGATTTTCCAACACCAGAAATGATAAAAAGATCAAATGAACATGAAGATGTTATTTTAATGCCTCATCTTGGTGCAAGCACTCAAGAGGCAGAAGTTAATTGTGCAATCATGGCAGCAGAACAGGCAAATAGATTTTTAAAAGATGGAGAAATAATAAATTCTGTTAATTTTCCGAGAGTTAAACTTGGAAGGACAACAGAAAATAGGCTAGTTATAGTTCATAAAGATGAGCCTGGAGTAATAGGTCGTATAACTGGAGAAATTGCTTCAGAAAATCTTAATATTGCTGACATGATTAACAAGAGTAGAAATGAAATTGCTATAACTTTGATTGATCTTCAGCTAGAACCATCAAAGAAACTAATAGACAATATAAAAAAAATGAAAAGAGTTTTTAGTGTAAGAATTTGCTAAATAAGTCCAAATCTAATAAAAACATTTGTCTTAATATTTAATTTTTATAACTTTATTAAAAATATACTTGTCAACAGAATAAAAGAGTGTTATTGGGAGGTCTTTATTTTGTTATAAATTTTATACATATAATTTATAAAAAATACCTAAACTACTGATATAAGGTTATTTTTATGTTTTTTGTACAAAATTTATACAACTTAGATAAAACCCTTATTTTAAGCCACTTAATATGGTATAAATAAAGTTATCCATAACTTTATCCACAGTTTCTGTGGATAAAATTTATAACAAAAATGAACAAAAAAAACATTGATTCACATTTACCAGAACATTGGAAAAATTTATTTGAAAAGGCTACATTTTCTTCACTTTTTGATCCCCCAATTAAATTTATAACTAAAGAAATTAAAAAAAATAAAACTATTTGTCCACCTTACAATGAAATCTTTAACGCATTCAAATACTGTTCTTTTTCAAAAACAAAAGTGGTGATATTTGGGCAAGATCCATACTTTCAAAAAGGTGTTGCAAATGGATTAGCTTTTTCTGTAAGGCCAAATAAACCAATACCTTCTTCTCTGAAAAATATTTATAAAGAAATAGAAAATGATGTTGGTAAATCTAAAAATCGTGATGGTTGTTTAAAAAGCTGGGCAAGACAAGGCGTCCTGTTACTGAACTCATCTTTGACTGTTGAAGAATCAAAACCTGGATCACATTCTAATATTGGTTGGGAAATTTTTATTAGAGAAACTTTAAAAGTTTTGCAAAACAAAAGAAATATAGTTTTTATTTTATGGGGTAATCATGCTAAAAAATATTTAAAATTTATTGATTGCAAACATAATTTAATTTTAATGTCTGCACATCCATCACCATTATCTGCATACAGGGGTTTTTTTGGTTCAAAACATTTTTCACAATGTAATAAATATTTAGAAAAACATAATTTAGATAAAATTATTTGGTGATTTTATAAAATTGAAATAATTCCAGAAATTTTCTTCACTTCTTCAATATCATCTTTTTTTACAATTCCATTAAAGATTTTCTTATCATCTAAATTAATAATTTCTCCAATAGATTTAATAAGATTATTTTCAACAAAATCATTTTTAACTATAAAAGTACAAAATCTTCTCCTATCAATACCCAAATATTTCATCCTAGCGACAATCTCTTGCCCTCTGAAGCATCCTTTTTCAAAAGAGACCCTTTGCTTATCAAAATTTATTTCAAGCGGTCTAAACTTACCAGAATCAGATTTATTAAGATGCAAAATACCCAATATTTTGTTGGCAGCATTCCACATATCTAAATTAATAGAATTTTTGTTCTTATAATTTGATTTTTTAAGGTGTAAGTTCAATTCAAACTCATCATTTGAGTAGTAAAAATTATCTGAATCGCCTTTATTATATATCTCACCAATAATCTTATGATCACAAACATCAAAGCTCACAGATCCAAACTTTGCAAAGATCTCTAACTCACCTGTAAAAATACTAATGAAATCTTTTTGAATTATTATAAAAAACTCATTATCTTGCTTTAACACAATAAAATCCGCCATAACCTGACCCTTGTGATCACATATGCAAGACAATTGAGACGCGCCATTATTTAGTAGACTTATATCGGATGTAAGCTGTCCTTGAAGGAAATCTTCAACCTTATTGAGTTCTCCTACAACTTTTATAGCTTTCAAGTCACTTATTTCAAGTGATCCTGGGATTATAAGGTTATTATCAGTGTCTATTTTCAAGTAAAATTATGAAACAAAACTTTATTTTAACCAATGAGCAACGAAATAAACAGAATTAAGTGGAAATGTAGAAGAGGAATGAGAGAAATCGACTTACTTTTAAGAGAGTTTTCAAAAAATTCTATAAAAAATCTCAGTAATAACGATTTATCTCTATTTGATGAGATACTAGATTATGATGATCAAAAACTATATGACTTTATTTTTAAGAATCATCCCATAGGTAATAAAGATCACGAAAGTTTTATTATTAAAAATTTAAAAAATTTTACGGAACAAGGAAACTTTTAGGGAATTTACTTGTCAGAAAAATAGGAAACATATTTATATGAAAGAAAATTCACGTGATGTTGATTCCGAATTAATAAATAAGGCAAAAAAAGGCAATCATGGAGCATTTAATATTCTGATGAACAAGTATTATCCAAGAGTTTATGCTTCTATTTTTTCTTTTATTAAATCAAAAGAGGACTCTGAAGATTTGTCACAACAAACTTTCATCAAAGTTTGGCAGCAACTCGATACATTTAGAGGAGATAGTGCTTTTTTTACATGGGTCTACAGAATTGCCATTAATCTAGCCAAAAACTTTGTTACAAGCTCAGGATTTAAAAAACAAAAAATAAATACTTCAATTGAAGATGCAGAAATAGACGTTAGTTCTTTTGATGATATTGAATCAGCTGTAATTCATAATGAATCACTAGAGGAGATAAGTAATTTTATAGATTCATTGCCTGAATCACTGAAGACTGCATTTGTACTAAGAGAATCAGAGGGAAAGAGCTATGAAGATATTGCTGCAATTACTGAAACACCAATAGGAACAGTTCGCTCTAGAATTTTTAGAGCTAGAGAATTAATAGTTGAGTTTATGGAAAAGGAAATAACTAATAATGAATAATATCAAAGAAAAAATTTCTGCAATGTACGACGGAGAGCTAGATAGCTCAGAAATTGATGAATTGATTGAAATTGTTAACAGCAATAAAGACATGCAAAAGCAATTATCTTTATACAGTCTTATAAATGTCGCCGTTAATCAAGGATCTAGTAAATTAAAACCAAAAACTGTTCACAAACACTCATTTAAGAACATTTTCTCTAACGTTTGGCTTTCTAATGGGCTTACTGCTGCAGCAACAGTCCTACTAACTCTTACATTTATGAATTATTCAGATTTCTCCAGACTGAATGAAAATATCGATTCTACGAATCAAATATCTTCTGCGATAAATAGTAAAGAAGCACAATTAATTGCTCAAAGATCTGAGGAATATATAACTGACCATGTTATGAAGGTCTTAAATGATCCAAATTATATGAATTCATCAAGTCAAATTGATTTAAGAAATGTTGGATTTAATATCAATACGAGTGATGGCATCTCATATATAAAAGGAAAAGAAAAATTTCAGTTACGTATTGAAAATAAAGATTTTGGTCTTAAAAAAGTGAGATATTGGAAACATGGAAATAAAATGATTTATCTCGTTCCACTTGAAAATGGAAAAGTAGTAACACTATATGGCAATATATCTATAACATCAGCTATAGAAATTGCTAAATCATTAGATAGATAACACCTTTAAACTTATGAAAACATTAATAAAAAGCTTTTTAATCATTATTCTTGCATCTTCTTCAAGTCTTTATGCTCAACTTCCAGACAATATTTCAGAATTAGTTGATCAATCTGCTCCTGCAGTTGTTAATATCTCAGCTAAGAAAGAGATTTCGCAAAGATCTTCTTTTGGTTACGGTGGCATACCTGATGAAATGCTTGAAAGATTCGGAATTCCTAGAGATTTTCGTGAAATGCCTCAACAAAGAAGAGAATCAGTTTCATTTGGCTCAGGATTTATTCTTAAAAGTAACTATATTCTTACCAATTTTCATGTTGTTGAAGATGCAACCGAAGTTGTTGTTTCCCTATCAGACAGGCGTGAATACAAAGCGGAGATTGTTGGCGTTGATCCATTGTCAGACCTTGCTGTACTAGAGGTAGATGGAAAAGATTTACCTGCTGTTAATGTAGGCAATAGCGATAAATTAAATGTAGGCGATTGGGTAATAGCTATTGGATCACCATTTAGCTTTGATTTTTCAGTTACGGCTGGAATCGTAAGCGCTAAGGGAAGAAGTATTCAAAATAATAATATTGGTAATTATGTTCCATTTCTTCAAACCGATGTTGCTATAAATCCAGGAAATTCTGGTGGACCGCTTTTTAACCTCGATGGGGATGTTGTGGGCATCAACTCTCAAATATACTCAAGGAGTGGTGGATATCAAGGTTTAGCGTTTGCAATTCCTATAAATGTAGCCTTGGATGTAGCAGACCAGATCATTAACAGTGGCGAAGTATCAAGGGGCTACTTAGGAGTAAGAATGAGCGAAGTTGATAGTGATTTAGCAGATGCTTTAGGTATGAACAAGCCTTATGGAGCTCTAATTAATGATGTAGAAGAAGGAGAATCAGCTGACAATGCAGGATTGGTTCCTGGAGATGTAATAATTGAATTTGATAGTAAAGAAATTAAGTTCAGTTCTGATCTTCCGCATGTTGTCGGCCAGATTAAGCCTGATTCTTCAGCAAAAGCAAAAGTTATTAGAGATGGAAAAGAAATAACTTTAGATTTTGTATTAGGCGAACTCCCAATAACTAGTGAGCAATTTATTCCAGCTAAAACACAACAATCATCAGATCCTCTTGGATTAAAAGTTGCTGATATTGATAGAGACAATCCTTCAATGACAAATATGCCAGAAGGTGTAATAGTTTCTAGAGTAAATCCTAACTCAGCAGCATCAGGAAAAGTTAATCGTGGCGATGTAATCACTATGATCCAATATAAGGGGCAAAAATATATGGTTTATGATGTAGATTCATTTAATCAAGCGCTGAGTAATTTTTCTTCCAATAATAAGATAGCCATTCATTTAATAAGAAATGGCACTAGGCTTATTCGCTCAGTAACACTCAATTAATAAATACTATTCTTTACTTATTTTTGCAGTTTGCTTGTAAAATAGCTGCAAATTATGAAGAACATTAGAAATTTTTCAGTTATAGCACATATCGATCATGGTAAATCGACACTGTCTGATAGATTAATTGAGGTTTGTGGAGGACTTTCATCAAGAGAAATGGCTGACCAAATCCTTGATTCCATGGACATTGAAAGAGAGCGTGGAATAACGATCAAAGCTCAAGCAGTATCTCTTACATATAAGAAAGATGGCGAGGAATATCTTTTAAATTTTATTGATACCCCAGGACATGTTGACTTTTCTTATGAAGTTTCAAGATCACTATCTGCTTGTGAAGGTGCTCTTTTGGTTGTTGATGGATCCCAAGGTGTTGAGGCTCAGACACTAGCTAATTGTTACACCGCTGTTGAAGAAGGACTAGAAGTTGTTCCAGTTATCAATAAAATTGATTTACCTCAAGCTGAGCCAGAAAGAGTGAAATTAGAGATTGAGGAAATGGTTGGTATTAATGCTTCTGAGGCACCTTTGGTTAGCGCAAAAACTGGTGTTGGAATAGATGATTTATTAGAAAAATTGGTAGATGAGATTCCAGGTCCTGAAGGCGACCCTAATGCAAAATTACAAGCGTTGATAGTCGATTCTTGGTTTGACTCATATTTAGGAGTGGTTTCATTGATAAGAATTAATAATGGAACTATTAAAAAAGGTCAAAAGTTCCAAATTCACTCAAATGGTCAATCACATATCGTTGATGATATTGGAATTTTTTCTCCTAAAAAGGTATCAAAAAAAGAACTTTCTGCAGGTGAAGTAGGATATCTAGTTGCAGGAATAAAAGATATTAAGGGAGCTCCGGTCGGTGATACCTTAATTGATTTCAATGATGAGTCTACTAATGCTTTACCGGGCTTTAAAAAAGTAAATCCAAAAGTTTTTGCATCTTTATTCACACTTAACTCAGATGATTATGAAAAATTTAGAGATGCTTTATCAAAATTAGTATTAAATGATAGTTCTTTAATATATGAACCCGAAGTTTCAGATGCATTGGGTTTTGGTTTTAGATGCGGTTTTCTAGGCACACTCCATATGGAGGTTGTTCGAGAGAGACTTGAGAGAGAATATGATCTTGATTTAATATCAACAGCACCTTCAGTGGAGTATGAGGTATTAAAAACTGATGGAGAGATTTTAAAGTGTGATAACCCCTCCCAACTGCCAACTCCTAACGAAATAGATGAAATCAGGGAGCCTATAGTGAATATCACAATCATTTCTCCAAATGAATATGTCGGAAATATTATTACATTATGTACCTCAAAGAGAGGCACTCAAAAAGATATGAAATATTTTGGTAATCAGGTTTCAATTATGTTTGAAATGCCATTGTCTTCAGTAATTATTGACTTTTTTGATCAAATTAAATCTTCGACTAAAGGTTTTGCTTCAATAGAATACTCTCTATTAGGCTTTCAAAAGTCAGATTTAACCAAGATCGATGTTCTAATAAATAATAATAAGATCGATGCGTTATCAATGATTGTACATAAATCATTTTCTACATCAAAAGCCAGAGAAATAGCAAAGAATCTTCAAAAATTAATTCCAAGACAAATGTTTGATGTTCCTATACAGGTAGCGCTTGGTGCTAAAATTATATCTAGAGAGACGGTGAAAGCTTATAGAAAAAATGTAACTGCTAAGCTTTATGGTGGTGATGTTACTAGGAAAATGAAATTGTTAGAAAAACAAAAGCAAGGTAAAAAGAAAATGAAACAACTTGGAAAAGTATCAATACCTCAAGACGCTTTTTTAAATTATTTTAACTCGGAGCAATAAATGTTAACTGATCCACTATTTATTTTAGGATTTATAGGCATGGCCGTTTGCCTTTTTAGTTGGATAAAATTCACTATTGAAAAAAATGAAGTAGAGCCTTTTGTTGTAAGGTATATTTCGTCTATTTCTCTTATATCTGGTTTAGCTTTATTACTGAGTATTTTTTATAACTCAGGTGACTTGGGTATTGTTTTACTTTTTGGATCTTTAATATCCTTGATAATAATAATAATTGGTTATCTTTTAAAAAATAAAGAAATAGTCTCAACCTCAAGAGGCTACTTCATACCAATATTTTTGATTTTTATTTTGAGAACTTTCTTATATGAGCCATATCAAATTCCATCGGGATCAATGGAGCCTCAGTTAAAGAAGGGAGATTTTTTATTAGTAAATAAATTTGCATATGGTCTTAAGGTGCAAAGAATAGGCATGCCAAAATTTTTTGTTAAAGATCCACAGTATGGAGATACCGTTGTAATTATTCCAAAACACAATCCTGTTCCATATATTAAAAGACTAATTGGAATGCCTGGAGATGTAGTAAGAATTATTAACAAGCAAATTTATATAAATGGAGAAGCTTTAGATAGAAAATTTATTGAATCTGAAGAAATTATCTTAAAAAAAAGATATAGACTTAGTAATGGAACTATTGAAACCAGAGAATCAGAGGCTATCGGGGACTTGTATTCAGAAAATATTGGAAAAGCAAGCTATGTTATTAGGAATACAAGAGGACAAAATAATCAGTTCCCTCAAGAATGGACTGTACCTGAAGGCCATTATTTTGTAATGGGCGATAATAGAGATAATTCTAATGACAGCACTAAAGATGTTGGATTTGTTCCAAGAGAAAATTTCTTTGGCAGGGCAGATTACCTATGGATGACTTGGGAGTGTTGGTTTTGCCTACCATCATTTGAGAAAGCTGGGAAAATTAACTAATGTCATTAAAAGATCTTCAGAAAAGCATCAATTACGAATTTAAAGACATTAATCTATTAAAGTTAGCTTTAACTCATAAAAGCTTCAATAATAAAAGTAATAATGAGAGATTAGAATATCTAGGTGATTCAATTCTGAATTCGTCTATATCGAAATATCTTTTTTTAAAATTTCCTAATGAAAGAGAGGGATTATTGACAAGAATGAGATCATTTATTGTCAAAGGAGAAACTCTTTCAAAAAAAGCATCTGAATTAAATTTAGTTCAATATATTGAAATATCTAAAGGCACTGCAAATTTATCAGATAACAGAAAATTCTCAATTTTAGAAGGATCAATTGAATCTATTATTGGAGCAGTATTTCTTGATAGCAATTGGGATAGTGTAGAAAACTTTATCTTAAAATTATTTTCTAAAGAGCTATCAATTATTGAAGCAGATCAAGAGTTTAGAGATTCTAAAACAGAATTGCAGGAACTGCTTCAATCAAAAAAGTTAAAACTCCCTATATACATAACAAGCGAATCTAATAGCGGCTTTGATTGCAGACTCGAATTACCTGAAGGTCTATTTGAGGCTTCTGGGAATTCTAAAAGGCAGGCTGAGATCGCAGCTGCTAAGGAAGCCTTATCGCATCTTAAAAAGAATAATGCCTAAAGAATATTGTGGTTATATTTCAATTATAGGTAAGCCTAATGTTGGTAAATCTACAATTCTCAATGCAATTCTAGAAAAAAAAGTGTCTATCACTTCAAGAAAATCTCAAACTACAAGAAATAATATTCTTGGAGTCAAAACCCATAAAAATAAACAGATGATTTTTATTGATACTCCTGGAATGCATATCAAGTCAGAAAAGACTATGAATAAAATTCTAAATAGATCAGCGCAAAGTATCATTGAGGATTCAGATTTAGTTCTTTTTGTCATTCAAAGACTAAGTTTTGACAAAAATGATGAATTAATTATTAAAAAGTTGAAAGATACAAATCAAAAAGTCTTTTGCGTGATAAATAAAATCGATCAAGTTGAAAATAAAAATAAATTGCTTCCATTTCTAGAGATGATTGCCTCAATTCATACGTTTCAAGAAATTATGTTGGTTTCTGCAAAGACAAAAGATGGCATAGATCAGCTTATATCCGTCATTAAAGAAAATATTCCACAAAATCCTCATATTTATTCAGATGACTTAATTTTTCATAAAAATGATCAAAAATTTGTTTTTTCTGAGCTAATAAGAGAAAAAATCATCAGAAAGCTTGGAGATGAGCTTCCGCACGATACTTTTGTTGAAATAGAAAAAATTGATGACAAAAATGATCTAACTAAAATTTATGCAACTATATATGTAAATAGAAACTCACAAAAACAAATTGTAATTGGCTCTGGTGGAGAAGTGCTCAAACAAATTGGTAGGCAGGCTAGGTCTGATATAGAAAAACTTATTAATAAAAAAGTTTTTCTTAAAACTTGGGTAAAGGTTAAAAAGAACTGGAACACAGACTCAGGTTTTATTCAAAGCCTCGGAGTTGGAGGCAATTATGAGTCAAAGTAACAATGATAATTGTTTCCTTTTACATCAAAGATCTTACGGTGAAACAAGTATTATCGCAGATGTTTTTACTCAAAAAAGTGGCAAGATATCTTTTATAGCCAAAGGTGCAAAAAAACCAAAATCTAAATTTTTTGGTTATTTAGTACCATTTCAAAAATTAAAAATTATTTACTCAGGAAGATCTGAATTAAAAACACTTACAAGTATTGATAGGGATCTAGCAAGTAATTCTAATACTTTTTCAAAGGTGAGCTATAGTCTGCTTTATATAAATGAACTTCTTATGAAACTTCTTCCAAAAGATGCTAAACATGAGGAATTGTTCGTTTTATATGACGAATTTCTAAAAAAAATTAATAAAAATAATAATCTTGAGATTACTCTTAGACATTTTGAGCTAGATTTACTAGATATGCTTGGATATGGATTTGATTATGACTCAGAAGTAGATTCAAATGAACCAATTGAAGCAGAATTATCATATGTATTTGTATCGGAAAGAGGATTTAGGAAATCAAATAGCTCAAGTTTCAAGGGTAAAGATATTTTGAGTATTAAAAAACGAAAGCTTGAAGATGTTCCTTTAAAATATCTTAAAGAAATCACAACAAAAGCAATAGGTATTTGCCTTGAAGGTAAAGACCTGGCTAGTCGAAAAATCTTTAAATCAATAAAAAAATGATATTTGGAATTGGAACAGACATAGTAGAAATTAAGAGAATTGAGACCATGACGTCACTAGACAAGTTTGCATCTAAAATACTGAGTGATAATGAAAAAGAATTTTATGATTCTTTAACAAATCAAAAACAAATTGTTTATATTTCAAAACAATTTGCAGCCAAAGAAGCAATTTCAAAAGCAATTGGAACAGGCATTAGAAATGATACTCATTTTAAAAATATTGAAATACTTAGAGATAAAAATGGAGCTCCAATTTTTAATGCACTTAACAAACTTGAGAAAATTATTAGTGACTTGGGTATAACTAAAACACATGTTAGTCTTGCAGATGAAAGAGATTATGCAATTGCTATTGCGGTATTAGAAAAATGAATAATATTATTTTATTAGGGCCCCCTGGAGCAGGTAAAGGCACTCAAGCAGATTTGATATGCGATTTGTGTGATATTCCAAAAATTAGTACTGGCGATATGCTAAGAGAGGCTGTTGCATCAGGTAGTAACTTAGGCGCAAGGGTTTCAGAGATTCTTGATTCTGGTGGCTTAGTCTCTGATGATATTATTGGCACTTTAATTCAAGAAAGGCTTCTAAAGCCAGATTGTGAAAATGGATCTCTGTTTGATGGCGTTCCAAGAACAATAGGACAGGCTGAGCAGCTTGCTGACATGAAAATTAACTTTACACATGTAATTGAAATTTTTGTAGAGGATGAAATCATTGTTAAAAGAATGTCTGGTAGAAGAGTCCATCCCGCATCGGGAAGAAATTATCACATTGATCATAATCCACCAAAAAATAGCGGATTAGATGATGAAACAGGTGAGCCACTAGTTCAACGAGAGGATGATAAGCCTGATACAGTCCTAAAGAGATTGGATGTATATCATGAACAAACAAAACCTCTTACAACTTTTTATAAAGGTCAAAGCGACTCTGGACTTTTAAAATTCATAAAGGTGGATGGTTCAAATTCTGTAGATGAAGTTTTTACAGCAATATCATCTCAAATATAGATATGAAAATTTTAGCCATAAAAAGTTCTGGTGATAGAACAGGTATAAGTTTAATGCTGAATGACGAAATTAATTCGTTCACAATGAATCATGACCGAAAGGACAGACCAAAATGGGACATGTTTTTAGATAACATAGGCCATAAAAAAATATTTAATTTAAGTGAAATAGATCTATTTGCATTTGAGAACAACCAAAATTCATTTACCGCTACAAGAATCACTGCTAGTTTTTTAAAAGGTATTGCAACCGCTCTAAAAAAACCGCTTATTTCAATTGATGATAATTCTGAAAATAATCTTGATATAGAGGATCTAGTAATAATTGCTAAAGAGAAATTTTTATCTGCTGAAGATGCAGATAAAAGATTTGATCCTAAAAATGTTAATCCAACTTATGAAGAAGATATTAAATTTAGAAAATTAAATGAATGATATATTATTGAGTTTTATTTTAGGCTTAGTTCAAGGCTTAACTGAATTTTTGCCAATCTCTAGTTCTGCTCATTTATTGTTCCCAACACTAATATTTGGTTCAAATGATTTAGGATTATATTTTGATATTTCAGTTCATGCCGGAACATTGATAGCAGTAGTTTATTATTTTAGAAATCAAATCTTTCTGATGAGTAAATCACTTCTTGTAACTAATAGTTTTAATGAAGATAAAAACTTAGCAATACAATTAATAACAGCCACTATACCAATAGTTATCTTAGGATTTATTTTTAGAGATTTAATTAGCCAAAGGATATTTAGCATTAATGATATTGCAATTTCAAACTTAATCTTTGCATCAATATTGCTTTTTGCTTATCTAAATAACAAAGGTAAAAAAACTCTCATTAATATAACTATCTTAGGCGCATGTTTTATTGGATTATTTCAATGTTTTGCTTTGATACCTGGCGCTTCAAGATCTGGAGCAGCAATCACGGCAGGTCTTTTGATTGGATTAAGTCTAAAAGATGCTTCAAAATTTGCATTTTTGCTTGCAATTCCAACTATTCTTGGCGCATTAACTTTACTTATTTTTGATTTAAATAATGGAAATGTTAGTTTTGACCTACTTAATATAAGCATCGGTTTTTTTACATCAATGATTTTTGCTTTTTTCACAATAAAGTTATTTCTTAAGCTTGTTGAAAAAATAGGAATGATTCCTTTTGTTGCATACAGATTTTTACTTGGCATACTTTTATTGATAATTTAGATGCAAATCTTTATCAAGGATGATATCACCAAAGAAACATATGAAAGCTTTGCAAACTTTTCTAAATTAGAAAAAGTTACAGACAAACCAACTGCAAATAATTATTTTGTATACGACTCAAATGGACTATCTTTTGTAAAAGATTCTATAAATCCAAAAGAAGTTTTGCACGTAGATTTTTTGAGTGGGACGCTTGGATGGAGACTCAAAAGAGTTAATCATGAGAGAAACTTAAGAAAAGCTTTAGGCAAGACTGATAAACAACTATTAATATTTGATTCAACTGCAGGCTTATTGACAGATACAATGATTTTTCTCTCATTGGGTCACAAAGTTGTTGCTGTAGAGCAAAGTAAAATTATTTATTCTTTGGTTAAGGATGCAATATTAAGAGCTAAAGATAAGATACCAGAATTAAAAAATTTAATATTTTTAAATGATAATTCATTAGAGGTTTACAAAAGCATGTCAAAAGAATTTGATGTTATTTATTTGGATCCTATGTATCCATCTTTGAATAAAAAAAACAAAAAATCAGGCAGATTAGAAAATATTAAAAAGATATTGCAGATTGAAAATTTTACAAACTGCGGCGAAAACTTAGTTAAGGATTTTTTTGATCTTGAATACAAAAAAATTATTTTAAAAAGGCCTTTAAAGTACGGAAAAAACTATAGTAATATTAATTATCAGGTATTGGGTAAAACAACTAGATTTGATATTTATCTATGATTGAAATTAAAGAAGATTCAATAATTTTAACTGTAAAAAAAAATAAATTTGATCTGCCTTTTTTATGGCTAAGAGACAATTGCCAGTGCGACGAATGCAGAATTACTGAGACGCAGGAAAAACAATTTTTATTGCATTCAGTTCCTGTAGATATAGTTCCAGAGCATGTAGAAGAAATTGATAATAATATTAAGATTATTTGGCCAGACGGCCATGAATCATTTATTCCAATAGATCTAATAAAAAACTCATATTTACCTCGCTATCCAGACCAATGCGAATGGCCAGAGGGATTCCAGCCGGAAAAATATAGTTGGACAGAATTTTTAAATAGTAAAGAAATAGCACTTGAAGCTCTTAAAACATTCGTAACATTTGGTGTAATTATTCTTAAAGATGCTCCAAAGGAATCTAATTCTTTGGAATTTCTTGCTAAAAGGCTAGGACCAATTAATGAAGTCCTTTTTGAAAGAATTCATAATGTTTCAGTAACAGGTCATGTATATAATGTCGCACATACACCAAAAGGTCTTCCCCCACATAATGACTTTGCAAGTTATAAGTCACAACCAAGCGTTCAGGTCTTGCATATGTTAGAAAATGAATGTGAGGGAGGAGAATCTATAATTGTTGACGGTTGGCAAGTGGCAAAAGATCTAAAAGATGAGATGCCTGAATATTTCTCAATACTTCAAAATTTTAATGTGCCATTTAGAGAGTTCGATGAAGAAAATGAAACATATGCTGAAGCGCCTCTTATTAAGTGCGCAACAGATGGAACAATTGAAAGTTTCAGATTTTCAAATCAATTAATGCAAATGATAAATCCAAGAAAAGAGGGCGTAAGAGAATTTTATAAGGCATATCATGAGATTTCATTGAGAGTTCATGATAAAAAATATCGTTCAACTTTCAGACTTAATGGGGGAGAGGCCCTTGTAGTTGCAAGTTTGAGGGTTCTTCATGCTCGTGAACCTTTTATACCTAATGGAAAAAGGCATTTACAAGACGCTTACTTCACCTATGACAATGCAGCTAATAACATAGTATTATTATCAAATTAAGTGAAATTATCTGAAGCTGATATATCAAGGATTATTGAAATGGCATGGGAGGACAGAACTCCATTTGATGCGATTGAATCACAATTTAATTTATCACATGATCAAGTTGTGAAGATCATGAGAGAAAATCTCAATAGAAATAGTTTTAATTTGTGGCGTAAGAGAGTTAGGGGAAGAAAAACAAAGCATTCAGAATTAAGATCTTTTAAAGTTGGCAGGCATCATTCTTATGACCAAAACAAACATAAGTGAAGATAAGATAAAATTTTACAATCTTCATAAATCTTTTTTTAGTGACCTAGATAATACTTCTTGTGAAGTTTCTGATAACAAGGTAATTATTTTTGAGAATTCAAATGAAAACGCAGATCCGGCTTCGGTTGAACTAGAATTAAAAAAAGATGACATTTATACAATATATTATTGGGATGGATACTCTTTGGCTGATACTTACCAGACCAAAGATTACAGTTCTGCTATAAAGTATTATAAAAAGTATGCTAAAAAGTTAGCAAAAAACCTTCGAAGATATTAAAAAAATGCGGCCAAATTAGCCGCATTTTAAATATGCAGTTAGACGAAATTAATAATCATCACTAATACTATCGTCACCGGTAGTTGAATAGTGAGATTTTGCTTTAAATGGTGTATCTGTACTGGATGTTTCAGATCCATGATATCCCTGATCAGCAGGCATGTAAAAAGTTAATCCTGGATACTCATGAAAAGTATGAGTATGTTCTGATCCACCCTGAGAATTTAAATATACTTTATAGGTATAACCTGATGCTCCTTTGAAAGGACCAGTTGCAACAGTTCCTTTAACTTGAAGAGCGCCAGTAACACTTGTTATATCAATATTCGCTTGAGTATATGAAGATACTTTTACAATTTTTCCTTGTGAATACATTCCAGAGTGAAAATCACAATAAGGATATAAGGTTTCAGGAGTTGACGAGCTAACTGTTAATGTCATCGTGTCTTGATTCCATCCTTCCGCCGTTCCAATTTCACCTGAATCTGAAGTTGTAGCATTTTGAACAGTAGACATTTTAAATGGATGACCTGAAGTAACAGCAGTCGTAGCTTCAAATTTAATAACATCTCCTTCTTTCACATAAATAATGAATTCTGTATTTGAAGGATTTATATTATCAACGACATAATTGGAGCTTCCGTTATTTGAGAGTGTGTAGTTCATTTTATTTAGGTTTGATTCATTATCAGTTATCGTACCTCCACTCCATGCAGTTTCTTCATTAATCCAATCTATTGTATTAAAAACTAATTTATCTAGCTCAGTTGAAGTGGCTGTTCCGCTCATTACTTCACTCATAAGAGTAGAAAGCTCAGACATACCAACTTGCATGAAATGCGAATGTGAATTAGAGGAGTTAGCATTTATTTTTTGCATGTAAGCAGATATGCCTGAAGATAAATCTATTAATTGTTGACTGGATGGCGAAAAGTCAGCGTCATAATTTGTTAAAAGATCTTTAATAAAAGTTGTGTCACCAAGAGATGTCTCTGTTCCTGATCTAGCAAGAATCGCATTGGAAACTTTAAAGCGAGCGCCACTACCACTATTAATTGTGTGAATTGACTCTAATACCTTACCAAGAACAAACAACTGTGTATTAACGACAGCTGCTTTATTATTTGCAGCATTATCAAGATTAGAAAATGGATTATCAAACCTAATCATAAATGATGGATCAATTCCTAAACTTGTTTTATAAGCATCATAGTTAGTAGTAGTTCCTTCATTCATAAATTCGCTGATAACAGAAATAACTACATTTTGATCAGTAACAGGTTGACCCAGAGCAAGACTATTGCCCTCACCAAATTGAAGATTTGTAACAGGGTCAAATCCACCTTCGCCTCGAAGGACTCCAGTAGTGCCTGAGTCAACTGTTAATGAAAAAGTACCGTCTTGTGCAGTTGTGGTTGTATATTGAGCTCCAGTGCAGTTTCCAGTATTTACTTGAATACATACAGTTGCCCCTTGAACTGGACCAGCTGCAACTAATGTTCCATTAAAACCTTCTGTTGTAACATCATCTGAAGGATCATTAGTTACTGTGACTGAAAAGTCAGCAGAAGTAGATGCCGTGCCATCAGAAACATTTACCGTAACCATATAAACATTGTCACCATTCGAATCAGAAGGATTTTCAAAATCTGGTGCTGTGTTAAATGTTACTAAACCGCTTGAAGAAACACTCATTAATGCACTGTCAGTTCCCGATAACGAATATGTAAGAGTATCGCCATCATAATCACGAGCGAAAATTTGAAAAGCAGTTGTTTGGTTTTCTTGAACAGTTATATTGAATTCTGTATTTGTAATTTCTGGTCCAGTATTTGATGTAGCTGGTGGATCTTCATAATCATTACCACCGCCACCGCCACCGCCACCGCATGAAGCAATAACGAATAAACTGGTTAACAGAACTACCCTGTTTAAAGTGTTCATAATTTCTCCTTTAGTTCATTTGCCGGGCGTCCATAAAGTGTAAGAAAAAGTTTGTGCCCAAACTAACCAAATTTATGGCAAAGCGACTTGATGTAGTGTATTAAACAAAAAAAACGTAAATAAAGTCAAATATATATTTTTTGTTGTTTTTAAAGTATTTTTTACCTATATATTATGTAGTTTTACTACTAATTAATATATTTTTGATTTAATTTATAACAAACTTATAATCAATTTAAATGCGATATATTTATATATTTTTTACTCTTTTGATCTCTTCATGTGGTTCAGGAGGGACATCTCAAATCAGCAATGAACTATCAATTATTGACATTATAGTAAACGGTTTAGTTTCACCATCAATAAGTTATCAGAAACAGTCTATTGAAATAATATCAAGCAATAACAGTTGTAATTTTGAAATTTCACTGGAAGATTCTGACATTTATAATATTCATCATATTAATACTTTGGATTATAAAAAATATACATTTCGTAATCCTATTATTTATAAAGACCAAGAAAGCTTTAGATTAAAAATTTCAACCATACAAAGTAACTCCTGTCCTTCTTTTCAGCATTATGTAAATCTAACCGTAGACAAGTATCCAACTAAATACAGCTTGATCCCTGAAAATATTAGTGAATTAAAATCAAATTTTTTTGAAGTAAGCGATATTGGTTTTGATGGAATAATTATAAATGAAACTTTTTCTGCAACAGAATGTTATCCAACCCCCAATGATTGTGAAACATATGAAAATCAAGTTTTTGGACAAGATGCACACAATATTATTCAGGGTGATTTTAATGGAGATGGATATGAAGATTTTGCAGTTGCATGGGCATTATTTCCACATACTATTGATCCAGGTCAAAAAGTTAATGCACCAATAAATATTTACCTAAATAATGGCAAAGGTAGATTTGAAGAGGATTTGAATATCTATTCAGACAATAATCAACCAACACATCCCTTTGCTTATAGAATGATTGCTGAGGATTTAAACGACGATGGGATAGATGATATTTTTGCTGGTTCTATGGGTATACAGTTTAGGTCAGAAGATTATTCCGAAAATTATATTAATCCATATCCTCATTTATTACTTCTATCAAATCCTCATGGAAAGTTTGATGATGCTTCTAATCAAATAGAAGATAAAAATGATGGCAAGGGCCAACTCTGTAATTTTGCTCATGATGCCAGTGCTGGAGACCCTGATGGAGACGGCGATATCGACATATATGCATGTAACATTCTTAATATTAATGATGGTTTAGGAAATTTTAAGATTCACGAATATATAAATCTTGATTGGCAAAGAGAAAATCAATTCGGAAATCCAATGACCTCATTGTTGGCAGATCTAAATAATGATACTTTTGATGATATTATTTTTTGGAATTTTGATAATAGAAGTTCATGGTCTGATTCAGATGAAGGATATATTCTTCTCAGCAATAATTCTTCTGAAATAAAGAACTGGGAAAAAATTGTTTTACCAACAGGACCGTTTGGTTTTGATAAGAATAAATACAATCATGCAGCAGCTGGTGACATTAATAATGATGGATTTACTGATGTAGTGGTCGCAATAACAAGGGATTTACCATACTACGAGGGGGCATATATTCAAATCTTAATAAATAATGGAGCAGGAGAATTAATTGATATGACCAATTCAAATTTTTCTCTCCAACCAAGATCAGATCAGCACCATGGCGAAGGAAATATTTATTTAAGAGATATGAATTTAGATGGAAGTCTAGATATTATTCATTCAACAAGGGATTATGGAAGTGGACATCATGGAGCACATATTGCAATTAATGATGGTAATGGCAACTTTGTCTCATTAGATAACTCTAATTTGCCAATGAAACCTGATCCAGGAAGCAACAATTATGATTACTTAATGAAATCACTCCCGATTAATATTGATGATGAAGCTTGCATTGATTTTATATCAGTAACTGATGCTGGGTGGGAGACATCAAATGAAGAGACAAGTAATTATTTTTTTTCTGTATTAAATATTAATTGTAATTATTAGATTGGTGCCCCATATCTGAGTCGAACAGATACTCCCGAAGGAACGCGATTTTGAATCGCGCGCGTCTACCAATTCCGCCAATGGGGCTCGACGAGCATTGTAGCCAAGTATTATCTATTTTAAAATCAGCCAACATGAAAACATCTGATTTCGATTACGAATTGCCAGATGAGCTAATCGCTCATTATCCAATTGATTCAAGAAGTGCAAGTCGACTTTTAGTTAGACTAAATGAAATTGAACATAGAACATTTCAGGATATAACAAATTATTTTGATGAAGGAGATTTACTGATAAATAATAATACATCTGTAATACCTGCAAGAATTTATGGAAAGAAAGAATCTGGTGGCTCAATTGAGCTAATGCTTGAAAGGGAGTTAGATGATAATAACGCTTTAGTTCAAATTCGATCAGGGAATCCTCCTAAAGCAGGAACTAAAATGTTCTTTGATCAATACGAGGCAAAATGCATTGACCGCATAGATAACTTTTTTGTCGTTAAATTTGTTCAATCCCCGTCAATTATTTTTAACGATATTGGACATGTTCCATTACCTCCATATATTAAAAGACATGATGAAGAAATAGATAAAAAAAGATACGCGACAGTATATGAAAATAAAGATTTTCAAAATTCAGTTGCTGCTCCAACAGCAGGCTTACATTTTGATAATGAGTTACTTAAAAAAATTAAAAATATTGGAGTTGATATTATTTCTATTAATTTAAGTGTGGGGGCAGGGACATTTCAGCCTGTTAAAGCTGAAAATATCCAAGATCACAAGATTCATAAAGAATTTGTTGAAGTGAATGATGAGATCGTGGATAAAGTTAAACAAGCTAAAAATAATGGTAAAAAGATTTTTGCTGTTGGAACAACAACTCTTAGAGCTTTAGAAACTGCATTTATCGAGGAAAAAGGTTACAAAGATTTTACAGATTTATTTATATATCCAGGTTTTGAATTCAAGGCAGTAGATATGCTGATAACAAATTTTCATTTACCTAAATCATCTTTATTAATGTTAGTTTCCGCATTTATTGGTTTTGAAAATACAAAAAAAATATATGATATCGCAGTTCAACAGAAATATAGGTTCTTATCTTATGGGGATGCTATGCTTTTAAAAAAAAATGAAGTTTAAAACTAAAAATACAGCCAATTTTGCAAGAGCGTCTGAAATACAACTATCAAGAGGCAAAATTAATACGCCAGCATTTATGCCAGTTGGCACTAATGGAACTGTAAAAGGCTTAACTGTAGAAGACTTAAATGAGACTGGTTCAGAGATAATCCTTGGAAATACTTTCCATCTAATGCTGAGGCCTGGCGATGAATTGATTAAAAACTTAGGCGGACTTCATAAATTTATTAATTGGGACAAACCTATTCTTACTGATTCAGGAGGATTCCAGGTATGGAGCCTTGGCGATTTGGCTAAAATTTCTGAAGATGGTGTTAAGTTCAGTTCTCCATATGATGGTAAAAAAATTTTCATGCGACCTGAAGATTCAATTATGATTCAGGAGAATCTAGGCTCAGATATTATTATGGTATTCGACGAGTGCACTGATTATCCTTCAACTTTCGAAGAAGCAAAAAAATCAATGGAACTTTCTATGAGATGGGCAAAAAGATGCAAAGAAGCGCATAAATCCAAATCAGCATTATTTGGAATTGTTCAGGGAGGCATGTTCAAAGATTTAAGAGAAGAGTCATTAAACAAATTAATTGAAATTGATTTTGATGGAATTGCACTTGGCGGATTAAGTGTAGGTGAATCCAAACAGGAGAAAACTGAAATATTAGAGTTTATGTGTGATAAGTTGCCTGAAAATAAACCAAGATATCTAATGGGTGTTGGCACTCCTGAAGATATTGTTGAAGCTGTAAGATATGGCATTGATATGTTTGATTGCGTTCTTCCAACAAGAAATGCTAGGAATGGACAATTGTTTACCTCTGAAGGCGTAATAAATATTAGAAATGCAGAATATAAAGACTGTGATGAGCCTATCGATGTGGATTGTAATAATAAAGTATCTCAAAATTACAGCAGGGCATACCTAAATCATTTACATAGAACTAATGAAATGCTTGGAGCAATGTTGGCTACTTATCATAATATCTCTTATTACCAATCTTTAATGAGTAATATTAGAAGTGCAATAAAAGATAATTTATTCGCGAAGTTCATAAAAGACTTTTATAATAAACGAAATTTAGATATGCCCGATGGGCCAATATAGGATAAATTATGGAAGGCGCAGCACCATCACTTTTTTCACCACTAATTTTTTTAGGGTTTTTACTATTATTCATGTATATAGTAATAATCAGACCACAAAATAAAAGAAACAAAGAAATCAACGAAATGCTTTCTAAACTAGAAATTGGAGCTGAAGTAATTGCAGCAAGTGGAATAATTGGAAAAGTTAAAGCTATTAAAGGAGAGTATATATCTCTTGAAGTAAGTGAAAATGTTGTTTTTAAACTTCAAAGATCAGCAATTGCAAACATCTTGCCAAAAGGCACGATAGAATCAATTAAGTAGTTAAGTGAATAAATTTTCTATATATCAATATTTGCTAATTCTAGTCGTGTTGATAGTTGGATCACTATATGCGCTTCCAAATTTGTATCCCACACAACCATCTATTCAAGTCGCTTATACAGATTCAGGTAGATCAGCAGATCAATCGCTATTAAATGACTTAGAAAACATACTTGAAGAATCTAAAACTGATTATGAAGACATTTTTTTAAGAGAAAATAAAATTGTTATCAAGTTTAATGATGTTGATACTCAGCTAAGTTCAAAAACAGTATTGCAAAATGCTCTATTAGATAAAGTAATAATTGCTTTATTTTTAGAGCCAGCAACTCCTCAATGGTTAAAAGATCTTGGAGCTAATCCTGTAAAACTTGGTCTTGATTTATCTGGTGGAGTTCATTTTTTACTAGAAGTAGATATTGAAACAGCTCAGCAAGGCAGGCTTGAATTGCTTTTAGAAACTTATAGAAAAACCTTTAAAGAAGAGAGAATAAAATTTGATGAATCTTCAATTAAGGATTTAAAGCTTCATTTTAAATTTAGCGATAATCAAAGCTATAACAAAGGTTTAAAAAAATTTAGAGATGATAGCCCTGTAATAAATGGTGTTCAGTACATCATTACTGAAAGACCAAGTTCAGATGTTTTAATGCTTGAATATTCTGATATAGCTTTGAGAGAAATTAGAGACTATGCAGTCGGACAAAACTTAATTACCTTAAGAAATAGGGTTAATGAATTAGGTGTATCAGAACCTATAGTTCAAAGACAAGGTGGTAACAGAATTGTTGTCCAATTACCTGGAGTTCAGGATCCAACAGCAGCTAAAAAAATAATAGGTAAAACTGCAAATCTTGAATTTAGAATGGAAGCTAATGCGAGGACCTCACCATTAAGAAAAGAAGAATTTAATTTTAAAGAAAACGAATTTCAAACAGCATTCTTGGAAAGGTCTGTTATTGTTGCTGGCGATAGAGTTACTAATGCAAATACAGGATTTGATGAAAGCGGATTCGCACAAGTAAATATAACTCTTGATATGGAAGGAGGTCGTGCAATGCAAAAGGCAACCTCTGGAAATATTGGGAGACGTTTAGGTGTTTTATTTGTAGAACAAAAAACTAAATCAGAGTTAGTAACAAATGCGATGGGTGAGTCAGTTATTGAACAAACTTCTTATATTGAAAAAAACATAATTAGCCTTGCAACCGTTCAGGCTGTGTTGGGAACAAGCTTCAGGATTACCGGTGTTGGCTCTCCAGCTGAAGCAAGTGAATTAGCTTTACTACTCAGAGCAGGAGCACTTGCAGCTCCTATGAAATTTGTAGAGGAAAGAACTGTTGGACCCAGTTTAGGTAAAGAAAATATTGAATTAGGAATGAAATCTATTGTTATTGGTTTTGCATTAGTCGTTCTTTTCATGATTTTTTATTACAGAGTATTTGGTATCGCGGCTAATATTTCATTAATTCTAAACTTAGTTTTAATCACGGGAATAATGTCTCTTTTAGGAGCTTCATTAACTTTACCAGGCATGGCAGGTATTGTTTTAACTGTTGGTATGGCAGTGGATGCAAATGTGCTGATATTCTCTCGTATTCGAGAAGAGCTTAAAGAAAAAGATCCTCAGTCAGCTATAAGAGATGGTTTTTCAAGAGCTTTTGTTACTATTTTTGATGCTAATGTAACTACGTTAATCACTGCATTAATTCTATATATTATTGGAACAGGTCCTGTAAAAGGCTTCGCAATTACTTTGTCTATTGGAATTGTTACTTCTATGTTTACAGCAATTATGTGTACAAGAGCGATGGTTAACCTTGTTTACGGCAATAAAAATATTCAGGAATTAAAAATATAATGGATATTAGATTTAAATTTATGAAGTTTAGGAAAATAGCTGGGCTTATTTCAATTACTTTATTTCTTATATCATGTGTATCTTTAGGTTTAAGAGGTTTGAGTCTAGGCCTTGATTTTAGTGGAGGAACTTTGATTGAGGTATCTTATGAATCTCCCGTTTCTCTTGAATCAATAAGAAATGAACTTGATAACAATGGATATCCTGACTCACAAGTTGTAAATTTTGGAACCAATTTAGACGTTTTAATTAAAGTTGCTGATCAAAGTGGTAATAGTTCTGTTGGAGAAAGTATATTTAATATTTTAAGCGGTCAAGAAATTCCTATTGAGCTTAAAAGAGTGGAATTTGTTGGCCCACAAGTTGGAGATGAATTAAGAGATCAGGGTGGCCTAGGAATGATAGTGGCTTTATTTATGATACTAATGTATGTTGCTTTTAGATTTCAATATAAGTTTGCACTCGGAGCTGTGACTGCTTTGGCACATGACGTAGTAATAATTCTAGGAATATTTTCAGTGTTTTCATGGGATTTTGATCTAACAGTCCTTGCAGCTCTGCTAGCAGTAATAGGCTATTCTCTTAATGACACCATAGTTGTATCAGACAGAATAAGAGAAAATTTTAGAACTGAGAGAGTTTTGGAACCTATGGATATGATTGATTTGTCACTTAATCAAATGCTTGGAAGAACCCTAGTTACATCTTTTACTACATTACTTGTTCTATTTGCATTGTTTATTTTTGGTGGAGAATTAATAAGAGGCTTTAGTTTGGCCCTCATAATTGGAGTTGTGATTGGTACTTACTCTTCGATATATGTTGTTGCAAATATGTTAATGTCTTTAACATTAACTCAAGATGATTTAGCAATTCCTGAACCTGAAGGTGCAGACTTTGATGGAATGCCTTAATTTGTAAAATTTGGCTTTATTGATTTCAGAATAGATTTATATATTTTTGATGTTGCAGAAATAATATTATTTTCCATTAAAAACTTTGGATCTCCATTGAAATTGCTAGCTAAAGCGCCTCCTTCTTGAGCAATTAAAGCTCCTGCGGCAAAATCGATTAGGCTTACATCATAGCCCCAAACTCCATCCAATCTTCCAGTACCAACATATGAGAGATCAAGAGAAAGACATCCGCTTTCACGCATATTTAAATTTTGGTTAGCGAGTTCTTTGTAGGCTTTCTCAAAATTGAATTCGCTATTTTTTTTGGATTTCTTAAAAGATAGCATCGCATCCTCTAATGAATTTTGCTTGCTTGCACGAATTTTATTATTGTTTAAGTCAGCACCACTACCTACAGATGCTGAAAATTCTTCTCTTCTTATAGGATCAATGACCACAGCTGTTGTTATTTCATTATCAGTCATTGAACATAAAGAAATAGAAAAGTGTGGATAACCATTTATAAAATTTTCAACTCCATCAATAGGCTTTAGCACCCAAGTAATATTTGAATTATTTACAATGTGTCCTTTATGGATACTTAAAAAATTATCTTCTTTTTGGAATTTCATAACTTCCTCAAAGACTAATTCTTCTACTCTTTTCTCAATTGCTTTTATGTATCCATCAGGAGTCCCTTTAGATGAATCTAAACTGTGTACTTTTTTTACAGCAAATTCTAACTCTGCTGCTCCTTTACGGGCAGCCAAAAGGTTTATATTTAACAAAGCTTGTTTTGACATGTCGCTATTGTAATAGAAATGAGGATAATAGTTGTATGACTTTGGAAACAAATTTAATAAACATAGTTTTGGTAGATACTATCCATCCTGGAAATATTGGCTCTGTAGCCCGAGCAATGAAGACTATGGGATTGCAAAGATTATCGCTTGTTAACCCAAGAGTTTTTCCATCTGGTGAGTCAACTGCACTTGCTGGTAATGCCACTGATGTTCTTGAAAATGCAATCATTTTTGATTCCATAAAAGATGCTATTAAAAATAGCACCTTTGTTTATGCAACATCTGCAAGAGATAGATCTATTCAGTGGCCGATAATGAATGCTGAGCAAGCTGCAAATGATATTTGTAATGAAGTTAATTCAAACAAAGAAGTTTCAATAATTTTTGGAAAAGAGGATAGGGGTCTTACAAATGAAGAGTTGGAACTTGCAAATAAACTTATTGAGATACCTGCAAATCCAAAATATCCAGTTCTTAATCTAGCAATGTCCGCTCAAATTATTTGTTATGAAATTTTAAAAGCGTCATCCGATGATAGGAAAAGAGAATGGAGAGATTATCCTGAAGTTAATTCTGATCAGTTACAACGATTAATTGATCACTTCATTGAAACCGCTGTAGATATTGATGTTATAGATCCAGATAATCCAAAAAAAATTATTTCTCGAATTAAAAGAATGTTTACAAGGCTTCAGCCTGATGAAATGGAAGCAAGTTTTATGAGGGGTTTTTTGTCTGGAATTAAGAAAAAAATTAAATAATTTTGGTTTGATAATCTTATTCGATTCCATATAATACACTTTTTATCCTGTCCCGTTCGTCTAGAGGCCTAGGACACCGGGTTTTCATCCCGGCAACAGGGGTTCGACTCCCCTACGGGATGCCAATTTACTATAAAGCCCACACTTGTGGGCTTTTTTTATAGGCTATGTTCCATGTATTAAATATATTTTGACAAACTGTTATGGCATTATTATTAATATGTTTTTTCTTAAGATACTAGAGAAATTAGGACGAAAAAGAGTTGTGCTGGATAGAGGTCCTTCACACCCAGAATATCACTTAGCTAAACCATGGACTGACAGGTATTATTTACTATTTAGAAAAAGACCAAAATGGTTTCCTTTCAATATATTCATTCATCATATTATTGATAATGATCATGGAATTGGACTGCATAATCATCCCTGTCCATACATTACAATTATTTTAAGTGGCGGCTACTGGGAGACAAACATTAAAAAAGAAAGAAAATGGCGTGGAAAATTTTATATAGGTTTTAGAAGTGCTGACAATTTACACCGAGTTGACTTAGAACCTGGCATTAAGCCAATTACAATTTTTATTGCTGGTCCTTTTGGACTGAGAAGAAAAGAAAGAAGTGAATACGGGACTTGGAAATAATTTTTTTCTAAAATGAACTGATCAAGTTATTAATTTTGGAATTAAACCTATTTGAGCAAGAACACCTAAAATAATCATTAATACAAAAGCTGCCAGAATTTGTAAATTCTTTTTTTCAATCAACTCAAAGAGATCTTCTAAAACTTTTCTTATAAAATCATCAGCACTGCCCATTAATTTTACAGCTTTTCTTGTCCATTTATCAGTCTTGTCAATTAGCGGAAGAGCTAATGCAACAATAATTAGCCACACAACTCCATTTAAAATCATGTCAATAATCCAGCCAATTAATATCCAGTCAATCTTCATAGTTTCATAGTATAACTTTTGATACTATAAGCGAATGAACAAATTATTTACAAAAATATCTACTTTAATTATTGGATTATCAGTAGGTGCAATAATTTATTTTTCTCTATGGTCAATATTTGTTTATTTTGGATACGTAAATTAAGTTAAATTTTTTTACTATTATCTCTATATTTAATGTAAGATTTCATTTTCTCACTTAGGATAAATAATGAATATATACGTCGGAAATATTTCTTGGGGATTAACAGACCAAGATCTAGAAAACGTTTTTGCTGAATACGGAACAGTCGATTCTGCAAAAATAATTACAGACAGAGCAACTGGTCGTTCAAGAGGCTTTGGATTTGTTGAAATGAGCGATGGAGCAGAAGCTGCTATCGAAGCATTAAACGGAACTGAAGTTGATGGAAGAGAGCTAGTTGTTAATGAATCAAGACCCAAAGATAAAAGCTAACTAAGACTCTCTAAAGCCTCTATCATTTTTTCTTGAACTTTTTGAACTGCTTTGAATGGTCTAATCATGACTTTAAAGTTGCATATCTTGCCGTCTTCATTCCATTCAATCATGTCAACACCATTTACTGAAATGTCATCTATATATGTTTCAAACTCTAATACAGAATTCATATCATCATGAATTTCTCTAGTATATTTAAACTTTTCCATATTAAAAGACTGACCTGCAGCATGAAGATACATCATTGTGATTTCTTTGCCTTCCATTGGCTTGAAGACAACAGGTGATGAAAATACAGCGTCATCAGCAATAATTTCATCTAACATTTTAAGATCATCACTTTCAATGACTTCGTGCCATTTATGGATTAAATTTTTTGCTTTACTCATTTTTTAAAAGTTATATAAAAATATTGATATATTTTAAACATAAAAATATCGAAATATCACAAATATAGTAGTATCTTATAACTAGAGGAGTTTGATATGAAAAATTTATTTTTGTCCGTCTTAATATTACCAGGCCTACTATTTGGTATGCATCATGAAAAGAATCCAATAATTTTTTATTTGGATTTAGAAATTGCCGATGGAAAATCAGATGGTGTTGAAGAATTTGTTGATTATTTAGTAGCTGCTGTTAATGAGACTGAGCCAAAGACAATGTATTACAAATATTGGATTTCAGAGGACAAAAAAAATGTATCTTTAATGGAGGTATATCATTCAAATGAGGATGCTATATTTCATATGAATGCTTTTGCAGAGGCGCCTCATAGAGATAAATTTCTTGAAACTTTTATTGTAAAGAGCTTTCAAGTTCTTGGTGATACAAATGATGATCTTAAAAATGCTATGGAAGCCTACACAAATGATCACAGGACTTTAATGAATGGATTTCAGAGGAAGAGTAAATAATGAGCGATAAAGAACAAATAGAAAATTGTATTGATGTTTATTATGCAGGATGTTGTGAATCTGATTCAAACAAAATTAAAGAGGCTTTTGATAACAATGCCATGATTTCAGGATACTTACCTGACGGACTACATGAAATGAATTTAGATGAGTTTTCTGAGTTTGTTTCAGCCCAACAACCTTCACCAAAAGAAAAAGGCGATAAAGAATTTCTTGAAATAATTTCATGTGAAATTGTTGGCGATACAGCAATTGTTCAAATTAGAGAGGCATACTTGGGAATGATCTTTATTGATTCATTCTCTTTTTTGAAAAAAGATAATACATGGAGAATTTATACAAAATTGTTCCATGTTGAATCATAAGAAACATATATAGAGGAGAAAAATATGTTAAATAAAAACAAACTAGTATTAGCTAGTGTGATTGGAACTTTATTTATTGTAAGTTGCTCAAATGAGATGGCTGTTGAGTCATCATCAGATAGCGCTGGTGGCGGTAAAGCCTATGCTGAGTTTATGGCATGCACAGCAGGACCGGATTTCAGTGCTGAAAATGCAATGAAAATGATAGCTGATTGGCAAAAGCTAATTACTGCTGATTCACTTTTAGGTGCATGGGGATATGTTCCTGCAGCTGAAACAAATGCATTCGGTGATACTCTATGGTGGGAACTTAATTGGAGTTCTAAAGAAGAGGCTGATGCCGAATGGAGTGCTTGGGTTCAAAATGAAGAAGGACAAGCTTGGAATGAGCAATATTCAAATGTAATGGTGTGTGATGGTGAGGGAAGAAACTCTTTCGATGCTGACTATCCAATTGCACCAGGTACATATGGAAGCACTAACGAGAGTGGATATTTTTACAGTGAATTTTATCAATGTAATTATATTAATGATTCAGCCAGATCAGATGCTGAAGAATTTTTACCAGGTTTTGTAAACGCGGTAAGCAATTCTGACTATAGCGATACAAACTATTCATTTGGAAATTATTTTGCACATAAAAATGAGGATGGTTCTCACGTAGAAGCTGACATTGATTTCTTGTGGGCTAATTTTACCGATAGCAAGGATTCTATGGATAAAGCAACCGAATCTTTTGAAAATGATGTAAGGGATGAAATGTTTCCATTATTTAGTGAATTTGCAACCTGTGCTGAAGTGGCAGATGTCTATCATAGTTGGACATTTTACAATAGCGAAGCAAAAGACTTTATGCCGGATTTTACTTCAAGAGACTAAGTAAAATATAAAAAATTGAAGCTGCTTTACGCAGCTTCTTTTTTTTATGGTACATTCTACATATTATGATTATTGGAGTTCCAACCGAAGTCAAAAATAACGAAAATCGAGTAGGTTTAACACCTTATTCAGTAAAGAAAATAGTAGATTCTGGCCATGATGTTTTAATAGAAAATAACGCTGGCGCAAATATTGGATTTTTTAACGATCAATACCAAAACGCAGGTGCAAAAATAATTGATTCTGCTGAGGAAGTTTATAAATCTTCTGAAATGGTTGTAAAAGTTAAAGAGCCAATTCCTGATGAGTATAAGTTTTTAAACAATGATTTAACCCTTTTCACATATTTGCACCTTGCTGGAGATCCTGAAAACGCAAAAAAATTAATTGATACAGGCGTTACAGGTATTGCTTATGAAACTGTCACTTCATCAGATGGATCTATGCCATTACTTGCTCCTATGAGCACTATTGCAGGACAACTTGCATTTGTTGTTGGTTCTTACCATCTACTTAAGCACAATAAAGGAAAGGGTGTCATGATTGGTCATATGGATGACATGGATCCAAGGGTGGTTACTGTCATTGGTGCTGGTGTTGCTGGAACACAGTCGATTTTGAAGGCAATAGATAATAAAGCACTTGTAAAAGTTGTTGATTCCTCTCAATCGAAACTTGATGATCTCAAATCAAAATATGGAACAGAAAATGTTGAATATATTCTATCTTCAAAAGATTCAATTCAAGTTTCAGTCAATGAATCTGATCTCGTAATTGGAAGCGTTTATGTTGTCGGTAAGGAAGCTCCTAAAGTAATTACTAAGGATATGTTGTCTTCGATGAATCCAGGCACTGTAATGGTTGATGTTTCCATAGATCAGGGCGGATGTTTTGAGACGAGCAAACCAACTACACATGATAGCCCTACATTTTTAGAGAATGAAATTGTTCACTATTGTGTCACTAACATGCCAGGCGCTGTTCCGTTAACCGCTACTGAAGCACTTAATAAAGTTTCGCTTTCATACGTTGAAAATCTTGCAAATAATGGTATTCAAAATGCTCTTGATTCTGATGAACATTTAAGAAATGGTCTAAATATTCTTGACGGAAGAATTGTTCATCCTGGAGTAAAAGAAGCTCTAGAATAATTTTTAGGTTAGACATGTTTAAAAAGTTAAATTTATATAAATTTTTACTATTATTTTCATTATTTGTTGACGCATCTAATGATGAAAAGAATTCTTTAATAGAGATTTACGATGATCCAAATGACGCCAATTTAATTAATATTGTTGTTAAAGACAATATCGATATTGCTGGCAAAGTTACTTCTGCTGGGTCCTTGGCACTAAAAGATAACATTGCAGATACAGATGCTTTCATAATAGATAAATTAAAAAGTGCAAATTATCATATTCTTGGAAAAGCAAACTTATCTGAATGGGCAAACTTTAGATCTGATAATTCAGTTAGCGGTTGGTCAAGTCTTGGTGGTCAAACAAAACATTTTATAGATGATGCATACAATCCTTGTGGTTCAAGTTCTGGATCTGCTGTTGCTGTTTCAATGGGGATTGTAGATATTGCAATTGGTACTGAAACAAATGGATCAATTTCATGTCCATCATCAATAAACGGAATTGTTGGCATGAAACCAACTACAGGCTTGGTTAGTAGGTCTGGCATTATTCCAATATCGTCTTCTCAGGACACAGCTGGTCCGATGGGTGCAACTGTTGATATTGTTGCAAAAACATTAGAAGTTATTGCAGGATATGATGAAAATGATCCTGCCACTTATTCTATTCCATCTAATTTTGATTTTAATCTTTCAAGTGCAATAAATAATATTTCTCTTAAAGGAATTCGATTAGGTTTATTGGATTCAAAAAATTCAAACCCACAAGTTATTGAATTACACAAAAAATTACAAGAAATTATAAATTCTTTGGGCGGTGAACTAATTTTGATAGACGATGACAGAGATTATCCTGCAGATGCTGAATCTTACGTTCTTCTATACGAGTTTAAAGAAGGGCTTGAAGAGTATCTTAACAATGCTAGTTCTTCTATGAAAAAACTTACGGACATTATTGATTTTAATAATGCTAATAAAGATATTGTTATGCCATATTTTGGACAAGACATTTTTTATAAGTCTATCGAAAGTACTAGTTATCTAAAATATTTATGGTCCAAATACAAAATATATAAGTCCTATCAGTCTACAAAAGAACTAATTGATAAATATGATTTAGATGCATTTATAGGTCTAACAAGAGGCCCTGCTTGGAAAATTAATTATGATGGAGGAGATTATGTTGCAATTAATAACACCATTGAATTTGGTAGTGGAGGATATGCTGCGCATAATGGAATGCCTCACATAACAATTCCTTACTTTGAAATTAATAAGTTTCCTGTAGGAATTTCAATTATTGGAGACCGCTGGACTGATAAGATGATAATTGGATATGCATCAGCAATTGAAAAATCAAGATATAATTTAGATATTCAATAATATAAGGATTTAATATGGAAAAAGTTTTAGTAACAGGAGCAACGGGATATATCGGCTTGCATTGTATTCAGCAACTTCTTGATCAAGGGTACGCTGTTAACGGTTCTGTAAGATCACCTGAAAGAAAAGATGAAATATATGATGCATTAAAAAAACATAATACTCCTACAGAAAATCTTAAAATTTTTACTTTTAATCTCACGGAGGATAGTGGTTGGGACGAGGGTATGGAAGGTTGTGATTATTTATTACATGTTGCATCCCCCCTGGCATTAGCAAATCATGGTGAGGAATTTTTTGTTGGACCAGCAGTATCTGGTGCAAAAAGAGCTTTAAAATTTGCAAAAAAACATAATGTAAAAAAAGTAGTTCTTACATCTTCAGTTGCTGCAATTTTTGAAACAACTGTACTTAAGGAATACTATGATGAAAGCGACTGGTCAGATCCAAACAAAGACACCATTAATCACTATGCAAAAAGTAAAACTCTTGCAGAAATGGCTGCCTGGGACTTTGTAAAAGAAGAAAATAATCCTTTTGAACTTGCAGTAATTAATCCTGCCTTGGTAATTGGTCCTTCATTATCAGGAGATATTGGAGAATCTAATAAAGCTATTGAATTAGTTGCAACTGGAAAAATGCCAGTCGGAGTTCCAATTCAATTTGGATACGTAGATGTAAGAGATGTTGCGGCTGCGCATATACTTGCGATGCAAAATCCAAATAGCAATGGTAAAAGATTTGCTTTAAGTGAAAAAGATCTTTGGTATAAGGATGTAGCAAAAATCCTTAGAGCTAATGGTTTTGATAAAGCTCCAAAGTACAGTGTTCCAGCGTGGATTACTCCTTTACTTGCAGTTTTTAGTAAAGAATTAAGATTTTCTCTTCCATATGTTGGAAGAGTAAGAAGTGTAAGGGATGCAACAAACGCTAAGGATATTCTTGGCTGGAAACCAAGACCTGCAGAAGAATCTATTGTAGAAATCGCTGAGCAAATAAGAGAATTAGGATTAATTAAATAATTCCTGGAATTATAGCTTTTCTATTTTTTGGATAATCACTGAATTTTTCTTTATACCATTTGTGATGTGATAAAGCTCTTGGGAAAAGGTTTGCAATTACCCATATTAAAAACACAATACCTGATACACTCCAAGTTAATATAGCCCATCCTAACCATTCTATTATTTCTCCAAAATAATTAGGAGCAGATAAGTATTTATATAAAAATGCATGTGGAATATGGTAACCAGGTCCTTTCTTTTTTTTCATATCCATTATTATGTAATCAGATCTGATGTTGATATACATCCCCAGTAAAAAAATTGATAATCCAACAACAAAGGTTGGACTTGAAATCCAATTTTCAGAATATTGCGTAAAATAAAAAATACCAAAAGCTTGAATGCTTACATTTACAAGATTAAAAAAGAAAGCAGAAAATGCAATTGAGATAGGCATTTTAGGGTTAGTCATTTCAATCAAAAACGGATAGATAAAGGTCCTGTGAATGTAATGAGTTAACCAAATAATAAGAAATACTTTATGGATGACTTGAAGCTGGTCCTTAACAATTAAGGCATAAATTATCATTAAAACAACGCACGGTGACTCCATTATAACCCACCCAAGTCGAGCAGGTATTTCTATTCCCCAACCATCTTTAATGTGACGACCGTATGGAGCACTTTCAATAAATAAATAAGCAAAGGTTCCAATACCAATAAGAACCCACATTAACGATAATATATAAAATGTATTCATATCAAAAAATTTATAAACTAAGTTTACAGCTATGATTCTAAATCATAAACTTAATACATAGTTTGATTTTTTTTGGGGAAATTTTAAAGTGGAAAAATATGATTTTGTTATTTTAGGTGCTGGTTCTGCAGGATGTGTTCTCGCAAATAAGTTAAGTAAAAATCCTAACTTTAACGTCTGTTTGATTGAGGCAGGTTCAAAAGATAGTGATCCTAGAATTCATATACCAATTGGTTTTGCATTTCTAGGTGATGGAAGTAAATATAGCTGGAACTATGAAACTGTTCCACAAAAAGAATTTGAGAAAGAAGTTGTTGCTCAACCTGTTCAAGAGGTTGTTGATTCTGCTGGCGGCACTCATAAAGTTGAAACAGAATCAATGGAGCATAGAAAGGGATTTCAGCCAAGAGGAAAAACATTGGGTGGTTCCAGTTCTATTAATGCAATGTTATATGTAAGAGGCCATAAGTGGGACTATGATCATTGGTCTGAACTAGGGAATCAAGGTTGGTCATACGATGAAGTGTTACCTTATTTTAAAAGAGCTGAACACAATGAGGTATTTGATGATCATTATCATGGACAAAATGGACCTTTAAATGTTTGCAAGATTCGAAATCAAAATACTCCTACAGACGATTTTGTTAAAACAGGATCAGAAATATTTGGCTATAACGATGATTTTAATGGAGAAAATCAAGAGGGCATCGGATATTATCAAACCACTCAAAAAGATGGAAAGCGTTGTAGTGCTGCAAAAGCATATCTAGTCCCTTCACTAGATAGAGAAAACTTAACAGTTATGACAGACACCAATGTAAATAAAATTATCTTTGAAAATAAAAAAGCAGTCGGTGTTGAGTGTTTAAACGAAGACGGTAAATTAGTTACAATTAATGCAACAAAAGAAGTTATTCTTAGCTCTGGTGCTTTTGGCTCTCCACAAATATTATTGAGATCAGGTGTTGGACCGTCTGAAGAAATTCTTAAACATAATATTGAGCATATTCATGAGTTGCCTGGAGTTGGAAAGAACCTTCAAGATCATATTGATTATCTTTCTGTTCATAAATATAACTCTATAGAACTAATTGGCTTTTCTCTTAAGTCGATTTTTTACAAATTCCCTTTAGAAATTCTTAAATATATTTTTGCAAAAGTTGGAATGTTTACATCAACCGTTGCTGAAGCTGGAGGTTTTATTAAATCAAGTGATGAAAAAAATATTCCAGATCTTCAATTACATTTTGCGCCGGCAATGGTAATTGATCACGGAAGAACATCTGTTTGGGGACACGGCCTTAGTTGTCATGTATGTTTATTAAGACCAAAATCAAGAGGTGAGGTTACTTTAAATTCAGCAGATCCTTTAGATGATCCACTAATAGACCCAAAGTTTTTATCTCATCCTGATGATGTAAAAGATCTTGTTGCTGGCTATAAAAAAATGATGAGTATTTTAAATAAGGATCCTGTAGGAAAATATACTTCAAATCATACGCAACGACCTATAAATCTAGGTGATGATAAAGATATTGAGCAGGCAATAAGAGAAGATGCTGATACGGTCTATCATCCTGTAGGTACATGTAAAATGGGTTCTGATGAAATGGCAGTTGTTGATGATAAATTAAAGGTTCATGGTATAGATGGTTTAAGAGTTGTTGATGCCTCAATAATGCCAACTTTGATTGGTGGAAATACAAACGCACCAACAATCATGATTGGAGAAAAAGCCTCTGATATGATCTTAGGTGATTGGGAATAAATTCAAATGAAGATTTTTTATATTTCATTAATATTATTTGGCATTAATACCATTGCAGATGAGTTCATTGTAATTGATGTAAGAACGCCTGAAGAATTCAAGTCAGGCCATATCGAAGAATCATCCAATGTTGAGTGGCAAATCATATCTTCAATAATCGATGAAGTTAAAAAAGATCAAAAAATATATTTATATTGCAGAAGTGGAGGAAGATCTCAAAAAGCTACCGACATTCTAGTTGATCTTGGATACAAAGATGTTACAAATCTTGGTGGAATAAAAGATGCAGCTATTTTCTTAGAAAGAAATATAACTGAATGAAAAATTTTTTTAGTTTCTTAACAAAATTTTCTCATAAAAAAATTATATGCTTTGACGGAGGAGGCGTTAGAACTATAGCTGCTTTGGTTTTTTTAAAAAAACTTGAGGCAGAAAGTGGAAAAAAAGTTTCTGATATTTTTGATATGTTCATCGGAACAAGCGCCGGTGCTTTTAATGCTGCCTGTTTTGCATACGGAGGATTTTCGGCCGATAAGATTAAAAGATATTGGTCCAAAAGTTATTTAGATCAAATTATGCGGAGCTCTTTTTTTTGGGATAAAGCATCATTAATACAAGCAAGACCAAGATATGAAAGTGATGGCAGGCTAAAACTTTTAGATGAAGTCTTTAAATCAAACACCTTACAACAGTCAAACAAACCTTTTCTTTGTTATGCATATGACATAGAAAATAGAGCGCATACTATTTTTGACACAATTAATACACCAGAAATAACATTTAAAGATGCCATTGCAGCTTCAAGTGCAGCTCCGATGTATTTTCCCTCATATCAAATGCATGATAAGTCATGGATGATTGACGGAAGTATTATTTCAAATAATCCAACCTTAATTGGTTATGCTTATTCTAAAAAAATATTAGAAACAAACAATATAAAAATACTAAGCATGGGCTCTGGTCAAAATAAAACAAAGATTGATGGAGTAAATTCAACAAATTGGGGAGGAGTTGGATGGTTAAGAAATGACATAATTGGAATGATTCTAGATTCAGAAATACATAATCAAATATCTGATAGTTTTTTTGAAGATAATTACTTGAGAATAAACTCTCCATTAGGACCAGTTAATAGATTTTTAGATGACGATTCAGAGGAAAACTTAGAAAAGATACACCTCATGGGTATGGAGTGGTGGTCAGAATTTGGTGAGGAAACTCTTAAATTTTTAGAATCCTAAAAACTCTCTAACCAAATGGCTAAAAATATACATATATTATATTTCTTTTTTGTTGACATAAAGGATTCAAATTCGTTTAATGACTTAACACAAACGCACGCCTAGGGGGAAATCGTGAAAAAGTATTTATTATCATTAATATTAATGCTTCCTTTATCTATTTTTGTTGTTGCTCAAGACAACGAAGCTGAGGATGAAGTAGAGGAAGTTGTTGTTACTGGAATTAAGAAAAGTTTAATAAGCGCAATTGACATTAAACGAAATAATGTTGGAGTTGTTGATGCGATTACAGCTGAAGACTTTGGTAAATTTCCTGACAATAACTTAGCAGAATCATTAGCTAGAGTTGTTGGTATAGGTATTGATAGAAGTAATGTTGAGGGTGAGAGAGTTGCTGTTAGAGGTTTTGGCCCAGAACTAAACTTAGTCACTCTTAATGGTCGTCAGATGCCAACTGTTCCTGGTCAATGGGGCGGTGGAAGATCTTTTAATTTTGGTGATATATCATCACATGGTATTTCTGCTGTAGAAGTCTATAAGTCAACTAATAGTTCGCTTCCATCTGGGGGAATAGGGTCAACAATTAATATGGTTACAACCAAACCTTTATCAATAAATGGTTCTTTAAATTCTTTCTCTGTAGATTTATTAAAGGATTCAACTAGTGAGGATGGAACAAAACCTGAATTTAACTTTGTTCATAGTTCAAATTTTGGAAAATTTGGTTTCGCAGTATCCGGCTCTTTTCAAGATAGAAATAATATTGAAGAAGGCACAAGAGAATCTAACTGGATTACGGTTGAGGATTTAGCTGCTGTTGAGGGATATTTTAGAGTTGATAAAAATGCGACTGGTATTTCGAACGGTAATCAAAGATCAGACGGCAAGACTTTTTATCAAGAACCATCAGCATATCAAATTAAAGAAAATGATAGAGAAAGAACAAATGCCCAAGTAACTTTCCAATATGCATTTTCAGATAATTTAATGGGAACATTAGATTACACATATTCAAAAGTAGAGTTTAGCTCAGTTGGTCAGATGTTTGGATCATGGCTTGGTGGCTGGACTACTACTCAAGGAACAATAAATAAAAATGGCGTATACACTGATGTCATAGTTGGTGATAGAGGATATGATCATCAACTATTATGGGGTGATACGGTAAATGAAAATGCTTCTGTAGGATTAAATTTAGAATGGGATTATTCTGATACTCTTTCTTTTGTTTTTGACTATCATGATTCATCAGCTGAAAAGGAAGGCACTGAACTTCCTAATGAATTAGGTTTTGTTGCTCCTGCAAATGCGACCATTTCTCATTTCAACGGTGGTAAATCAGGAATAAATACCTTTGCTTACGATAGGCCATTTGAGGACGATGATTACACTTATGGCTCTCTATATTACAGAGATGCATTTAAGGACAATCAAATGGAGCAGTTACAAATTAAAGGTAAATGGGAAAATCTAGATGGCGCAATAAGTGATTCAATAAAGTCTGTTGAATTTGGTTTATCAAGAGCTGACTCAGTCTTTACCGACATTAGAATGGAGCAAATAAATAATGCTACTCCTGGTACAGCAGCAAATTCTGCAATATTTAACAAGACTTCTACTCATGGTTTCATGAATGCATTCCTGCCTGACAATTTACCAACCTCTTATTATTTTGATTTGAATAAAGCTTTAGCTATAAGCGAGTGGGAAAACCTTTTTGGTGCAATTTCTGCTGGACCAATTGATATTAATGATCAGGTAGAAGAAACATTAGATGCTGCATTTGTACAGGTTAATATGGAATTTATTGTAAATGACAGACCGCTAAATGTTGTTGCCGGTGTTCGATATGAGGAGTCAGACACTACTTCAACTGCACTTGAAGCGACACCTTCAGTTATTAGATGGGATATGATTAATGGACTTATATATCCAAGCGGTGGTGAAGTTCCTGCTGCAAGATCTGGTAGTAATGATATTGTTCTACCTCAGTTAGCTATGGCGTATGAGGTTAATGAAGACACTGTCTTAAGGTTTAGTTATGGTAAATCAATGGGACGACCTTCATTGCAAGATCTAAGAAGTTCCTTTCAGTTTGGTAATAGAGACTATTTAATTCCAACTGCTTCTGGTGGTAATCCAAATCTTGAACCGCTTGAATCAGAAAATATAGATCTAGCTTACGAGTATTATTACGATGAAGGTAGCTACTTCTCTATAAATTACTTCAGAAAGAACATTGATAATTTCATTAGTTCTGATGTTTCTACTGGATCAATAAGCGGCTTAACAAATCCTGCAAATGGAGAAATTGGTGCATTTGCTCAACAATGCGTTCAGGAATGGGATCAAGCTGGTAGACCAGATCCTGGTTTTCCAGGTGAGTGGGGTTCTGGAGATTGTGTATCACAACAAGCATTATGGTCGCAGAGTTGGATGAATATATATCAACATATGGGCTGGGTAGCTGTTGCTATGTCTAGAGGGGTTGACGTAACAAACGGATTTCCTTGGGGACAATGCGATTATGGTGGCTGGTGGAGATGTGAGCCAGGTTATCTAGATGGAACCAGTGCAGATCCTTTAGCAATTTTTGAAATTATGAGGCCTCTTAATTTAGAGTCTGGATCAGTAGATGGATTCGAAGTTGTATTACAACATCTTTTTGGTGATTCTGGATTCGGTACTCAAATTAATGCAACTTTTGTTTCAGGCGGCGATGTAGATATTGATAGAGATGATACTTCTCGTCAATTTATTCTTCCTGGATTAGGTGATTCAAGTAACTTTTCATTCTTCTATGAAGATTCTTTTGTTACTGCGAGAGTTGCGCTTAATACTAGAGGCGAGACTGTTGCTGGCTTTGGAAATTATGATCAACCACTCTATGTTGAAGAAAGGAATCAATGGGATCTCTCATTAGCATTGAATGTAGCTGAGGATGCAGTAGTTTTCTATGAGGTTCAAAATGTAAATGATGAACCTACAAGGCTATATGCAAGATATCAAGAAATGTTATTTTTATCTCAAGATCATGGTCCGATACACAGACTTGGATTTAGATATAAGTTTTAACATTTTTTAAGAAACTTCAATAAAAAAGAGGGCTTAGACCCTCTTTTTTTATATAATAACTATATGAAATCTATAAAATTTCTTGTCTGTTTATTACTTATTTCATCTTGTGGAGGAGGCGGAGGTGGAGGCGGACCTTCAGCACCATTCGCATTAACTTTAGCTCAGAGTTTTTTCTCAACTGACGAGGATTCTATATATACTGGATCTGTTGCTGCCTCAGCAAACGAACCTGTAACATTGGAGTATTCATTAACAAATTCGACTTCAAACGGAACTCTGACTTTTTCGCAGAATGCAGCCATTACATACACACCAAATTCTAATTATTTTGGTCAAGACCAGTTTACGTATTCTGTAACTGCAGTTGAAAAAAATATAACTAGAAGCAGCACGGTAACAATAACTATCAATGCAGTTAATGATAATCCTGAAATTTTGATAACATCAACAGCTAATCTAGATAAAAATAATTTAATATTTGAATCAAATCCAAAATTTACTGTTTCATATTCTGATATAGATAATGATGAAATTGATTTAGTTTTCTCAGCATCTGTAAATCAAAATACTGTCCCAACTTCATTTCAATCAATAGGTGAGGGAACTGGAGAAATTACACTTGATCTATCCTCTCTAAATACTGCAGGGTATTTCCCAGCAGAAATAATAGTTTCTGATGGAAATCTTACAAATTCTGATACTTTTAGTACTTGGTTTATTGCAGATAAAAAAATTGTAACAGTTGCTCAAGATGATGATAAAAGCGATGGGTTTGATTCTGGAACCACAACAGATAAAGACTATTATGTTTATTATCTTGTTGGTGGCGGTTCTTCTTTAGGCAGGACTGATTACTTATTTGTAGCAGATTCATTGGGTGAAAATCCAAATGATGGAACAACTTCAGATATTGAAAGTTTTAGAGATGCTTTGTTAAGGTCAATCAATGGCCTGAGCGACTCTGACGTGTCAGAATTTTTTACTGGTTATTTTGATATTGTTGTTGCTGAGCCTGTTAATCCTGATGGAACCTCTTTAGCATCAATTGAAACTGGCTGTTATGACTGGGATGAAGATGTTTATTGTATTGGCTCTGGTGATATTAATATGTCTGTTTTTGATGATCTTTTTGAGGAGAATGATTTGGTTTCAGTTCTTACCACTATTGATGGAAGAGGAGTTAATCTGGGAAATACAAATATTCAACCAATAAGTAGCAGAACAGATTATGTATTAATGCATGAACTTGGACATGCTCATGGTGAAATGGGTGATGAGTATATATCTGATGATGATAGAGATGTAAGTTTTTGGGCAGATAGAAATGTTAATACTACAACACAATCTGATCCCTCATTGGTTAAGTGGAAACACCACATTAATGATTTAACAAATGTTGCAGGCAAGAATTTTAAAGTTTGTTACAACTGGTCAGATGGTTCTATAGGGCTTTATGAAGATGAATCAAATCCTGAAACATGCGATTGCTTATACAACGTTTATGATGCTAACGGCAATAGGACTGGAAGAAATCCTGAATGCAATCAGGTAGGCTTATTTGAAGGAAATTATTACGGCGAATTTGATAATTATAGACCTAAATTCTTAACAATTATGGAAGTTAATACTGATCAGTACGGAGAGGTTAATGTTGAAGGGTTTGCTATAGGCTCAATTCACAATCAAGGCTTTGTATATGGTGATGATGTAGGATTTACTACAGACACAAATGGAACAAGGTCTGGTTTTGATATTGATATTGATGTTGAATATGACACCTCAAAATTAAGGTTGAAATGGTATGTTGATGGCGTAGAAGATTCTACTCTAGAAAATCAAACCCAAGTTACTTTTAATAGACCATCTGACAATTCTGTAAAAGTCTATACATGGAGAGTAGATGATTTAACTGGAACAGTTAAGGCTCCTGATAATGTGACAGATATTGATGACTTTTATGAAGGCCTATTTAACTCAGATTTTTATTGGTACGATTATGAGTCTGAGCAATGGGGATATAATCCTACTGACAGAACTCAATATGATTATGGATACATAAATGGTCCAATGGGTGGCACCTGGGGTATTAATTGGGAGAGATGGTAAACATGATTAAAAAATTATTACTAGCGGTAGTATTTGCTTCACCATTTTTTATTCATTCTGATGAAATAAAAGAAACCAAACAACTGAATAAGATCCATGCTAATCCTTTCAATGACTCATATATCGTTATTTTTGACGGATCACCTGAAAGTTTTTCAATAGATAAAATTTCAATAGATAAACCTAAAGAAAGAACTCTTAAAAAGATCAAATTTTTAACTAATGAAGACATCTATGCGGTTAAAGTTTTTGGTAAGGATGGTAAATTTCTTTATTCGTTAGGTATCGGCAATCCCTTTTATGCAAACTATCAACATATTGGATATGAGGATAGACCTTATATGGGTGGACCAGTCAGTTCAGCTAAAATAGAAATAGCTATTCCTCTTCATATTGAACCAACATCTTTTGTCATTTCTAAGAGAGATATGTCAGGTAAATTCAAAGATATTCAAGAAATATCAATTCAGTAGTATCTAAATTTAATCTGTTGAAAGCAGTCATTTAAAAGAGTATATTAACCCTCCAATGCGGTACTAGCTCAGTTGGTAGAGCGTCTGCTTGCCAAGCAGAAGGCCGCCGGTTCGAGACCGGCGTACCGCACCAATTTTATAATTGGAAAATATACATAATTATTAAATTTCTTCTAAAAAAATTTGATATATTAATATTATTAATAGGAGAGTTTTATGAAAAAATTTATTTACAGCTTTTTAGCAATTTTCTTTGTTTCCTCACAATCATTGGTTGCAGCTGGATATATAGCAACTTATTCTTTGAATGTTTCGAATCCGGGAGCTTATGTAGAAGCAATGGATGATTTAATGGAATCTAATTGGGGAAAATCATTCCCTGCAGTAGTGACTTTGCATCAATATGTTTTTAATGGCTATGATGATGCGACCCATACTGTTGTTCTTAATTATGAAGATACTGAAAGTTTAGGCAAAGGAACTGAATCATTTTCATCACCTGTATTCCAAAAGTTTTTAGCAAAAACTTCTGAATTTGCTGAACCAGTCGAGCAGTCACTAAACATGAAGCTTATAAACGGTGGAAATTATGAACCAGAAAATAATCAGGTTTATACTGTTTATAGAATGAAAGTTGATGATGCTGCAGCTTATGCTAAGGCCTATTCAAAAGTAACTAAAGCTCAAGAAGAGGCTGGAAATGTTGCTGGAAGTTATGGTTTAAGAGCACAAATGAGTGGTAGTGTTAATTATTACACTCATTATGCATTTACTGGCGCAGGAAGTATGGCTGAAGCAATGGAATCTGCTGAAACCTTATATTCAAGTGATTCATTTGCTGAGTTTTCAAAAGAGGTTGATGGCAATAGAGAAATTAGAAATATTTCAATGATTCAAAGTGTCAAAGTCTATAACTCGAACTGATATTAAATCATCCTTTATAAGGGAGCATAATGCTCCCTTTTTTTATTAAATTTACTGCTTTAATATGTAGATGTGAAAAAATATAAAATAGCTTTGATAATTTTTATGTTGTCATCGTGTGGAGGAGGTGGCTCCTCCGGCTCTCAAGATATGAGTATTCCCCCCGAAACAGACAATGATGATTTATTAAATGAAACATGTACTGACACTAGCAGATCTGGGTTGAAGAGATGTGATTTAAAGCATGATAATTTAGATAGATTTTATTATGTTTATACTCCAAGTAATCTTGATTCAAATGAAAGCATTCCTGTTTTATTTGCTTTCCATGGTTATGGCTCATCAGCAATAAGACATTTAAATTATACAAATTATTTTTCTTTGGCAGATTCAGAAAATTTTATAGTGATTTATCCACAAGGGGCAACAACAGCTACTTTATCCTCACATTGGAATGTGGGAGGTTGGACATCTAAAAGTACTAATAATGATCTTGACTTTGTAGACACAGTTATTGGTTTGATAAAAGATAAAGTTCAAATAGATGAGACAAGAATCTATTCATCTGGAATGTCTAACGGAGGATACATGGGGTACCACTTAGCTTGCAATCTAAGTAGTAAATTTGCGGCTATAGCTTCTGTGACTGGATCAATGACAAATGATACTTTCAATGACTGTAATCCAGTTCATCCAACACCTGTTTTGCAAATTCATGGATTATTAGATTTTGTTGTTCCATATCAAGGCAATGCAGGATCAAAAAGTATTCCAGATGTAATTGATTACTGGGTGAACTATAACTCTTGTAATACCGACCCAGAAACAGTTATTAAATACGATGATTATTCATTAATTCTTTATGACACATATACGAGTTGTTTAAACGATGTAAATGTTAAATTAATTCTTCATCCTGAAATGGGACATGATTGGCCTTCGTTGCAATCATATAATATTGATGCATCTCTAGAAATTTGGAATTTTGTATCTAAGTTCGATCAATTTGGGTTGATAAATTAGTTACAAAAAAGATACATATTTCTAATAGTTTTATAAGAAAGTAATGTTATATTTATTGTTCGTTTAATCATAATAAGGGAGACAAATTATGAAATTATTATTAAGCTTAAGTTTAATATTAAGTTTTGTGATTTCTGCAGACGATCATGAGACTCCAGAATATAAGTATGAACCAGAAGCAAACAAGGCTGAATATTATATTGGCACTTATAACCAAGGAAAAGATTTAGGGGATCTTGTTGCATGGTATGGCAAATTTGCAAAGTGGGCAGAAGGACAGGATGGCGCCTTTGATAAAATGTCTACGGCTCTATTAACACCTGTATTTCATTCAAACCTTAGCTCGGTTGAAGTTATGTGGTCAAATAATTGGCCAACGCCAACTGATCAATTTAATGGAATGCAAAAATGGTTTTTAGATGGTGGTCCAAAGCTTGCAGAATCACTTCCGACTACTTGGTCAGAGGCGATAGATGCATGGCAGTGGGTTGTATCTGAGCCAGCAAGTCTTGAAGCAGGTCAAATGATGTATGCAACATATGCTGATTGTGCTCTTGAAGATGGCTATGATCTAAGACAGGTCTATGATATGTATAAAGATTTTGCGATTTATGCACAATCACAAGGCGACACAGTTGGCAGAAAATTAATTGTTCCTGAAGCAGGAAGAAAACTTGCTGATGGAGTAGATTTTGTTAGATTGATGTATAGCTCTTCAATTTCTGAAAGAGGTGTAAACGCAGACCTATATTATTCTAAAATTGGTAACTCACAAGCATCTGCCGATTTAAAGGGTTTTTCTTGTAACAATGGAAGATCTTATGTTGGCATGTCTATGAGCGCATTTTAATTATTTAAATAGGAGAGAATATGAAATTTTTATTAAGTATGAGTTTGATTGTCAGTGTTTTTATATATGCTGATGATCATAATGACGAAAAGCCCATGTATGAAGCAAATGTTGCAGAATATTATTTTTCTACTTTCAAGGATGGAAAAGATATGGATGACATGATGAGATGGGCTGAAAAATGGGAAAAGTGGGCTACAACAGGAGATGCTGCTGATGCTAATGCTGATTATAGGGCATCAATGTTGATACCCTATTATGGTGAAAGCTTAGATCAACTTGATTTTGTGTGGTTAGGAATTAATACGAATCCTGAAATGCAGGCAATTGGTAATGATTATTGGGTTCAAAATGGTGGAAAGCTTTTAGAGGAACTTCCTGTAACTAATGCACAAGTTGTAAACACATGGCAAAGAACAGTCTCTGAAACTCCTGATGGAACTGCAGGTTATGTTGTATATTCTGATTGTAAATACGGAGAAGGTGTAACTGGTGAACAACAATATGATGCCTGGTTTGCTTTTGCGCAAGCTGCAAAAAAATTAGGTGATGTTGCTGGAAGGAAAATGATATGGCCAACTATGGGCATAACACCTGGATGGGACTATGATTATGTTCAAGCTGTATATACTTCTTCAATAACTGATTGGGGTAAAAATTGGACAAATTTTTGGGGCGCTGATAACGACATCCCTGAATATGATGCTATGGCAGCAATGGGCGGTGTTTGTGAAAACGCGAGATCATTTACTATAGTTCCTGTAAAAAATTAAATTATATATTTAATATTATTTAAGGAGGCTTTATGCCTCCTTTTCATTTATGATGCATAATTTTAATATGAAAAATTATTCAGATCATATCGCAATCATTGGTGCAGGAATTGCAGGGTTAACTCTAGGAATAATGCTTAAAAAAAATAATATTCCAAATGTAATATTCGAGAGATCTTCAGATGTAAGTGAAAATGGTGCAGGCATTTCAATTTCACTAAATGGAAAACGTGTACTAGAAAAATTAGAAATATTAGATGAACTACAAATTAATTCTGGAAACAGTGCGAAATCAATCTTTTATTCGAATCTAAAAGAAATAACTACTATTAGCACAAACGTATTAACAACATCAAGAAAATGCCTTCATGATGCTTTATTAAATAAATACATTGACCTAGGTGGAAACATTAAATTCAATTCAGAGCTTAAAGATATGAATACAAAACAAAATCAAATTTGTCTCAAAAATGGAGAATTTTTTAAAGTTCGTCATATTGCAGCCTGTGATGGAATTAAGTCTATATGCCACAAGAAAGAATCAGCAATAAATTCTAATCCAAAATATAGTGGCTATTCTGTTTGGAGAGTCATTTTTGAATCAAAACAGAATTCAATTAATTTTCATCTTGGCCCAAATTTTCATGTTGTATCTTATCCGGTTGATAGCAATAGAGTAAGTTTTGTAGCGGCCTTAAAAAATGATAATAAATTCAAAGAATCATGGAAGGAAAAAGGTACTATTGATGATCTATTAGACGAAGTGCCTCCTAGGATAATTGATAAATATAAATCAATAAAAGAGAGCAAAAATATATACAGATGGGGAGTTTATATAAGACCTCAAATAGAATTTCTGTTTAAAGAAAATATTACATACTTAGGAGATGCAGCCCATCCAATAGTTCCATTCATTGGGCAGGGTGGATGTATGGCTTTAGAAGATGCTTATGCTTTTGGCTATTTATTAAGTAAACATAATAATGATATAGAAATAGCTCAAAAAAATTATCAAAAATTAAGACTTAAAAGAATTAGATCTATCCATAAAAGCTCTCTTTTTCAAGCTAAATTAAACCATCTTAGTAATCCTTTTTTGGTGAGATTAAGAAATATCTTAATGAGATATACAGGCGTTATTTCCTATAGAACAAAGTCAATATGGTCCTATGATATAACCGCTGAGCTTTCCTAACGAAATTAATTGGTAATCATAATTAAATTGTTATAATTCAAAAATGAAGTTTTTCTCTAATTTATTTGGCAAGTCAGAGCTTAGACCAAAAGAGGTTGGCTTAATTATTTCCCCTAGTCTTCAAGAGTTTGTTCGAACTGAAGTGCTTCCTGGCTTGGATATTTCTCCACATTATTTTTGGAGCTCATTCGAAAGTTTGATAGATAAATTTATTAATCGAAATAATGAGTTATTAGATAAAAGAAATTTTATGCAAGACCAAATAAATGACTGGCACATAAAGAACAGAAATTCTGAATTTAACCTTGAAGAATATAAAAATTTTCTAACCGATATTGGTTATATTTATCCAAGAAGTGGTGATTTTAAAATTGAGACTTGGAATGTAGATCCAGAAATTAGAAAAATTGCTGGTCCTCAATTAGTCGTGCCTGTGATGAACGCAAGATTTGCTCTTAATGCAGTCAACGCAAGGTGGGGAAGTCTTTACGATGCTTTGTATGGAACAGATGTAATATCAGAAGAAAATGGTGCACAAAGAGAAGGAGGTTATAACCCTGTAAGAGGAGATAAAGTTATAGAATTCGCAAAGAAATTTTTAGATGACACAATTCCTCTAGATAAAGGTACATACGATCAAGTAATCAAATTTGACTTTATTGACAGTGAGTTATTAATGACTCTCAAAGATGGATCTAAAGTAAACCTTAAAGACATTGATAAATATGTTGGATACAAAGATAAAGGTGAAGGTGCTTATGGACTTCTATTTAAAAATAATAACCTTCACTTTGAAATACAAATTGATAGGAGCCATCCAATTGGTCAAGAGGATATGGCAGGAATCAAAGATATATTAATGGAGTCTGCTATCACAACTATACAAGACTGTGAGGATTCGGTTGCTGCAGTTGATGCTGAAGACAAGATAATTGTCTACAGAAATTGGCTTGGTTTAATGAAAGGTAATTTAAAAAGATCTTTTGATAAAGGTGGTAAATTCATAACCAGAGAGCTTAATCCAGATAGAAAATATTTATTAAAAAATGGGAAAATGATACTACTTCCAGGAAGAAGTCTCATGTTAGTTAGAAATGTAGGACATTTAATGACTAATCCTGCAATAAGAGATCGAAAGGGCAATGAAGTTCCTGAAGGAATTATGGATGCTTTCTTTACGGTATGTATTGCCATACACGACATTATAGGTAATGGAGTATATAAAAATTCAAAAACAAAAAGTATATATATAGTAAAACCTAAGATGCATGGGCCTGAGGAGGTAAAGTTTACTTGTGACTTATTCTCTGAAGTTGAAAGAATTTTTAACTTACCTGAAAACACTGTAAAACTTGGAATAATGGATGAGGAAAGAAGAACAACTGTAAATTTAAAAGAGTGTATAGAAATAGCTAAGCAAAGAGTTATTTTTATAAACACAGGTTTCTTAGATAGAACCGGTGATGAAATTCATACAAGTATGGAAGCTGGGCCAATGGTAACTAAAGCAGAAATGAAAAATCAAGATTGGATCAAAGCATATGAAAATTGGAATGTAGATATAGGTCTTGAAACTGGGTTTAAAGGTAATGCTCAAATTGGAAAAGGTATGTGGCCAATGCCTGATGAAATGTTAGATATGTACAATACTAAAACAATGCATCCAAAAGCTGGTGCTAATTGCGCATGGGTTCCTTCACCAACTGCCGCCATAATACATTCAATTCACTACCATCAAATAAACGTACAAGACGAACAGGAAAAAATTAGTAAAAGAGAAAAGGCAGATTTAGATGATCTATTGAAAATACCTCTTATGAAAAAAAATCAATTACCTTCACAAGAAGAAATCAATGCTGAGTTAGAAAATAATGCCCAAGGTATTTTAGGCTATGTTGTTAGATGGGTTGATCAAGGTATCGGCTGCTCAAAGGTTCCTGATATAAATAATATTGGACTTATGGAGGATAGGGCAACGTGTAGAATTTCCAGTCAACATATTTCAAACTGGCTGCATCATGGATTATGCTCTGAGGTTGATGTAGTTGAAACAATGAAAAAAATGGCAAAAGTTGTAGATGCTCAAAATAAAAATGATGTTAATTATAGAAAAATGGCTCCATCATTTGATGGAATAGCTTTTAAAGCTGCATGTGAGCTTGCTATAAAAGGAAAATATCAGCCTAGTGGATATACTGAACCAATTCTTCATGAGATGAGATTAAGAAGAAAGTAATATGTCAAAAGGATATTGGGTAGTTAAAGCTAATATTGAAGATCCTGACGAGTACTCTAAATATATTAAAAAGGCTACTTTGGTTGTAAATAATTTTAATGGAAATTTTTTAATCAGGGGTGGGGAGCAAACTGATAAAGAAAATAAAGGATTCGAACGAACTGTTGTTGTCGAATTTAGTTCCTATAAAGAAGCATTAGACTGCTATGAGTCTGCGGAATATCAAACAGCATTAAATCATGTTAAAAGCTCTGCGAACAGAATTTTTACAGTTGTTGAAGGTATTTAAACTTTCTGTTTTTGAGTTTCGTCTCTATGCTTTTTTAGATACTTCATAAAAGGAGTCCCACCAGTACCTTTTATTGTTGAACCACCTGTACCAAAAGTATTATGAACTTGAGCTTGTTTATGAATATATGTTGCTGCATATTCAAGATGCATAGCTCTGAATTTTCGTATTTCTTCCAAACAATTATTATATACATTCATCAATTTTTTTGACTGAGAAATTAAATCCTTAACTTCAGATCTTTTTTCAACATCTTCAATCATTTTTCTATGCTTAGGTGGCATATAATCTCGCATCTCATTTAGATAATGTCGAAGATTGTCATTTGAATGATATATTCCAAGCACACCATCAAGAAAAGGTATTATGCTGCTTTGCGCTCCAGTTTCTCCTCTATAAAATTGTGGCTTATTGTTAAATTGATTTTCATATATCAGACCCTTTTTAAGATCTGGATTATCTTTTGTTCCAAAAATATAAGGCCTCACTCTATGGTAATAAATATAAGGATCACACTTTTCAGGCATTTTTGAAAATATATTATTAACATTTTTTAATGACGTTAATATTTTTTTTAAATTAGTATTAAAATCATCAACATTATTACTTTCATTTAATCTTGATAATTTATAAGCCGCATCAATAGCATCGCCTGCTGCATCTTCAATACAAACATGAATAGTGACAAACCAATCTTCATCAACACCACCAAGAAAGTTATTTATTAACGCAACATTATCAAGAGATATTGGTTCTTTTTGATTAACCTTATACCAATTATCTAAACAGTAACTTGCATAACTTAAAATTGGTGGTCGCCCTAAGTATTTTGATAATTTTACCCAAGGCTTAGAAATTACTTCTGGTAGAATTTTTTCAGGTTTATTTCCACCCCACATAAAAGCATGAGCAATAAAACTTAAATGAGACATAGCAAGATTTATTTCTTTCTCGCTTTTATTTTTCAAAAGTATATCTACGGAAAGTTCATTTACTTTTAGTTTATTTATTTTGTTTTGAACATTATTTGTAAGAAGTAATTTAGGTAACTCATTAGCAATTTCTGTAATGTTCAAAAGAGATTTTTTTTTCGAAATGTAGTCTCGAAGTGGCGGTGTTTTTGATAAAAAAGTATGCATAAATGTACTTATATTTTATACATATTAATTAAATAAATAAGCATTTTTTTTGTCTTAAAAAAAACTTAAATTTTTTTAAAAAAAAGTGTTGACAACTTTGCAAAAAGTAGTAATATTAATAGTACCAACAGCAACCGACTAGTGACCAACTGCAGACGGGAGACCTAGAGAGAAGCTGAAGGAAGAGACCGAAGGGTGAAAGCATTTGCAAGAGTCGATGATAAAAAATAGCTTGCAGATCCACCAAGGATTCAAGAGAAAGAATCCAAGGAGCTAAAGAAAATCTCACTTTAGACCCCTACGGAATCGATTTAAAGAAACAGAGCTTGACTCTGTTTTTTTTTGTCTTGCAAAAAGTGAATTTATCATTAATATCCTCTAGTTATGACATTCACTAGAACTAAAATAATTTGTACCATTGGGCCAAATAGCTCAGATAGAGCTACTTTAAAAAAACTTCATTTAGCTGGAATGAATGTTGTAAGAATTAATATGTCTCACGCAACTCATAAAAATGCTAAAGAGATTATTAACATCATTAAAAACTTAAACAAAACCAAAAATAGTAAGTTATCAAACATAGGCATATTACTTGATACCCAAGGTCCAGAGATAAGAACAGGTGATACTTCTCTTCCAATTAATCTCAAAGTGGGTGATAAAGTTACGTTAACTGTGCGTGATGAGGTTGATGTAGAAACCTCATCTATCAAGGTTAACTATAAAGGTCTTGTCCATAGTGTTAATGTTGGTTCAAGAATTTCTGTTGATAATGGATTAATTAGTTTTAGAGTTCTTTCAAAAGAATCAGATAATTTAGTTTGCAAAGTAATTCATGGTGGAAAAGTTGGCTCAAAAAGACATGTAAATTTGCCTGGCGTAAGAATAGATATGCCCTCTATAACTTCAAAAGATATAAAAGATATTTCTTATGGAATTAAAAATAATGTAGATTTTATTGCTGCTTCATTTGTTAGAAATAAAAAAGATCTCCAAATATTAGAGGATCTTCTTCTTAAACATAAATCAGAGTCAAAAATTATTGCTAAAATTGAAAATCAAGAAGGATTAGATAATATTGATGAAATTTGTGAATCCGCTTGGGGCATCATGGTAGCAAGAGGTGATTTAGGAATTGAAACCAGCCTTACTGACCTACCAAATATTCAAAGAAAAATTATGAATTCATGTGCAAAATTAGGCAAAAGATCTATTGTTGCTACTCATTTGCTTGAATCAATGATAGAAAATCCAACACCAACAAGAGCAGAGGTGACTGATGTGGCAAATGCTGTATATGAAGGTGCTGATGCCATAATGTTATCTGGAGAAACAAGTATTGGGAAATATCCAGTTGAATGTGTGAAATTCTTAAAATCTATATCTAAAAGAACGGAAAAATTTAAAACTTTAGAATATGAAAAAGAACTCATAACAAATTCAGATTGGGAGTCAATTGCTGTTGCTGCAAGAGACCTAAGTGAGTCGATAAATGCAGATGGAATAATTGCTGTAACAAGAACTGGATCAACTGCAGGATTCATATCAAACGCAAAACCAAAAGACATCCCAATTTATACATTTACAAACAATATAAATACCTTAAATCAATTGTCTCTAGTAGGCTCAGTAATACCCTTTTATTTGAAGAGATTAAATAACCATAAAAAAACTCTTGAGCATGTAAGGGATGTATTAAAACCTTTGCATAGAAAGAAGAAATTAAAGTTTGTAATGGTTTCTGGCATATTCTCTGAAAAACACTCAGAAGCAATTCAAATAATTAATTTTTAGTTAATTTTTTTATTAATAAATTGTTACAATACGCGTACACATCATATTGATAGGGAATCATGTTTTACACTTTAGATTGGATAATCATTGGGCTTTATTGTATCGGTATAATTTCTCTTGCTACATATGTTTCTAGAAAAAAATCTGGATCTGAAAGAAGTGCTGAAGATTATTTTCTTGCAGGAAGATCTCTACCATGGTGGGCTATAGGCGCATCGTTAATAGCAGCAAATATATCTGCAGAGCAAATTATTGGAATGTCAGGTCAAGGTTTTGTGGTTGGAATGGCAATAGCAGTATGGGAGCTTACTGCAGCAATTGCTTTAATAGTAATGGCTAAATTTTTCTTACCACTTTTCTTGGAAAAGAAAATATATACGATGCCACAATTTTTGGAACAAAGATTTGATAAGAGAGTAAGCTTAGTTCTGTCATTTTTTTGGCTGACTGTATACATTTTTGTAAATCTTACAGCGGTGCTTTGGCTTGGCTCTCTTGCAATAAATACTTTGACAGGAATGTCCTTAGTAAATGGGATGATTCTTTTAGCGTTTTTATCTTTAGCATACTCACTTTCAGGAGGATTAAAGGCAGTAGCAATGACTGATATTGTTCAAGTAGTTCTGTTGATCTTTGGAGGATTAGCAGTTTCATATATTGCTTTGACTAAAATTGGTGATGGAAATATTGCAACCGGAATGGCTCAAGTTTATCAACAAATGCCAGAAAAATTTGATATGATATTATCTCCTGATAATCCGTCATACAACAACTTACCTGGGATATGGATTCTAATTGGTGCAGGAGTCTGGATTGGACACTTTGCTTATTGGGGATTTAATCAATATATCACTCAAAGAGCTCTTGGAGCTAAATCTCTTAAAGAAGCTCAAAAAGGAGTTATGTTCGCAGCTTATTTAAAACTTTTAATGCCTTTAGTTATAGTTTTACCAGGAATATGTGCTGCAATTCTATTTCCGGTTTTAGATAAGACTGATCAAGCATATCCAACTATGATGATTGAGCTACTGCCAAGTGGTTTATTAGGATTAACTTTTGCTGCACTAATAGCCGCTATCGTCTCTTCATTAGCATCTATGACAAATAGCATTAGTACTATTTTTACAATGGATATCTGTAGATCATTTTCAAAAAATGAAATTCAACAGCAATCTTTAATATTAATTGGTAGAAGTGCTGTGGTTGGATCTATGCTTATAGCGCTAGTAATGGCAAAACCCATCTTAGGAAACTCTGATGAAATTTTTCAATATATACAGAATTTTACTGGTTTATTTACTCCTGGAATACTTGTAATATTTCTAGTGGCTTTATTTTGGAAAAAAGCTACAACTCTTTCAGTTCTTGTAGCTGCGATACTTTCAGTAGTAATGTCTATATTCATCCAAGCATCTTTTCCAG
>CACCOR010000006.1:0-80979 GCA_902547695.1 uncultured SAR86 cluster bacterium | reverse complement strand
ATAACTCAGTTACAGTTTGATCAGGCGCTTTTTTAAATCTAAAGTTGTAAGAAACTGGATTTGAAAAATTATATAAATTATTTTCTCCAGTTGAATTATCTTTTAAATAATCAATTATATCTTTTGCATTGTTAGGAAATGCCTCTTTTTCTTTGAAAGCAGTTTTCAAAACTCTTTGAATGCTTTTTCCACCATAAGAGTGAGTCACCAAAAGCTTACCGGATTTATTCAATAACCTCATTAAAGGCCCAATCACATTATTTACCTTTATCTTGACTGAAGAAGCAGCTCTATAGGCTTGAGAAGCAATAATTAGATCATAATTATTGTTCTTATAATCATTGTTAAGAAATTGTTTAAGATGCCGTGAATTATCTTCCCTATATATTCTCATAATACAGGGGGTTGAATATGAAGTTCTTCCTTTATTGTCAATCTCAATTCCCCAGTATTTTTTAATAAAGTTTCCAAGTTTATTACCTGTAATTTGTGAATTAAAATCATAAGAATTGTCGCTCTTAAGAATTAAATTAAATTCTCTTATTTTTTTATTATTAATCTTAGATGCACTTTCTATTAAACCAAGTTCTGAAAATTTAACGTTTGTCATTGTTACTAAAAGGTTTGGATGTTCAACAAACCTATCAGGCATCTTTTCTAAAGTATTTTTTAGATCTTCATAACTTATTTCTTTGCCGGTAATAAGAAGTGATGTGTATGGATGATATCTATGAAAGCTTTTAATGATGTTAGCATTAATTGTTCCATCTCCAGTTCCAGCATCAAGTATTCTTAAATATGATTTATTTTGAGATAGTCTTGAAATATAGGGATAAATCTTTTCTGATATCGCCTTTTTTTCCCCAGTATTCTGGATAAATGATAGATATTTTAACCTATCGTCAAAAAATCTTTTTTTGCCCATTTTTCCCCTAAAGATAGTTACATAAATAATAATCTAAATAACTAAATAATGCATTTACTCCGTAGATATTTTGAGATTAAAATACCAATTATTAAGGGAGCAAAACACATGTCAAAATCGCAGTTGCCATTAATGATCGGGATAGGAACCAGAATTAGAAAATCACCTTATTATGACTCTAATCTCAAGTATGGAGTCACAGGTTTTACCGTTTATAACAAAATGTATTTGCCTTCGGCTTTTTCAGGTCCTGAGAAAGAATATGAAAGCTTAATAAATGATGTAACATTTGGTGATTTTGCGGCAGAACGTCAAATCGAAATTAATGGAAAGGATGCTTATAACTTTGTTAGGTATATAACACCAAGAAACTTAGAGAAGTGTGAAATTGGTTTTTGCAAATACATTATTCTTACAGACATGGATGGTGGAATTATTAATGATGCTTGTTTGTTGAGACTTGAAGATAATAAATTTTGGATTTCACCAGGTGATGGGGATGTTATCTTATGGCTTCAGGGAATTGCAATTAATTCTGGAATGGATGTTTCAATCCATGAGCCTGATGTCTCTCCTTTACAAATAAGTGGACCAAAGTCAGGAAAGTTAATTCAAAAGTTATTTAACGGTCAGCATGATGATTTAGGCTACTACAAAGCGAGACAGACTAATCTTGATGATATACCAATGGTAATTGCTAGAACTGGTTGGAGTGGAGAGCTTAGCTATGAGTTATACCTTCAAGATAGAAAATTAGGCAATAAACTTTTTGAATTAGTTTATGATGCTGCACAGGAATTTAATGGAAGGGTCATTGCACCTAATACAATTAGAACCATTGAAGGTGGATTACTCTCATATGGAAGTGATTTTGGAAGAGAGCATAATCCATATACTATTGGATTTGGGAGATTGGTAGATCTGGATCAAGAAACTGATTTTATTGGTAAAGAAGCCCTTAAAAAAATAAAAGAAGATGGAATTAAGGAAAAACTTGTTGGCCTTGAACTTGATGGAGATCCCTTATTAAAAGCTCCTGAAAATTTCTGGCCTGTAAATAATTCTGAAAAAAAAGTTGGAAGGGTCTCAAGAGCATTTTTCTCACCTCGATTGAAAAAGAATATTGCTCTTGCAATTGTAGATATTGAGTTTGCTAATGAAGGTTCCAAATTAGTAGTTGAGAGTCCTTATGGAGACTTAAATTCTGTTGTTGTGAAGATGCCTTGGTTTCAAGCAGAAAAAGATACTAACCTTGATTAATATGATCAAAATCTTTTTTCTTTTTTTATCATTTTTTTGTTTAAACTTATCAGCAATGATTATAGATAATCTTAATGATGTTAGAGCTAATTGGTCAGCAATATCTGATCAGGTAATGGGTGGAATATCTGAAGTTAACTTTTATGAAATAGAAGAAAATGGTGAAAAATTTTACAGACTGGAAGGCGATGTCAGTACCGAAAATAATGGTGGGTTTATTCAATCTAGGGTTGGCGTGTATTTAAATAGCAATGATTTTGAGGGCATTAGGCTAAAAATTAGAGGCAATAATAACGAATACTTTGTCCACTTAAGGGCTCCAAGAATGATGCCTTGGAATTACTATTATGCTGAATTTTATGCTTCAAACGAATGGCAAATCATTGAACTACCTTTATCAAGTTTCAAATACTCCAGAAATCAAAAGCAAGGTCTTGATTTCAAAACAATAAGATCTATTGGGCTAGTTGCATATGGTAAAGATTTTACTGCTCAACTAGACATTGCAAATATAGAACTATACTAAAAAGTGCATTTTTCAGATCAAGACAGATTTTTTATGGAATCTGCCATGGAGCTCGCTAAGGAATCTTTTTTGAAAGACGAGGTTCCAGTTGGCGCAGTGGTCGTTAAGGAAAACAAAATAATTGGGAGCGGAAGAAATACTGTAATTGCTGATAATGATGTCAGTTCTCATGCAGAAATTAATGCATTAAGATCTGCTTCAAAAGAATTAAATAATTTTAGACTAAATGGATGTAGCATTTATGTTACTTTAGAGCCTTGTCACATGTGCGCTAAAGCAATTGTTGATGCAAGATTAGATATGTTAGTTTTTGCCGCAAAAGAACCTAAAACTGGAAGTATTTGCTCAATTGATAACTTTCTAGAAAACAAAGCATTAAATCATTCAGTAAAGTATAAATTTGGATTAAGAGAAGATATCAGTGCAAATTTATTAAAGGATTTTTTTAAACAAAAAAGATAACTAAAGTATTTTTTCCATAGTTGTGTGAGGAATTCCAGTATCAGAACCTTCATACTTTCTCACTGCCTTGTATCCAGACTTTTCATAAAATTCTATTACGTAATTTCTTGCATTTAGAACAATTTTATTTATTCGTTTTTTTTTCGCTTCTGCTTCAAGCAATTCAATTATTTTTACACCAATCCCTTTTCTTTGAAAATTCTCATCGATTGCCATGTATCTTATTTGCGCTTCGTTATCGCTATTAAAATGAAGTCTCCCGCATGCGATTATCTTATTATCAATTACTCCAATTAGATGATAGCTTGAATCTTCGTATTTATCCTTTAAAGACTCAATGGATTTTCCTATTGGCTTTCTTAAAATTTCCCATCTAAATAAATCATATTCTTCAAATTCTTTAGAACTTGAAGGTGTCTTGAATAGTATATTATTCATTTAATTCTAACCACACAGGACAGTGGTCAGATGGTTTTTCCATTGCTCGAGCATCGTAATCAATACCAACGGCATTAATTGAATTTTTTAAATTCTCTGATAATAGAATATGATCTATCCTTAGACCTCTTTTTGGGCTTTGGTCAAACATTCTTGATCTATAATCAAACCAAGAATAAATGGATGACTCGGTAGGATAAATTTCCCTCCATGAATCAACAAAACCCAAGTTTTTAATACTATTCCACATTTCCCTTTCTTGAGGTTGAAATGAAGTTTTTCCCTCTCTTAACCATCTTTTTGCATTTTGTTCACCAATTCCAATATCAATGTCTTCAGGGGATACATTAAAGTCTCCCATTATTATTAAGTTTTTTTCGATCTTTTTAAGATCAGAAATATGCGAATGAAGATCATCATAAAATTTTATTTTCTTTGGAAACTTTGTTTCATGATTGATATTTTCACCTTGAGGAAAATAACCGTTCATGACAATTATTTCGCCTTTACCATATTTAAATTTTGATTGTATAAATCTTTTTTGATCCTCATCAGAATCATTAATGAAACCCTTAACAGTATTAATTGGCTTTTCCTTACTTAAAATTGCGACACCATAATGTCCTTTTTGACCCCAAAATTCTGCGTGATATCCTATTTCATTAATGACCTCAATTGGAAATTCAGGATCGTCAACTTTAATTTCTTGAAGCCCAATGATATCTGGATCGATGGTATCTCTCAAATGTTCAATCTGATGTGGCCTGGCTCTTATACTATTAATATTAAAAGAAACTATTTTCATATTATTTTACTGACGATAAAATTATCTCTTTCTCAAGATCTATAAAATCATTAATTATATTTGTGGATTCAATTAATTGATAATCGTCTATTAAATTAATATTATTTTCTAGACTAGTATCAGATTCATTAAAGTCTTCCATTTCTTTATAAGAAATGAATTCTTCCAATCCAACCTTAAGCCTTCTTTCATTTTCAATGCTTAATAACCAGTCTTTTCGCAACTCTTTTTGTGTTTTTCTGTCTTCAAGATTTAAGCTCAACTTCTTTTTATTTTTATTTAAGTCATACCTATCTCTTACTTTTTTTAGGTAATTTAGATTCGGCTCTTCACTTAAACGAAATTCATAATTTGCGATAACTTTCTCAATTAGATCTGGATTAATTTTAAATTTTTTATGCCTATATGGCCTGATTACATCCCATTCCATAGCAGTCGGATAGGAACTTTCACCAACAGATTCAATATCCCAAGTTACAGGAAGTTCTATATCAGGAATTACTCCTTTGTTTTGAGTACTCATTCCATTGATTCTGTAGTATTTAGATTCCGTAATTTTAATTTGTCCTTCTGATAAACTCTCTAAACTCTGAACAGTTCCTTTCCCAAATGTTCTTTGTCCAACAACAAAACCTCTTTTGTAATCCTGAATAGCTCCTGCAACTATCTCAGAAGCAGATGCAGAATAGCGGTTAACTAAAACTAGCATAGGTTTATCCCAAACTTGAACAGCTCTTGAAGCACCATAAGGTTGAATGTAGCCTCGACTTTGTTTAACTTGAACAGTTGGACCTGATGAAACAAATAATCCAATGATCTTATTAGCTTCTATTAATGCACCACCACCGTTATTTCTTAAGTCCAAAATTACAGCATCTACATTTGAAGCATTAAAATCATTTAATATTTTTTTGACATCATTGCTACTACTCCTATAGTCTTTGACTCTATTCTGATACTCGTTAAAGTCTATATAAAAAGATGGCAGATCAATTATCCCAATCTTATTATTATTAATATTAATAATTTCTGATTTTGCTGCTCTATCCTCAAGTTTGATTTCTTCTCTTTTTAGAGTCACCAATTTGGTTGAATCGCTTGACGAGTCAAATGAAATAAATTCTATCTCTACTTCAGTTCCTGCTTCACCCCTAATTAAATCAACCACTTCATCAATTCTCCATCCAATAACGTCTTGATAATTATCTGTACCAATTTGCCTGATTTTTGTAATTCTATCTTCTGGGTTAATTTTTCCAGATTTTTCAGCAGGACCACCAGGAACTAAACTTATAATTTTTGTGTAATCATCCTCTATACCAAGTAGAGCACCAATGCCGTTAAGTTTTAAGCTCATATTGACATCAAAGTCTTCTGCAGATCTTGGCGATAAATATGTTGAGTGAGGATCAAATTGGTTAGACAAAATATTTATTGCCAATGAGAATATGTCTTCCTCTTTTTGTTGAGTTATTCGTCTTATTCTATTCTTATATCTTTTTATTAAGTCATTTGATGGCTCTGAATTTGATGAATCGGACAATTTTGCAACTAATAGATCATTTTTGGTTTCTAGTTTCCAAAGTTTATAGAGATCATTAAAATTAGATTGCCATTGGTTATCTTCATAATAAATATCTAAATATTCTTTTTTTGAAAAGTCGAAGGTATTTTCTTCAATCAAGTCAATTTGATATTCAAAGAAATCAGTTAATCTGTCAAAATAAAGATTAATTAATTCATAAGCTAACTTAATGTCAAAATCACCGTCAATGAAATCTCTTGACTTCTTAATATATGACTGAACTTCTTTTTCAATAAAAAGATTCTTTTCTTTATCAAGCTTCTCAATTATTGCCTCAAAATACCTTTCATTGAAATTATCTTTATCAATTTCTTTAATGTAATGTTCATTATTAAGTTTCTTAAAAATCTCTTGGCTAAGCTCTTTTTTAGAATTACTAAGTTCAATACTTATATATTCCTCAGCAATTACAAAAGAACATAATAACAATATACAAAGTCTAAGATTGATCATAATATTTATAAGCCTTGAGACTTGGCTGCTTCTTCTCTAACTATTTCTGGAGATCCAAGCATTTGTCTATTGACACCAATTCTTTTGAACCAGTAATGTAATCCAAGTAAATCTGTAAATCCCATTCCTCCGTGAACTTCTGTTGCTTTTTTTGAAACCATCTTGGAGATATCTGAAATATGAGATTTTGCATGACATGCCATAATTTTCTTATTTTTTTCTTTGCTATCAAAAGAATGTGCAGCGTGCCAAAGAATTGAATAGCATGGCTCGAGTTCTGCAGCCATCTCAGCACACATATGTTTTACTGCCTGAAATGATCCTATAGCTCTATTAAATTGTTTTCTTTCTTTTGAATACTCAATGGCTTTATCTAACATAGCTTTTGATGCTCCCAATGAGTCAGCAGCGATTACTATCCTACCTGCATCAATTGCATTATTAACTGCTTCTTTTGAACTTGAAGTATTTTCTAAAATATCAACCTCAGTATTTTTAAAAATTATTTCTTTGAATACTCTAGTTTTATCAACGGTAATCAAATCCACAACTTCAATTCCAGTTGATTCCAGGGAAACAATACCTATTTGACCATCTTTATCGCATACCATTATGTGTGTTGCATAATCAAAATCCATAACAAAAAAAGTTTTGCCATTTACTTTATTTTTTAAAAAGCTAAGCTCTGATTCATTTCTTGATCCAAAAAATTCTGAAAAACCAATACTAAAATTAATATCATTATTAGACATTTCATTTAAATAAAAATTTCTTTGCTCCTCATTTGCACCATATTTGATTGCTATTGGTGCCATAACATATGAGCCTGTAAAGGGTAGGGTAGCTATACCTTCTCCAAGACTTTGTGAAACCGCAGTAGCAAACAAAAGATCTAATCCTAGTCCACCATTGTCCTCAGGAATTAAAATGTTATTGATGCCTAAAGTTATAATTCCTTTATGAAGATCTTCTTTGCTTGTTTTATCATCTTCATTTGCAATCTTTCTAATTACATCTAGAGGAGCATTATCTTCCAGAAATTTTTTAACATTATCTTGAAAAAATATCTGGTCTTCAGATAATCCAAAGTACATATTATGCTCCTTGTTGAACTTTTGGTTCTTTTGGCATACCAAGACCCCTTTCAGAGATAATATTTTTTTGAATTTGGCTTGTTCCTCCACCAATTATTAATCCAAGAAAATACATATATGCAATTTGCCACGATCCACCATCTCTAATGTTGGGACTATTTTCATAAAGTGTCCCGAGCTCGCCCATAATATCTATGGCGAAACCTTCAAGCTCATGCCTTAACTCTGTACCAACAAGTTTTTGTATCATGCCAGCAATCTTGACGTCTTGATTTTTATTTAATTTAGCGGATAAAACTCTAAGAGAGTTTGATTGAAAAGCAATTACTTTTCCTTGAATTTTCATAAGTTTATCTCTGTAGACTGGATTATTAATAACTTTTTCACCATTAATAGTTTCCTTTTTCATTCTATCAATAAGTGAATTTAATCTATTCATCATTGCATTTGGATCTGAGAGAGACCCTCTTTCATGACTTAGTGTTGCATTTGCTACAGCCCAACCTTCACCTCGTTTACCAACAATATTTTTTTCAGGAATTGTGACGTCGGTAAAGAATACTTCATTGAATCCAGCATTGAGGGTCATATCAACCAATGGCCTGATTTCAATACCTGGAGCATCCATTGGAATTAATAAATAACTTATTCCTGCATGCTTAGAGGCATCGGGCTCAGTTCTGACCAGACAAAACATCATTTGTGAATATTGAGCAGTACTAGTCCAAATTTTTTGCCCATTTATTACCCAATTTCCATCAATGAGCTCACCCTTGGTCTGGAGGCTTGCTAAATCACTTCCTGCATTGGGTTCTGAATAACCCTGACACCAAATAATTTCTCCATGCAATGTAGGTTTTATGTATTTTTGTTTTTGTTCTTCTGTTCCTAGCTCTAAAAGAGTTGGAACAAGCATATCAATTCCTTGACCACCCATTGGAGGTGGTATTTTTGATTTGGCAAACTCTTCTGCGATAATTCTACTTTTAATAATATCGCTCTCTCCACCATAACCACCATACTCTGAAGGAATTGATCTTGCGAAATAACCTTTTTCAATAAGAATTTTTTGCCAATCAGATCTAGTCATCTTAATTTCACCTGATTTAAATGAACCGGATAAAGGTACTTTTGATGAGTCTATAAAATGTATGCCTTTATATTTTTTACAAAAATCTTTTACTTCTTTTGTAAAATCTTTATATTTCTTTCCAAAATTTAAGTCCATATAATTTCCTATTTAATCCCAATTTGGTTTTCTTTTTTCAAGAAAGGCAGTTATGCCTTCTTTAGCATCCTTGCTCTCAAAGCATTTTGCTATTTGTTCTTTTAAGTATGGAAGGGCATCATCAAAACTCTTTGAATCTTGTTTCTCATATGCCTCTAGGCCAAATTTCATTGTTTCTGGCGCTAAACTCGCAAGCTCATTAGCTAGTTTATCAACTTTTTCATTTAGTTCCTCTTTTTTTACAGATTCATTAATTAAACCCCAGTCTTCAGCTTTTTTTGAATCAATAGGTTTACCGCGCATTATAAAATCAAGGCCAGCTCTTTTAGGCATAACTCTAAATAATCCAGCCATAACCATAAATGGCCACAATCCTCTGTGAATTTCTGGTGCTGAGAAGGTTGCTTCATTAACTGCGATTGCATGAGTTGAATTAGTTACTATCAAAAGGGCCCCAGCTAAAACTGAACCCTGAATTTTACATATAACTGGTTTGTATAAATGTCTTAAGGATAAGCTTATATCATCAGCATCATCTAATTTTGGTACATTTGACTCAGATTTACTTCTTGATAAATCTGCTCCAGCACAAAAAATATCACCCTTTGCAGAAATAATTACTACTCTTACGGATCTCTCTTGTTTAGCGTAAGCTAAAGCATAATTAATTTCGTTCATCATTACATTATTTAAAGCATTCTTTTTTTCAGGCCTATTAAGCGTGATATTCATTATGTTATTTTTAATATCTATCTCAGTTGCTTTAAATATGAGACCATCTAAAGATAATTTTTTCATCCTATATCTCCAATAATACTTTGTGGAACTTTAACTTTTTTTGCCCTTAAATATTCACCTAAAGATTTAGCTTGTCCGTCTTTTTTATCATTTGAAGATACTCCATCTTGCAATATGTCATGAATATAAAAATTAAGAGAGTTTATGTTAGCCAATTCAAATCTTTCAATTTTATATTGATTTAAATCTGGGAGTAATTCCTTGAGTTTCTTTACAGTTAAAAAATCATGAAGAAAAGCAAATGAGTTCGCATTTTTGGCCCAAACGCCAAGATTAGCACAGCCTCCTTTGTCACCAGATCTTGTTCCGTAAATTTCACCAAAGTAAATTTCTTTTTCATCTTCTTTTTTAATCTTTTTAATTTTTATTGGCTCTTTCTGGTAATAAATCTCTTCTAATTCCAATTGACTTGTTGGAATAACCTCAATTTCTTCACCATCAATATGCACTTTCTCTTTAATATGCTTACTGTCCACTAAAGCGGGCCAATAAATTATTACTGGTCCACTGGATTTTACGCCGCCTTGTGCAAAAAAACCTGGAATATTTGCTAAGGCTAGTTCAATTATTTTTGCGCTAAATAGCCTGCCAACTAAGTTTTGATCTTTCGATTTTACTGAAACTAAAAGGGATGCCATTGCTTCTTCGTTGCTATTTGGATTTTCTTTATCTGTTCGATGAAGCTGAATGGAAACTTCATCGAATTGCTTTCTGCCGCCAACTGAATTAAATAAAGCATCTGTAAAAACCTTTGCTTTGTCTTCTATATCTAGACCTGTCAAGATAATCTCCATTCCGTTTCTAAAACCTCCTGCAAGATTAATACATACTTTATGTTTATCTGGTGGTGAACTTCCTCTGCAACCAGATACATAGACTTTATCTTTCTCTACTTCCTCAATTCTTAACGTATCAAAATGAGCTATCACATCTGGATTTACATAAGCAGGCGAATTTATTTCATATAGAAGTTGAGCTGTAACTGTTCCAGTAGAAACTAAACCTCCTGTATCAGGATGTTTTGTAACATAGAAACTACCATCTTCATATATTTCAGCAATTGGATAGCCAACATTATCAAAACTTTCAACTTCTTTAAAAAAAGCATAATTTCCTCCAGTTGCTTGGCATCCACATTCAATAATATGTCCTGCCGCAAGAGCTCCTGCTAAAGCATCATAGTTGTCTCTTTTCCAATTGAATTTCCATGCCGCTGGGCCAATTACTATGGCTGCATCTGTAACTCTTGGACAGACAACAATATCAGCACCTTTGTCTAAAGCTTCTTTTATGCCCCAAGCACCAAGGTATGCATTTGCTGTTAATGGAGAGTAACCGGATTCGTCTAATTTTTTGCCTTTATCAATATTTTTAAACTCTTCTCCTGATTTTTTTAAATTGGAAATTGTTGACATTAAATCATCGCCGTCTATGTAAGCTACTTTCATATCTATTGACTGTTCTTTCAAAATTTTCTCTATCTCAATAGCCATAGACTTTGGATTTAATCCACCAGCATTACTTACAATCTTGATATTTTTTTCTTTGCATGACTTTGCGATTTGATTGATTTGTTTCAAAAAGGTTCCAACGTAGCCTTTATCTTCACCTCTTTGCATTTTTTGACCAAAGAGAATAGCCATTGTTAATTCAGCAAGATAGTCACCAGTAAGAACATCTATAGGACCTCCATCAACTAAATCTTTTGCTGCAGACAATTTATCCCCATAAAATCCACTGCAATTAGCAATTTTTATACAGTCTTTATTCATTAGTTCTCTAATTTAATTCCATTCAAGATTATGCTTGTAATTGAATTTGCAGATTCTTCAGGTGTTAAATTAATTGAATTTTTGTTTTTTTCTTTAAAAAATTCTCTACCTATTCCTCCTAGAAGTATTGAAAAAGCTTTAACATCAATCGATTTAATTTCTTTCTTTTCAATCGCCTCTTCTAGGAGCTTTTTAATATAATTTTTTATAAAGTTTTCGTGGTAATCAGCTGTTGTTTTTGACCCATTAATTTTTTCCATGTCAATTAAGAATCTATCAAATTTTGGACCAACAGCTTGATTAACTATAAAAAGATATTTTTCTAATTTGTTGATTGGCGAATCAATATCTTCCACAGAATCCATTGCAAATTTTCCTAATTTTTTGAGAATATTATCCATTGTCATCAAAATTAATTTATCTCTGCTTGGAGCAATTTCATATAGTGTTCTCAATGAAATTTTTAGTTTCTTAGCTATTTCAGACATAGTTAATTCTGGAACGCCTTGCTCTAGTAATCTCTCTAGAGCATCTATAATTTCATGGTGCCTTTTTGTATAGATTCTTGAATTTTTATTCTGTTGTGAATTACTTTGGTGATCTAAATTTTGCATTTATAAATTATTTAACCACCATCAATAAGGCACCATTTTCAACTTGATCATTTACCGATATTAATAGTTCTGAAACAGTTCCATCTTCAGAAGCTTTAATTGAATGTTCCATTTTCATTGCTTCAAGAATAACTAAGGTATCACCAGCTTTTACCTTTTTACCTTTTTTAACTTTTACATCAATAACTTTTCCTGGCATTGGAGCAATTAGTCCACCAATAGTAACTTCAGTACCTGGCATTTTAAATCTAGGCTTCAATTCAAGCATCACATCACCGAATGGCATGTGTACTAAAATATTGTTTTTTGATACCGTCACTCTGGAATAGTGTCTTTTACCATCAAAGATCATGTCTATTCCATCCTCATCACTCGAATAAATGAATGCTTCCTTATTATTTGAAAAAAGAAACTTTTGATCTCGTTTTTGTTTATATTCAAAATCATATTCAGTATTTTCAAATTCAAATGTTACTTTTTGATTTGGCAATCTTCCGTTTGTCCAACCGGAAGGCATAAATTTTGCAACATTGGAATTATTTCTATTTTGTTGTTGCATCCACATTGCGGCAATAGCAGAAGCATGCTCAATTTCTGATTGATTAATTTCGAGCTTTCTACTGGGTTTTACTCTTTCAATAAAATCTGAGGTGGTATCCCCATCTAAAAATTCTTTAGTTTTTAAACAATTCACTAAAAAATCTCTATTTGTTTTTACACCACCAATGTGAGCTGATTCAAGAGCTTTAGCTAATTTACCGGCAGCATCAGTTCTATTCGGAGCATACGAAATTATTTTTGCAAGCATGGGATCAAAATCTGTTCCGACTACCGTTCCTTTGTTTACACCTGTATCCCATCTGGCCTCTGCAGAATTATTTTCCTCGAAAGCAATTAATGTCCCAATTTCTGGAAGAAAATCATTATTTGGATCTTCAGCATAAAGCCTTGCTTCGATTGATGAGCCAGTCCAAGTTATATCTTTTTGATCAAATTCAAGTGATTCTCCTCTTGCAATCTTTAGTTGTTCACATACTAAATCTATACCTGTAACTTCTTCAGTAACCGGATGTTCAACTTGAAGCCTTGTATTAACCTCTAAAAACCAAAATTCTTCAGTTTTATCATCAAAAAGAAACTCTACTGTGCCAGCAGATTCATATTTAATTTGTTTCGCAAGCTTAACTGCTGCTTCACCCATTTTATTTCTTACATCATCTGAAATCCTTGGAGATGGAGACTCCTCAATTATTTTTTGGTGTCTTCTTTGAATTGAGCACTCTCTTTCACCTAAGTGAACAACATTGCCTTTACTATCGCCCAAAATTTGAATTTCAATATGTCTAGATTTTTCTACATATCTTTCAATAAAGATTCTTTCATCATTAAACCCGCTTTTAGCTTCTCTTTGGGCACTAACAATAGATTCCTTTAGATCCTTTTCTTTATTTACAATTCTCATTCCTTTACCACCGCCACCTGCGGCTGCTTTAATTAGAAGAGGGTATCCAATTTTTTTTGCCTCATTTGGTTTTGATGTCATTGGTAGAGTAGGAACATCAGCTTTAATAGCTAATTCTTTTGCTTTTAATTTATCTCCCATTACAGAGATAACATTAGGGGATGGACCAACCCAGATTAACTTTTCTTTTTTTACTTTTCTTGCAAAAGAAGCATTCTCTGACAGGAATCCATACCCAGGATGGATTGCTTGAGCGCCAGACATTTTAGCAGCATTAATAATTTGATCCCCATCAAGATATCCTCCATCTTCCAATCTAATTGATTCATCAGCTTGTTTTACAAATAGCGAGTCCTTGTCCGCATCAACATAAACAGCAATAGACCTTATCCCCATTTCTTTTGCAGTTTTAATAATTCTGCAAGCAATTTCGCCTCTGTTAGCGATCAATATTGAATTAAAGATCATAATCTAAATACTCCATATTCTTTTGCTCCCTCAATAACGTTATTACTAACAATTGATAGACAAAATCCAATAACATCTCTGGTATCTCTTGGATCAATAATTCCATCATCAGTCAGCATACTGCTTGCAACAAGACCATGAGACAATTTTTCAAGGTAGTCAATTACCATTGCTTTAAGTTGTTCATCAGCTTTCTCATCAAATTTTTTGCCATCTCTTTTTGCTTTTGCCTTTCTAACAATAGACATTACACCTGCCATTTGTTCAGGCCCCATAACTGCAATTTTGGCTGTTGGCCATAGGAATGTGAATCTATTATTAAATGCTTTTCCAGACATTGCATATGTACCAGCTCCATATGATGCCCCAACAATAAACGTTATGTGCGGCACCATTGAATTTGAAACAGCATTTATAAGTTGAGAACCTTTTTTGATAATACCTTGCCTTTCAAAGTCTTTGCCAACAAGAAATCCAGTTACATTGTGAAGAAATATTAGTGGGATATCTCTTTTATTACACAATTGAATAAAACTTGCACCTTTTTCAGCAGATTGAGGATAGATAGGACCATTGTTACCAATAATTCCAACTTGATACCCATGAACTGAAGCCCAACCACATACCAAAGATGACCCATATAAAGGTTTGAATTCTTCAAATTTTGAACCATCAGTAAATCTAGCAATAATTTCCTTTATATCAACTGCAGATTTTAGATCTTCGCTAAGAATTCCCAATAACTCTTCTTTATCATGTTTTGGTTCTTCAGATAGAATTTGTGGCTCTGGGCCTTTTTTTGACCAGTTCAAATGAGATACAACTTCTCTGCATATTCTAAGAGCATCCATTTCATCTTCAGCAAGATAATCAGACAGCCCAGAAACTTCAGAATGCATTTGAGCTCCACCAAGCGTTTCATCATCTGATTCTTCTCCAGTTGCCATTTTTACCAAAGGTGGACCTGCAAGAAATGCCTTTGATTGGTCTTTGATAAAAATATTGTAGTCAGACATTCCTGGTTGATATGCACCTCCGGCTGTTGATGAACCAAATACAACTGAAATCACAGGAATTCTTAATTTTGATAATTCAGTCATTTCATAGAAGAATCTTCCTGTTGATGCAAAGTGTCCTTGTTGAAGGGTTGGCGCAATTGGAGGAGTGTCACCGCTGTTATTTGAAACATTTAAATCTCCTCCAGCAGATTCAACAAAACTTATAAATGGTATTCTATTTTCTCTAGCAATTTCTTTTGCTCTTTTCCATTTTTCACCAACATAAACAGTCATTGCTCCTGCTTTAACAGTTGGATCATTGGCAAAAATTACACACTCTATTCCAGATATTATGCCTACACCTGAAACACATCCACCACCAACGTTATAATTATTGGTTCCATAAGCAGCAAAAGGTTGAATTTCTAGAAAAGGGCTGTCTTGGTCAAGAACATTCATGACTCTTTGTCTAACTGGCATTTTACCTCGTTTTGCTAAACGTTCATGATGATGCATACCTCCGCCTATTTCTGCTAAATCAAGGAGACCATCTAAAAATTTTAGTTTTTCAAGCATCATTTCTTTATTTTTAAGATACTGTTCTGACTTGGTGTCTAGATTTGTCTTAATTACTGGAGAAATATTTTCTTTTTTCATAATGTAAACCCAAATTGAACATTAATGGTAATATATTATCATTAATATTACCACTAAATAGATGTAAAATAACCATTTAAAATTTCAAAATATGATAAAAATATACGGTACAGAAAATTCTAGAGCCATGCGACCAATATGGACTGCAGAAGAAATGGGGCTTGATTATAAATTAATCATGATGCCATTTCCTCCAAGAGTATTTATGAAAGAATATTTAGATATTAATATACTTGGAACAGTTCCATATATGATCGATGGAGACGTTAAAATGACAGAATCCGTTGCAATTTCTCAATATTTTGTAGAAAAGTATGGCCCAACTGATCTTCAAGTATTACCAAATGAAGATGATTACCCGTTATATTTAAATTGGCTATTTCATTCTGATGCTACGTTAACTTTTCCGCAAACAGTAGTTTTGAGATATAAATTTCAGGAACCAGGAGTTGCTGACGCTGCTGTTGAAGGATATAGCAGATGGTTTGTTTCTAGGTTGAAACTTCTTGAAAAATCCCTAGATAATAAAGAGTACTTGTGCTCAAATCGTTTCACGTTAGCAGATATTTGTGTTAGTTATGCAATAAATCTTGCTGAAGCACTCGGTATTGAGCAAGCATTTAAACCAAATATTAAGAGGTGGTCTGATAATCTATTTTCAAGACCTGCTTTTATTAAAAGTAAGAGTTATAAATATGAACCAGAAAGTTAAAATCTTAAATTATTTAATACTAGTTTTATTAATAACTCCATATCTAGGTGCAAGTAAAACCTCGCATCTTGAAACAATTTATCTGGGATCAGGTTGCTTTTGGGGGGCTGAAAAGGGCTATGAATTAATGGATGGAGTTATCAATGCAGAATCTGGCTATGCAAATGGATATGGCATAAAACCAAATTACAGATCTATAATTCAGTTTAAAAATAAGTATAACGAAAAGAATTTTGCGGAAGTAGTGAAAGTAACTTTTAATAGTAATGCCATATCCCTTGAAAATATATTAAAACACTTTTTTGAGACTCATGATCCTACTCAACATAATAGGCAGGGCAATGATATAGGTACTCAATATAGATCAACAATTCTTTTTCAAAATGAATCTCAGAAAGAACTCGCAGAAAGGATTATAGCTGAATATCAAGCTCTCCTAATTGAGGGAGGTTATGGAAAAATTAGAACCAAGCTGGAGCCTTTAGATAACTTTTATCTAGCAGAAGAATATCATCAGGATTATTTAAAAAAGAATCCTAATGGCTATTGTCCAGACCTATCAACAGGAATTGTTTTTAACGATGAAGAAAAAATTTTCGAAGATAATGAATATCTTCTTACGGGAAAGCAAATATTAGTTCTAGACTCACAAAATTATTGTCCTTACTGTGAAAAATTCAAGGATGATGTGACTAATAGCTATAAAGGAAGCATCCCCTTGAGCTATAGAACTTCTGATCAGTTACATGGCCTTGAAATTAAATCTCCTACCTGGGCTACTCCATCTTTAATTTTTCTAGAAAATGGAAAAGAGATTTTTTCGTATCAGGGATATATAAATCAAAAAGATTTTTATCAATTATTGGGTAAATTTAAATTAGGAAATTCAGAGGCATATAACGTCGCATTTAACAAAGGAACTGATGCACGTTTTTGCAAAGAATATCAAATTTTTAAAAATACACCAGATGGTATCTTTATAGATAAGCTCAGTGGAGAACCTCTTTTTGATACAAGAAATAGATTTGTCTCAAGGTCTGGTTGGTTATCTTTCACGAAACCTGTTGATGGATCTGTATATGAACTTCCTGATAATAGTTACGGTATGAAAAGGACTGAAATAAGATCAGTTTCCTCGGATATACATTTGGGACATGTATTTGATGATGGTCCAAATGGCATGCCAAGATATTGTATCAATGCTACCGTATTGGAATTTAAACCAAGAAACGAAATTTCTTAGTAGCTAGCTCCATACCCATATTCGTATGTAGGATTCGATGTATCATCAGGCATATCCTCTTTTTGATTCAAAACAGATTCCATTGAGGATGGTATCTCAAAAGGTAATCTGCCTGACGGATTGAACTGCCCATATAAGCCCTCAAATATTACGCTATCTTCAACACCAAATGTTCCAATCAAGCCTGAAACACTTTCTTTGATGCTAGCTAGAATTGCAGGTCTATTTAAATCAACAACTACAATTAAATCTTTATCTTTTGAATATTTTTTGACTTTATCTAATATTTCTTCATTGAAATTTAAATCTCCATTTGGGAATAAGGTACTTAAGAAGTTATCAAATGCTCTATTTAAACCAGATTCTTGATTACCATTAAACACAGTGTGAATATACATTATTACAATATCTGCATCTTTGGTTTTTTCCACCAATGTCCCAAATTGAGCTGCTATATTTTTATCAAGTCCATCAACAAATATTTTTGTATCTTGTTTTAAGGGAAGCACTCCATTATTTTCAAGCAAAACAATAGAACGTCTTTGTGCCTCTATTCCTGCTTCAATATTCTCAATTGTATTAACTTTTTTGTTAATAATATCCTCATCAACATAAGGATTATCAAACAAACCTAATTCAAATTTATTTATTAAAATTTTTCTAACTGATTCGTTAACCCTTTCTTCAGAAACATGACCATCTTCAACTAAATTTATTATATATGAGGGATCATTTTCACCTCCATATTGATCAATTCCTGCCTCTAAAGATTTTTTATATCTTTCTTTTATGGATAGACTTTTCACACCCCAATGTCTTCCAGTAATTACTCCCCAATCAGAGCATATTACTCCGTTGTACCCAAGTTCATTCCTTAATAAATCAGTAAGAACATATTTGTTAAAAGCCATTGCAACTTCCTCATTGGTTTGCCCAACAGGGATTCCATAGTATGGCATGATGACCTTTAAATTATTTTTGATAGCTTCTTTGAAAGGAATTAAGTGGTAATTAAAATTATTGCCAGGATATATTTGATTGCGCCCACTAAAAAGATGAGCATCTAAACCATCCTCTTGAGGACCTCCACCTGGAAAATGCTTCACCATAGTTAGAACACTATCATTATTAATATCTTTTCCTTGAAATCCATCCATGTATGCAAGGGTCATATCGCTTGATAAATATGCACTCGAACCAAAAGTACCAAAATTTCTCGCCCATCTTGGATCTGTTGATAAATCTGACATGGGATGCAAGGCTGTTCTAATTCCAACTGCAAGATATTCTTCTCTAGCAACCTCCGCAAATCTTCTTACTAAATTTGGATCTTGTGAGGCAGCAAAACCTAATTGAGAAGGCCATTTTGAAAATCCATCTACTGAAAATGATGCAATCCCACCACCTCTAGGTACTTCATGGATTGGATCAGAGCTTATAGTTATAGGTATACCTAACCTTGTTCTTGATGCAATTTTTTGTAAATAATTTATCCTACTACCTAATTTAACAGGACTTGGATTTCCGTAAAGATTAAAATGAGTAATATTGTCTTCAACAATATGAGATTCAGTTAATTTATTTCCTCTAATTGCAACCTCATAAAGGAACATTAGCAAATCTGGTTCTAAGATAAATGGAGGGTGAAACATCTGACCAACTTTTTCCTCAAGAGTCATTTCACTCAATAGATCAATGCTTCTTGTTTGAGCATCTAATCTATGATCTTCATAGACATCTAGGATGCTATTCTTATTTAGATCTCTAAACTCTTGATTATCAATAATTAGTATTTGAATTTCATCATACAAAAAATTATTAATTTTTAACTTTTCAAATGGTTTTGAATAATTTATGAATCCATAGATAAAAACTATTGTTATAAAACAGGTAATAACAATAAAGAGATTTTTAAGGATTTTAACCAATTAGAATTGTCCAATTAATTTAATCAGAAATAAGTTCATTAATCCTTTCATAGGAATCTATGAATTCTTCTTTAAATTTTTGAACTGTTTGTCCGGCAGTAATGGATTCATTTACCAATCCAATTCCTTGACCAACCCAATATGTTTCAAGTTGTTTAGCTCCTTCATGTCCAATTGCTGCTTGATCAGCAACCTTCCTAAGAGCTGGCTCACTCACCATTGTTTGAAGAGGCATAGGTAGTGGCTCTGGCGCATCTTTACCTTCCCATGCTTCAACCCATGGAGATGTTAATTGTCTTGAATGTTTTCCAGTTCTACTTTTTGATCTAACAGTGTGACTTGATGATGCAGCAACTAATTTTTCTTTAATATTATCAGATGTTTCAGCTTCAGTTGTTGGAAGAAAAACAGACGCACACCATACTCCGTCCGCTCCCATAGCCATAACACCTGCCATTTGTTCACCAGTACAAATACCTCCAGCTGCAAGTATAGGCACATCACCATATGATTTAAGAGCTCTTCTAACTTCAGGAACTAAAACCATTGTTGAAACACTTCCGCAATGACCGCCTCCTTCAGTGCCAGATACAACAATAATATCTACTCCTGCTTCAGCTTGCTTGACTGCATGTTGTTTTGCTCCAACTAGCGCTGCAACAGGAACATTATTTTGTTTCCCCATATCTAACATCCATTTTGGAGGTACGCCTAATGCATTTGCTACAAGCTTAATTGGATGAGAAAAAGCAACCTCAAGCACTTCTTTGGCACCATCAAGTCCTGCTCCTAAGACTTGATTTGAACTTTGTTCTATTTTTTCAGAGGCATCACCACCTCTTAAATCAGCTGCATCTATATCATGTTGTTCTAAAATATCTGCTCTAAACTCTCTGTGTTCTTGAGGTATCATTGCTCTTAAGTCGTTTGTGGTTAGATTTTCGCCTTTGCCAACATATGAATTAGGTACCAAAACATCAACACCATAAGGCTTGCCATCAATATTCTCATCAATCCAATTTAATTCAATTTCAAGCTTTTCAGGAGATAGGCCTACAGCTCCAAGAACACCCATACCACCTGCCTTTGATACAGCAGCAACAACATCTCTACAATGACTAAATGCTACAAGAGGAAACTCTATATCAAGAATTTTACAAATTTGTGATTTCATAAATACTCCCAAAGAAATACTTTATACAGTTTATATTACATTAAATTTAGAATGAATTAGAATAGAAGTATGTATAACTTTTCTATACCTGATATATGTGATGAATTTAGTGATATTCAAATAGGGGATCTTTTTTTGAACTCATATGGCTCAAAAAATAAATTTTTTGGTCAAATTCATACAGCCAAGTGTGAACATTCAAACAGTATTGTCAAAGAGTTTGTGAATGAACATGGCGAGGGAAAAGTTTTATTGATTGAACATACTGGGTCAGAATTATGCTCAATGGTTGGTGATCAGATTGCTCAAAAAGCGTATGAGAATAAATGGAATGGAATATTAACAAATGGTTGCATCAGAGATGTTGAAATTATTCAGAACATTGATATAGGAGTGTATGCACAAAACACCTATCCAAAAAAAACAAATAAATCTTTGGGCATTGGAAAAAAAGATGTTCCAATAAAGCTTGGTTCGGTAGAAATAAATCCTGGCGATTGGATTTATATTGACAGTAATGGGTGGATTATTAGTAAAAAAAAATTAGAACTTTAAATTTTCTATATCTTTATCTTTTTGATCCCATATTGATTCAATCCAGTTTTTAAAATCTTCTCTATATTTTTGATCTTCTGAATAATTTCTATTCTTAAGATTTTCAGGAATATTATGTTTTGTAACAAGAACTTTAACTTCACTCATTTCACCAGTTAAAAAATTCCATGCACTTCTCTTATCACTTTTATAGACAAGGGTGTAATCAATTAATGTGTTGATTTTTGGCATTGCAGACAGAGCGGTTGCCATGCCTCCAATTTTTGGAATGAGCAGATTCTGATATGGCGATTTTTGTAATTTATGTTTTTCTTTTGTAAATCTTGTTCCTTCGGCATAACTAAATATGGTAGATGGAGATCTTAGAAAACGTTTGCAAGATTTAAGAGTATTTTCATAATCTTTTGTTCTTAGGGAGGGATCTTTCTCTAAGTCTTCTTTTGAATGTCTATTTACAAAAGGCATATTTAATGTCTTGTTCGCTAAAAAAACAAAAGGTATCCACCACAACTCTTTTTTCATAAAAAATTTTAAAAGAGGAATCTTATAATTTGCAGCAACTAGCAATACAAAAATATCTGCCCATGATTGATGATTCGACATGGCCATGTACCATTCGTCTAGAGCAAAGTCTTTATTCTTTTCAATTAATTTAATGTTGTCACCATGCATGACAATCATAATAATCTTTAAACCATAAACAGTAAGGTCTCCAATGAAGTTTGATACTTTACTGAGATGAATTTTAAATGCTTTTATAGGTATTATTGCTCTTGGTATATTAATTACTGCAAGAGTGCCAAACCCTAATATAAGCTCTGATAATATTAAAATAAACGTAATTAAACCAATTAAAATTGATTTGATTGTCGTCACCACTATATTAAGACCCTCTAAAAACCGCTTAAGTTTGCATACCTCTCAGTATGATACTTTGCACTACCAAAAATCTGCTCAGTAACTCTAGCTCTTTTGAGGAAGAAGCCGATATCATATTCATCAGTTACTCCAATACCACCATGCATCTGAATTGCCTCGTTGGATACTAAGTGGAGAGTTTCTCCTGCAACTGTTTTTGAAAGACTAGATAGTCTTTGAAGCTCATTTGAATTTTCATCAGCTGCTCTCATAGCTGCTAATACTGAAGATTTTGTTAATTCTATCTCACAAAACATTTCAGCAGCTCTATGTTGCAGTGCTTGAAAAGAACCTATCAATGCACCAAATTGTTTTCTTTGCTTTAAATAATCGAGAGTTATTTCAAAGGCGGATTCTGCATTTCCAAGCATTTCAGCAGACATAGCAATTCTTCCAATATCCAGAATGCTCTCAACAGTTTCTCCTGCAGTTTCAAGATCTCCTAATAGCGATGACTCATCAACACTAACATCATTAAAATATATATTTGCATAGTTTCTAGAATCTGCCATATCAAGTTTTTTTGCTTCAATACCAGATTGATTCGAATCCATAATAAATAAAGATAAACCTGTTGAATCACCCTTTGAACCAGATGTTCTTGCTAGAACAATTAGAAGATCAGCGCTGGCTCCATCAATTACAAATATTTTTTTTCCACTTAAAGTGAAACCCGAGTTATTTTTTTTAGCAAATAATTCAGTGGCATATGGGTCATGATGACTTGTTTCATCTACAGCAAGTGCTGTAGTGATTTCTCCATTTACAATTTTAGGCAGAAAATTATTTTTCTGTTCATCATTTCCAAACTCAGAAATAGCATAAGCACCTAAAACACCTGTTGCAAAAAGTGGAGAGGGCGTTAGTGTTTTTGCACACTCTTGTAATATGACACCAATACCTGTGACTCCAAAATTAGAGCCTCCAAATTCTTCAGGAATTAATATTCCTGGCCAGCCAAGTTTTACCATTTCTGACCAAATATCTTTATCCCATAATTTGCGATCATTATTATCTCTCAAGGATCTAAAATGAGATATTGGCGATCTTTCTTCAGCAAAGTTTTTTGCTGTATCTTTAAGAAACTGTTCTTCTTCTGATAGTACTAATTTCATCTATGATTATTGACTTGGAAGTCCAAGTACTCTTTTAGAAATAACATTAAGTTGAACCTCTGAGGTTCCACCTTCAATTGAGTTTCCTTTAGTCCTAAGCCAAGCTCTTGTTAAATTCTTATCGTTATCATCAAATTCGTCACCATCCCATGCAACTCCATTAATTCCTGAAGCGGCAACCATAAGTTCATGCCTTTTTTTATTATGTTCTGTTCCATAAAGTTTAAACATAGATGCTGTTGCGCTTGCTTTACCTCCTTCATCTCCAGCTCTTTTTAAAGTAAGACCAAAAGCATGCTCTTTAATCTTATGTGATGATATTTCAGATCGGTAAAAGCCATTATTAATTTTCCCATTTTCTTCACCTAAATGCTTTTTAGCAATTGATACAATATCTCTTTTACTACCCATACCAGCAGCAAGACCAAAATTTGAAATGAAGGCTCTTTCATGTTGCAAAAGTTTTTTTGCAATAGTCCAACCAGCGTTTAACTCACCTATTAAGTTTCCTTTAGAAACCTCTACGTTATCAAAGAATGTTTCACAAAATGGCGATTTTCCTGATATGAGTGTAATAGGCTTTGTACTAACTCCTTTAGTAGCCATGTCTATTAACAAAAAACTTATACCATCATGTTTTGGTTCTTTAGGACCTGTTCTTACTAATGCAAATATCCAATCTGCTTTGTCTGCATATGACGTCCACACCTTTTGACCATTTACTAGAAATTTCTCACCAATATCTTCAGCTTTTGTAGAAAGACTGGCCAAATCTGATCCTGATCCAGGTTCTGAGTATCCTTGACACCATCTTATTTCACCTTTAATAATTTTTGGTATATGTTCTTTTTTTTGTTCTTCAGAGCCGTACTCAAGCAATACAGGTGCAAGCATCCATATGCCAAAACTCAGCAGAGGTTGTTTTGCACCAATTCTAAATAATTCTTCATTAAGCACCTTAACTTCATCTTTTGAAAGACCACCACCGCCATATTCCTTTGGTACAGTTGGCATAGTCCATCCTTTTTCACCCATTCTATCTAACCATAGTTTGGATTCAGGATTTTTATATTCTGCATTTCTGCCACCCCAAACCTCATCAACGGGTATCTTAGGATCTGCACCACTTCTCATCGAAGGAGGACAGTTTTTATCAAGCCATTCTTTTGTTTCTTCTCTAAATTTATCTAAATTAGTCATTTTATTGATATTTGTTTTAATTAAAATCATCAATATTATATGCGTATATTTAATTTTTTCGAGTATTGAAAATATAAAACTTATTAATACATTTTTTTATAAGTTGTATAATGCGCGCTATGTTAAGAGAAATAGGTATATTAGTTAAAGAAGACTTATCTAATGGTATTGATAACGAAGCTCTTAATCTAATGATAAATTCGATATCAAATTTGGATATTAATTTGTACATTGATAAGACTTCAAATAACAAAAATGAAAATTTTACTGTTCTTGAGCACAAGGAATTTGTAAAAAAAGTTGATATTGTTGTAGTTTTTGGTGGAGATGGCACCCTTTTGAATGCCGCAAGGAAGTATTTAAATTACGATATTCCTATTCTTGGAATTAATATGGGTAATGTAGGGTTTCTTACCGATATAAGTACTGATAATTTTGAAAATACTATTAAGGAAGTCTTGGATGGTAACTATAAAATTGAAGAAAGAAATTTAGTTTCTGCCAAATTTGGGAATAATCATTTATATGGTCTAAATGAGGTTGTTATCCACTCTGGTGCATATGCTCAGCTAATGAGATATCGGTTAAATGTAAACGACAAAGTTGTTTATGAGCAAAGGTCAGATGGTTTAATAATTGCTACCCCAACAGGATCGACTGCATATGCTTTATCAGCAGGTGGCCCAATTATTCATCCAAGTTTAGATGTTTGGACAATTCTTCCAATGCTTCCTCAAAGCTTATCTTCAAGGCCCTTTGTAATTTCTACAGATGAAAAGGTTGAAATGGATTTGTTTGATGGACCTAATGAAAATGCAAAAATTTGCGTTGATGGTCAAGACGACATTGATATTCCATATGGTGAGAAAATTTTAATATCTAAAATGGAGAAAACTTTAAAATTAGTTCATCCAAATGATAATGATTTTTTTGAGGCATGCAGAGAAAAGTTAGGTTGGAGCTTAAATATTTCTAAAAATTAAATTGAATATTTTAAAAAATTATCATATTCCAATTATTTTCATAGCAATTGTAATTGCATTAATCTCAAACTTTGGATCATTAATTGCAGTTATAGAGCCTTTAACTTTTACAAAGATAATTATTTCCAATCAAGGATATGTTTCTATAGCCGATCTAAATCAAACTTACTTTGAAGATAATCAGTGGTGGAGAACAATAACGCCTATATTTATACATTTTTCGTTTGCTCATTTAGCATTTAATTGTTTATGGATATATATATTGGGAGAAAAGATTGAAAACATTGATGGATCTAATACTTTTATAGTTCTTGTAATTTTCTCGGCAATCCTTAGTAATCTTCTTCAATATATATTTACCGACTCCAGCTTATTTGGAGGATTGTCAGGTGTAATTTATGGCTTAATTGGTTTTTGCATGATTCTTGAGTTTGAATCTAAATATGTAAGATATGATTTACCACCAGCAATATATTTATTTATGATTATCTGGCTGCTTTTAGGATTTATTGGAGTATTAGATTTATTCGGATTTGGCTCTGTGGCTAATTATGCACACCTTGGTGGTCTTATTTCTGGAATTTTGTTTGCTATGATATATAAAAGTTTTTTTACGATGAGAATATAAATTGATAAGAAAAGCAGTATTACCAGTTGCAGGCTTTGGTACAAGATTTTTACCAGCATCAAAAGCAACTCCCAAAGAGATGCTCCCGATTATTGATAAGCCTTTAGTACAATATGCTGTTGAAGAGGCAATTGATAGCGGCATTAATGAAATTATTTTTATTACCAGTCCTGAGAAACATTCAATTAAAAAACATTTCAAAACCAATAAAGATCTTGAGCTAAGATTACAAAATTCTAACAAACAGGAAATGATTGAAAAGCTAAATCCTAAAAAATTTAATAAGGTTAAATTTTATTATATAAATCAAAATGAACAGAATGGATTAGGTCATGCTGTTCTTCAAGCAGAAAGCATAATTGGTAATAATTCCTTTGCAGTGTTGCTTCCAGATGACTTATTTTTTTCTAGAAAGTCTTGCTTGGATCAGTTAATAGATATATTTAAAGAAAAAAAATCTTCCGTTATTGCTGTTAATAAAATAGATGAAAATAATATCCATAAATATGGAGTTATTGAACCAGGAGAGCAAAATGAAGAAGCTATTAAAATCGATGATATTATAGAAAAACCAGCTGCACAGGATGCGCCCTCTGATATGGCAGTTTGTGGGAGATATATACTTAATCCTGCAATTTTTAAGCATTTAAAATTAACAAAATCTGATAAATCTGGTGAAATTCAGTTAACCGATGCCATACGATCTCTCTTAAGTGACGAAGATATATATGCAACTTTATATAATGGAGAAAAATTTGATTGTGGTAGCAAGGAAGGCTTTGTTCATGCTACCATTGCGCTCGCCCTAAGAGATGAAACGATAAACAAAAAAATAAAAAAAATAATACAGGATATTGTTTGAATTTTTTCTTAAAAATATTTAAATTTCTACCTCCAGAGTTTGCTCATTCTGCTTCATTAAATTCTCTAAATTTATTACATAAATTCAAGCTATTATTTTTATTTAGGAACAAAATTATTAATAAAAATGAACACAAAATTTTTGGAATGAAATTCAGAAATAAACTTGGAACAGCAGCTGGTTTAGATAAAAATGGGGATTATATAGATGCATTAGGTGCCCTAGGATTTGGTTTCTTAGAGGTAGGAACCGTTACTCCAAAACCTCAGTACGGTAATCCTAAACCCCGTATATTTAGAAACTATCAGGAAAATTCAATAATTAACAGACTTGGTTTTAATAATAAAGGTATTGATTATTTGGTTAACAATCTTAAAAAAAGAAAATATGGTGGAGTTGTAGGAGTAAATATTGGCGCAAATAAATCCTCTAAAGGTATTGAAAGAATAAACGACTACTTGCTTTGCATTGAAAAGATTCATAAGTTTGCAGATTACATAACAATAAATATATCTTCTCCCAATACACCTGATTTGAGAGACTTACATTTAAAAGAAAATCTACAAAGTTTAATTACTTCAGTAGAAAACAAAATTGCCAAGCTTAATTTTAAAAAACCAATTTTTTTAAAAATTTCTCCAGATGAGACTGACGAATCTATTGAAATGATAATTGATTTAGTTAAAAAATCATCTATAACAGGACTGGTTGCTACAAACACAACAATTGATAAAGCAAATCTTAATAATAAAAAATTAAAAAAAGAAGATGGTGGGGTTTCAGGTCAGCCTTTGATGTATAAGTCTACAAACAAAATTTCTCTAATAAGATCAAAATGTTCTGACATTCCAATTATTGGAGTAGGAGGCGTTATGAGTAAAAAAGATTATTTATCTAAATTAAATGCTGGTGCAGATTTAGTTCAAATTTATACTGGATTTATCATAAAAGGTCCAAATTTGATTAATCAAATAGTTAGAGATTAAGAATTGGAATATTTTGTTTTTATATTAGCTATTCTACTTCTAGTAGGATCAATTTCTATCGCGATGCCCTCAAAATCCTCCAGAGAAATATCTAAAATAAGAATGGAAGCTCAAATGATGGGAGTAAAGATTTCCTCAACAATCTACGGTAAAAATAAATTTAAAAATAAAAATTCTAATCCAGTCAGCTATCAAATTAAAAACACTACCTCATTTAAAGAAGGTCACTTTATTAGAGACAAAACTGATTTAATCTTGTATTCTCCTGTCAAACTTAAATATGTAGACAATTTTGAAAGCATTGAAAAGCAGTTAAAAAGTCTATCTAAGAGTATCGATGAGCTCATTTTTACTGAATCTTTTATATTTTTTTTATGGAAAGAATTAGATGGGTTAAAGGAGCTTAAAAATATTCTTGATGAATTAGGAAATTTAAAAAATTTTTAAAATTGACTTGCCAACATGAACCTTTTGATGATATTCATTAAAAAAGGAAATTTTAGAAAATGACAAAATCTTTAGTAATTGTTGAGTCTCCTGCAAAGGCAAAGACCATTTCGAAGTACTTAGGACCTGAGTATATTGTTGAATCTAGCGTTGGGCATATTAGAGATCTTCCAAAGAAAGGCGGCACTACTAGAACAAGACTTGTTGTACCAAAAGACCTCAGTCCAGAGGAAAAAGCCAGACAAAAGGAAATCAATGCTAGAAAAAGTTTAGTAAGAAGGATGGGTGTTGATCCTGATAATGGATGGGATGCTAATTGGCAAATAATACCTGAGAAAGAGAAGGTGCTGAAGGCTTTAAAAAAAGCTGCAAAGAATGTTGATAATATATATTTAGCAACAGATTTAGATAGAGAAGGTGAAGCAATTGCTTGGCACCTTAAAGAAGCTTTAGGACCTCAAAAATACAATTACTCAAGAGTGAGATTTAATCAAATTACAAAGGATGCAATTATTGAGTCTTTCTCTGATCCAAAAGAAATAGACCTTAATCTGGTTAAAGCATACAGAGCTAGAAGATTTTTAGACAAAGTTATTGGTTTTGAATTATCTCCATTGCTTTGGAAAAAAATCGCACGAGGCTTATCAGCAGGAAGAGTTCAATCGGTTGCTTTAAGACTTTTAGACGAAAGAGAAAGATCTATCCAAGAATTTATTCCAGAGGAATATTGGGAAATTTCGTTTTCAGCCACTACTAATAATAACGAAACAATTACATTTAATCTTGCAACTAAAAAAACAGATCCATTACTCTCAAAAGAAAAAGTTGAAACAATAAAACAACAAATAGAATCATGCAATTTATCAATAAATGAGATTTCTAAGAAGCCGGTAAAAGTCAAACCAAAGGCTCCTTTTATTACATCAACACTCCAACAATCTGCTAGCACAAGATTAGGTTTCAACGTAAAAAGAACCATGCGAGTTGCTCAAAAACTTTATGAAGCAGGCTTAATCACATATATGAGAACTGATGCTCCTAGTTTGAGTAAAGAATCTATAAAAGATGCTAGAAGTTACATTAATGAAAATATTGGAGAGAAATATCTTACCAATGCTCCTAAAATTTATTCTAGTACTGAAAATGCTCAAGAAGCTCATGAGGCAGTTAGACCCACTAATGCTTATTTAAAGCCACAAGATGTAATGCATTTATCTGATGAAGAATCAAAACTGTATACATTGATTTGGGAAAGATTTATTGCCTCTCAGATGCCTGACGCGGAATATTTGTCTACATCTGCAAAGGTTTTTGTTGAGGAAAAAGTTTTTGTTGCAAGAGGCAGAGAAATAGTTTTTGATGGATTTACAAAAATTCTTAAGAGTTCATCAAAGGAGGAGGATATTCTTCCAAATCTTCAAGAGGGCGATTCTCTCAAAAGAGAAACTATTGACCTCGAACAAAAATTTACTAAGCCACCCTCAAGATTTTCTGAAGCAGCCCTTGTTAGAGAGTTAGAAAAAAAAGGTATAGGCAGACCATCAACTTATGCAAACATTATTTCAACCATTCAAGACAGAGGATATGTAGCAATTGAAAATAAAAGATTTTTTGTCAAAAAGATTGGTCATATTGTTGCGGAAAGGCTTATGGAGAGCTTTGATGACATCATGGACTATGACTTTACAGCAAACCTTGAAAATAATTTAGATAAAGTTGCAAATGGAGATGCTGATTGGCGGAGCATTCTAGATAATTTTTACAGAGCATTTCAAAATGATCTTAATTCAGCTTCTGATGAATATGGTGGAATGAGACCCGGAAATATTCCAACAGAAACAAATATTACATGTCCTTGTGGGAAAACTAACATGGTAATAAGAAATTCTTCGAATGGTGTTTTTCTGGGATGTTCAGGTTATCAAAATTCTGGTGATGAGAAATGCAAAGAAACCCTTAATTTGATTTCAGGCGATGAAGCAATAAGCATTGACGATAATGAAGAAGTAGAAAATTTATTAATAAAGAAGAGATGCCCAAAATGTGAAACTAGTATGGATAATTATTTGATTGACGAAAACAGAAAGCTTCATGTATGTGGAAAAAATCCTGATTGTGACGGTTATCTTGTAGAAGATGGTCAATTTAGAATAAAAGGATATGACGGTCCTACACTTGAATGTCATAAGTGTGGATCAGAGATGCAACTTAAAACTGGAAGATTTGGAAAATACTTTGGATGCTTAAATGACAATTGTGGGGCTACAAGAGCACTTCAAAGGAATGGTGAACCAAAACCTATCACAATGGAGCCAATAGAAATTAAAGATCTAAAATGCATAAAATGTGAGGATCATTATTTACTAAGAGACAGCATGAAAGGTTTGTTCCTTGCTGCAAGCCAGTATCCAAAAAATAGAGAAACTAGAGCTCCGAAGGTTTCAGAAATAAATAGTCTGCGTGAAGAAATTATTGAAGCATGTAGGTTTTTACCAGATAAAGAAAAACATTTATATCTATTAGATGCTCCTGAGACCGACAAGGATGGAAATCCATATGTAATTAGATATAACAGAACAGAAGATACTCATTATGTTGCTTCTGAAAAAGACGGAAAAAAAACAAAATGGACTGCCACATATTCCAATGGGCAATGGGTTGAAAATCTAAAGAGTTAGTGGAATTTAAAGAATTATCAAATCTTTACCTAGATCTGTCAGAAGAGATTTTGAAAGATATTAATTTTGACAGCTCACTAAAAGACAATCACAGGCAACTTCTTTTTATTTCATGTATTGAGAATAGTCTTGATTGTGAAGCAAATAATATCTATGAGATTTATAAAAATGATCTTGAGCCTATCGAAGAATTTAATTTTGAATCAAAATGGAAAAAACTTATGGAAATAAGCACCATAAAAAATATAGTAAATAGTGAGTTTGATCCAGATGGTCTTCTATCAATTTTACATGACTCAAAAGAAAGAGCTATTTCTGTTCCAGATACAAATATAATTTCAACTAATAAATTAAATGACTTGAAAAAATTTTCTTTGATATTAAATAAATATAAATCATTTAAAGAGTTACTTCGCAAATTACTTGATGAATGTTAAGCTGTAACGCAAGGAAAAACATGGCAAATTATCTAGAGCTAGCACAATTACCTGATGGAAGTATAGTACTTAGAAGATCAGACGATCACGATAATCCTATTGTAAAAATAGAATTCTCAAAGGAGTCCCAAGACTTTTTGAGAGGTCAAGAATTATCTGTTGCAAAAGAAATGATAAGAGCAGGAATTGAAAGTGTAAGTGGAAATGTTAGCGATTTAGATGAGTTTTTTGAGAAGCAAAGAGAAAGATTTTCAAAAAAACAAAATATTGTTCATTAATTCCTTCTCAACAATCCTACGCTTTTACCTTCAATATGAAGTTGTTCACTTTCTAAATTTATTACGATATTTTCAAAATTTTCATTTGCAGGCTCTAACTCTACAATATTAGAGGACTTTCTATTAAAGAATTTAACAGTTACCTCATCATCAAGTCTTGCAATAACAATGTCACCATTTTTTACATCAGTAGTTTTTTTGACTGCAATCAAATCATCTTCCATGATGCCAGCATCTTTCATGCTTAGTCCTCTAACTTTTAAAAAATAATCAAAACCTGATTCAAAAAAAGATTTTGGACAGTTAATTGTTCTTTCTATATTTTCCTCAGCTAAAGTAGGTGATCCAGCAGCCACTAAGCCAATAACTGGATACTCATCTCCACCAAATGAATTGTTTTGATTGTTAACAGAGATACCTCTAGAAGCTCCACTTTCGATTGAAATAAATCCTTTCTTTTCAAGCGCTCTAAGATGGGTTTCAGCTGAATTTGGAGATTTAAATCCTAATTCTTTACAAATATCTGCCCTTGTTGGAGGAAAACCTGTTTTCTTTAGGTAAATTTGAATACAATCTAATACTCGTTGTTGTTGTGATGTTATTTCTTTCATAATAATAAAAATACTGAATGTATGTACAGTATAATACAAAACAATGAGTTTTTACAAATTAAGTTAGTATGCAGGATTCAAAGTTAATTATCGGAATATCATCAAGAGCACTTTTTGATCTTGATGAAAGTCATGAAATATATAAAAAACATGGCCTTAAATCATATGAGGAATATCAAATTGATAATGAAGATAAAACTTTAAAACCTGGACAAGCTTTTAGCCTTGTAAACAAAATCTTAAATATAAACGATCTTTATGATGGCGATGACAGAGTAGAAGTAATTTTGTTATCTAGAAATACATCCGATACAGGTCTAAGAATTAGAAATTCTATTGAAGATCATAATTTAAATATATCAAGAGCTGCATTTTGTGGAGGTGAGAGCCCTCATAGGTATGTTAAAGATTTTGGTGTGCATCTATTTTTATCAAGCAGCATTGAAGACGTTAAATTAGCTATACAAAGCAATGTAGCTGCTGCAACAATTATGTCTCGTTCATTAGAAAAAAATAAGAAATCGAATTCTGATATTTTAAAAATAGCTTTTGATGGTGATGCGGTAATTTTTTCAGATGAATCTGAAAAAGTTTTTCATGAAAAAGGTCTAGAAGCTTTTATCGAAAATGAGGTGAACTCATTATCTGTTCTTAAAGAGGGACCATTTAAATCTTTTTTAGTGGAACTTAATAAAATTCAAAATGATTTTAAAATAAATGAATGTCCGATAAGAACTGCTTTGGTCACTGCCAGATCGGCTCCATCAGATAAGAGGGTTATCAAAACTCTAAGAAAATGGGGCGTCCGTATTGATGAATCGTTATTTTTGGGTGGAATGGAGAAGGCTAAATTTTTAGAATCCTTTGACGCTGACATCTTTTTTGATGATCAAAAAAAACATATTATGAGCGCAAAAGACACAACTGCATCGGCTCATGTACCATACGGAGTAAAAAATAATTAAATAATGGAAATTGTTTGTTTAGATATGGAAGGAACTCTCACTGAGGAAATTTGGGAGAAAGTTGCATATGATACCGGCATTGAAGATTTAGGAAAAACTACTAGAGATATTCCTAGTTATGAGGATCTTCTAGATATGCGAATAGAAATTATGTCAAAGGAAGGCATAGGCTTATCAGATGTTCAAAAAGCTGCATCTTCAGTTGAACTTCTCCCAGGAGCATTAGAATTTGTATCAAACCTTAGAAAAAATTTTCAAGTTGTGATTTTGTCTGATACTTTTCACGACATTGCTAAGCCACTGATGGAAAAGCTTGGGTTTCCTTTTTTACTTTGTCATAACCTTGAGATAAAAAATAATGAAATTGTTTCATACAAACTTAGACATCCTCAAGCAAAAAAACAAGCAATAAATGCATTTAAAGATTTAGGATATAGATGCTTTGCAGCAGGTGACTCTCACAATGATATTCAAATGTTTGAGGTTGCAGATAAAGGATTTTTTATGAATGCTCCTGATAAGATTTCTTCTAAATTTCCTGAAATTCAATCTTTTCATAATTATAATGAGCTTGAAAAGGCAATCATAAACAATTCGGTGTTCGTAAATGAGTGATAATCTAAAGTTACAAAACTATACAAGACCAGTATTAAAAATTCCTAATGGAGAAAAAAATCTTCTCCTTCATAGTTGTTGCGCTCCATGTTCTGGAGAAATTATCGAAGGGCTGGCAGCTTCAAAAATTAAAACCACCGTTTATTTTTATAATCCAAACATTCATCCTGTAGATGAATATGAAATAAGAAAGGAAGAAAATCGAAGATTTTGCGAAAAAGTTGGATTTGATTGTATTGATGGCGATTACGACAAAGAGAACTGGTTTGAGAGAATAAAAGGATTAGAAAATGAACCAGAGAGGGGTGAAAGATGCACAAAATGTTTTGATATGCGTTTTGAAAGATCAGCACTTTTTGCATATGAAAATGGATTCAATGTTTATGCTACTACACTTGGCATTTCTAGATGGAAAGATATGGATCAAATTAATGATTCAGGACACAGAGCTGCTTCAAGGTATGAAAGTATATCTTATTGGGATTTTAATTGGAGAAAAAATGGCGGTTCATCAAGGATGATAGAAATCTCAAAGAGGGAGCATTTTTACCAACAAGAATATTGTGGCTGTGTTTATAGTCTTCGAGACACCAATAGGTGGAGAAGAAAAAATAATAAAGATAGAATTATTAGAGGAATTAAATTTTACTAATATGACGCCGGGTAAGAAGTTTAGAGACGCCATAAAAAATAATAGTCCTCTAATTATTCCAGGAGCAATTAATGCTTATTCAGCAAAATTAGCTGAAAGAGCAAATCATAAAGCGATTTATCTTTCTGGAAGTGGGGTTGCTGCTGCCTCTTATGGCCTTCCTGATCTAGGTGTAACTTCATTAGATGATGTCGTAATTGACGCCAAGAGAATAACTGATGCAACTAATCTTCCTCTACTGGTTGATATAGATACTGGCTGGGGCGGTTCAAAAGAAATATCAAATACCATTGAAGAAATGGAAAATGCTGGAGTTGCTGCAGTTCATATTGAAGATCAAGTCTATGATAAAAGATGCGGACATCGGCCAAATAAACAGATAGTGAGTGTTATAGAAATGCAAGATAGAATAAAAGCTGCAGTTGATGCGAAAAAAGATGAATCTTTTTTTATTATGGCAAGAACAGACGCACTTGCATCTGAGGGAATTGAACAAGCTATTGAAAGATGTGGTGAATACTTAAAAGTTGGTGCCGACGGAATTTTCTTTGAAGCAGCTATATCTTTAGATCAATACAAAGAGTTTAATAAAAGTTTTTCAGTTCCATTACTAGCAAATATTACAGAATTTGGAAAAACTCCATTATTCACTCAGAAAGAACTTAGCGATGTTGGAGTTGATATTGTTTTATATCCTCTTACAGCATTTAGAGCCATGAGTTTATCGGCAGAAAAAATTTATAATTCAATTATCAAAGACGGGACACAAGAGCCTCTGTTAGATATAATGCAAACCCGGGAAGAGTTGTATGAAGTTCTTGATTACTACAATTTTGAAAAACAACTTGATGAACAGTTTGAAAATACTAAAAAGGAAGGCTCATGACTAAAAAACTAGAGGGCGCAGGTTTAAGAGGACAGGTTGCAGGAGAAACTTCGCTGTCAACTGTTGGTCAAATTGAGGGGCTTGCCTACAGGGGTCATAAAATTGAATTGCTTGCAGAAAAGTCTTCTTTTGAAGAAGTCGCTTATCTTTTACTTTACGATAAACTTCCTAATCAAGCAGAACTAGATGATTATAAGAAACTGCTCAAGAGTCAAAGAGACCTTCCTGATTCACTAAAACAAGTTCTTCAAAAAATTCCTTCTTCAGCTCATCCAATGGACGTAATGCGAACAGGTACGTCGATGTTAGGCAATTTAGAACCTGAAGGAGAGTTTTCTAATCAGTTAAATTCTATTAATAGGATGATTGCAACAATGCCATCGATTGTTACTTATTGGTATAAATACTCTCATGAGGGTTTAGATATAGATCTCGTGAATGATGAAGATAGTATGGCCGGTCATTTTTTACATATTCTTCATGGAAAAAGACCTTCAGATTTGCATAGAAAAGTAATGGATGTTTCTCTAATTTTGTACGCCGAACATGAATTTAATGCTTCTACTTTTACAGCAAGAGTTTGCGCATCAACCATGTCAGATATCCATTCATGCGTTGTAGCTGCTATTGGTTCTTTAAGAGGACCTCTTCATGGCGGAGCAAATGAAAAAGCAATGGAGTTAATAGAAAACTGGACTTCAAAAGAAGAAGCAAAATCAAAAATTATCGAGATGCTTGGGAACAAAGAAAAAATCATGGGATTTGGTCATGCTGTTTATTCAATAAGAGATCCTAGAAATGCTGTAATTAAGGAGTATGCAAAAGAATTATCTGAGTTGGCTGAAAATGATACTTTATATAAAGTAGCTGAAGAGGTTGAAAAAGTCATGGCTGATGAAAAGAAAATGTTTGCTAACGCAGACTTTTTTCATGCACCAGCATATTTTTATATGGGCATTCCAACAAAACTATTTACTCCAATATTTGTAATGTCTAGAGTATCTGGTTGGACTGCGCATTGCATGGAGCAAAGAGCAAACAATCGAATCATCAGACCGAGTGCTGATTATATTGGAGTTGAGACTTCAGATTGGGTCGATATTTCTGATAGGTCCTAAAATATGTCATCAAATGTTGATCTGAATGTCAGACCTGGGTTTGATGGACTTATTTCTGAAATTGCAAATTACGTTTCAAACTATGAAATTAAATCTGATTTAGCATTAGATACTGCGAGAAATTGTCTTATAGATACTATTGGATGTGGTCTTTTAGCCTTACAATTTCCTGCTTGCACCAAAATGCTTGGGCCAATAGTAAAAGATACAAAAGTACCTTTTGGCGTTCGTGTGCCTGGCACAAATTATGAGTTAGATCCGGTAAAAGGAGCATTTGATATTGGCTGTATTGTTAGATGGCTAGATTATAATGATACTTGGCTTGCTGCAGAGTGGGGACATCCCTCAGATAACTTAGGTGCAATATTATCAGTATGTGATTTTGTTTCACAACAAAGTGCTGCTAATGCAAAAGATCCATTAACTATGAGAACTGTTCTCGAATCAATGATTATGGCACATGAGGTACAGGGTGTCTTAGCCCTAGAAAATAGTTTTAATAAGGTAGGACTTGACCATGTCATTCTAGTAAAAGTTGCTTCAACGGCAGTAGCTACAAAATTACTTGGCGGTTCTATTGATCAAATTAAAGATGCAGTTAGCCAAGCCTGGGTGGATGGTCAAAGCCTTAGAACTTATAGGCATGCTCCTAATGCGGGCTCAAGAAAAAGTTGGGCAGCTGGGGACGCCACTAGTAGAGCTGTAAGACTAGCAATGATTACTATGTCAGGTGAGATGGGATATCCTGGTGTATTATCTGCACCTGTTTGGGGATTTGAAGATGTTTCATTCGATGGAGAAAAACTTTCTTTACCACAACCTTTTGAAACTTATGTTATGGAGAATATTCTATTTAAAATTAGCTTTCCAGCAGAATTCCATGCCCAAACCGCAGTAGAGGCTGCAGTAAAGTTACATGAAGAAATAAAAGACAAAATCGATGAAATAAAATCTGTTGAAATCACTACACATGAGTCTGCCATTAGAATCATTTCAAAAGTTGGAGAGCTAAATAATCCTGCAGATAGAGATCATTGTTTGCAATATATGGTTGCTATTGGTTTATTGAAAGGCAATTTAGTCGCAGAAGATTACGAAGATGATGTTGCAAAAGATCCAAGAATTGATGCCCTTAGAGAAAAAATGGTTATCAACGAAGATAAAAGATACTCAAAAGAATATCTTGAAGCAGATAAGCGTTCAATTGCTAACAGAATTAAGATTCATTTTAATGATGGAACTTCAACAGAGGAGGTTGAGGTTGAATATCCTATTGGTCATAAAAGAAGAAGAGAAGAGGGCATTCCAGTTTTAGAAAAGAAATTTAAAGGTAATTTAGACATAACATTTAATGAGGAAGTATCTGATAAGATATTCACACTTTGCATGAACCAAGAAAAGCTTGAAGAAACCTCTGTTACTGATTTCCAGAAATTATTTTCAAAAATCCCATAAAATAAAGCTTTTTTAGCTTTTTGGACTATAATTATCGCCATGTCAGGCAATACGTTTGGAAAAATATTTAAAATTACGACTTTTGGTGAGAGTCATGGCACTGCTATGGGCTGTATTTTAGATGGTTGTCCGCCCCAAATTGAGCTAAAAAAAGAGGATATTCAGTATGAATTAGATAGAAGAAAGCCTGGCCAATCAGATGTAACTACACAAAGAAAAGAAGACGACGCTGTAGAGATTTTGTCTGGAGTTTTTGAAGGAAAAACCCTCGGCACACCGATAGGAATGATAATTTACAATAAAGATCAAAAATCTAAAGATTACTCGAATATAAAAGATGTTTTTAGACCAAATCATGCAGACATTTCTTATCAAGCAAAATATGGTCATAGAGATTACAGAGGTGGTGGAAGAGCAAGTGCTAGAGAAACTGCAAACTGGGTAGCTGCTGGTGCAATTGCTAAAAAGATTCTTAAAAATGAGGGTGTCTCAGTAAATGGTTTTGTATCAGAAATAGGAAAAGTGAAGGCCGATTCAATTAATCATAAAAATATAAATAATAAATACTTTTTTAGTGATGAATCAAAATTGTCTGAACTAGATTCAATGTTCAAAGACTTAATTGAAGAGGGTAATTCTGTAGGTGCAAAGTTAGGAGTTATAGTTGAGAACTGTCCAGTTGGATTGGGAGATCCAGTTTTCGAGAAGTTAGATGCTAATTTAGCAAAAGCAATAATGACTATTAACGCAGTAAAGTCAGTATCAATTGGCAATGCAGATGATATATTAAGTCTTAAAGGTTCAGAAGCAAGGGATGAGATAACAGCATCAGGTTTTACTTCAAATAATTCAGGAGGAATATTAGGCGGCATATCTAACGGGGATGATATAAGCCTAAGTTTTATCATTAAGCCAACATCAAGTATTAAAACAAAAGGAAAGACTGTAAATAAAGAAGGTAATGAGGTTGATATAGAGGTTACTGGAAGACATGATCCATGTGTCGGCATCAGAGCTGTGCCAATTGCTGAGGCTATGGTTAGTTTAGTTTTAGTGGATCATTTATTAATCAATAAAGCTCAATGTGCTGATGTTGAACAAAATCTTCCATTTAGTGAGTAAAAACAATGAAGACTTTATACGACAAACTCTGGGAAGAGCATCATGTCACCCAACTCGATTCGGGAGAGTCGCTGTTATATATTGATAGACATTATTTGCATGAGGTAACGTCTCCTCAGGCATTTGACGGACTAACTAAGAAAAATTTAAAGCCTTGGAGGCTCAATGCCAACATTGCTACTCCTGATCATAATGTACCTACTACAAGAGGTAATAATTTTAATTCTGAATCAATAACTGATGAAATTTCAAAGATTCAAGTAGTTGAATTGGATAAGAATTGTAATAAATTTGGTATTAAACAATTTGATATAGAGTCAAATAAACAGGGTATTGTTCATGTTATAGGACCTGAATTAGGTTTTACTATTCCTGGAATGACTATTGTTTGTGGAGATTCACACACATCTACACATGGAGCACTTGGTTGTTTAGCTATGGGTATAGGAACTTCTGAAGTTGAGCACGTTCTTGCAACCCAGTGCCTAAAAGTTTCTAAATTAAAAAATATGAATGTGAGATTTGAAGGAGAGGTAGATGAGCATGTTTCTTCGAAAGATATTGTCTTATATTTGATTGGACAAATCGGTACTGCTGGTGGAACTGGTTACGCCATTGAATTTTCAGGATCTTATATAAGTAGCATATCTGTCGAGGGAAGAATGACCATTTGTAACATGGCTATTGAAGCAGGGGCTAAGGTTGGATTAATTGCCCCAGACAATAAAACTATTGAGTATGTTAAAAGTAAATCATTTCTTGATGATGACACTTTTAATCATGCAAAAGAGTATTGGAAAACTCTAAAGTCAGATGATGATGCAAAATTTGATAAAGAAATAACTATAGATGTATCAAAAATCAAACCACAAGTTACATGGGGTACTTCACCTGAGATGGTATTGAATTATGATGAATCAATTCCAACAGTATTTGATACCAAAGATGAAAACAAGAAGAATGTTGAGTTGGCAAGAGACTATATGGGCATTGAAAATGAAACAAAATTATCTGATTTAACATTCGATAAAGTTTTCATTGGATCATGTACAAATTCTAGAATTGAAGATTTAAGACAAGCTGCTGAAATAGTTAAGGGTAAAACTATTGCATCAAATATTTCAGAAGCTATTGTTGTGCCAGGATCTGGCCTTGTTAAAGAACAAGCAGAAAATGAAGGATTAGATAAAGTTTTTACTGATGCAGGTTTTATTTGGAGAGATCCTGGATGTTCAATGTGTCTCGGAATGAATCCAGATCAACTCAAGCCTTATGAAAGATGTGCGTCAACCTCAAATAGAAACTTTGAAGGAAGACAAGGATACTTAGGTAGGACTCATTTGATGAGTCCAATTATGGCAGCCTATACAGCAATTAATGGAACTATAGGAGACCCTTATGAAATCTAATAGCGAGGGACTAATCATAGATGGAGTTGTTGCATATATAGATAGAGATAATATTGATACTGATCAAATTATCCCTACAGAATATTTAAAATCTATTAAAAAGTTTGGCTTTGAAGATTATCTTTTTGATGGTTGGAGATATAAAGATGATGGAAAGCTAGGTATCACAAAGGATCAAAGAGTGATTGATGAAAACTTTATACTCAATAAAAATCCTTTCAATGAATCGAAAATACTTTTAACTCGAGATAATTTTGGATGTGGCTCATCAAGAGAACATGCAGTTTGGGCGTTGCGAGATTTTGGTATAAAAGCTGTAATAGCATCCTCTTTTGGGGATATTTTTTATAATAATTCTTTTAAAAATGGCGTTTTGCCAATTAAGTTAGAAAAAAAAGAGATAGACTTCTTATTTGATCAAACCCAGCAAAAAGTTCTTGAACTCTCAATAAACTTACAAAAGAAAGAAATCAACTGTGGTGAAAAAACTATTTCTTTTCATGTTGATAAACATCTTATAGATAGAATTATTTATGGACTAGACGATGTTGATATAACTTTAAAGGAAAAAGATAAAATCTTTGATTTTGAAAGGACTAGAATTGAAGAAAGACCTTGGATATTCAAATGAGCAAGAAAATATTAGTATTGCCTGGAGACGGAATTGGACAAGAGGTAACTGCTTCCGCGATGCAAATCCTTGACTTTATTATCAAAAAATTTTCCTTGAATTTTTCTATTGATACACTTGATGTTGGTGGAACTGCCTACGAGAAATTTGGTTCACCAATTCCAGAAAATGTTTTAAAAACTGCCAAAAAAGCAGATGCTGTTCTATTTGGAGCTGTAGGAGCTCCGCAGTGGGATGGTCTTAGTTGGGAAGACAGACCTGAAAATGCACTGTTGACATTAAGAAAGGAGTTAAACTTGTTTGCAAATTTAAGACCTGCCTTTTTATTTAATGAACTATCAGATGCTTCCCCATTAAAGGAAAAAATTATTGAAGGTTTAGATATATTGATAGTCAGAGAACTAACTGGTGGCATATATTTTGGTGAGCCCAGAGGAGTTGTTAATGATAAGTCTCCTAATTATGCGTTTAATACTATGATTTATAATGAAGATGAGATTAGAAGAATTGCAAAAATTGCTTTTGAATCAGCAGAAAAAAGAAAAGGTAGATTGTGTTCTGTAGAAAAAGCAAATGTTTTAGAAGTTTCAAAATTTTGGAGATCAATTGTTACAGAAATGTCTAAAGAATATCCTGACGTTGAGCTTTCACATCAACTTGCAGATAATGCGGCAATGCAATTAGTTCTCAACCCAAATCAATTTGATGTGATTGTTGCTAGTAACTTGTTTGGAGATATTTTGTCTGACATTGCTGCGACACTTACTGGATCAATAGGCATGCTTCCTTCTGCATCGCTTGATAGCTCATTCAAGGGCATGTATGAGCCTTGTCATGGAAGTGCACCTGATATTGCTAATCAAGATCTTGCAAATCCATTAGCAATGATTGGCTCATTATCAATGGCCTTAAGATATTCATTGGATGAAGAAACTGTTGCAAATAAAATTGATACAGCAATCAAAAAGTTCATACAACAAGGTTTTCGAACAAAAGACATAGCCACGGATGAAAATTATTTAAAAACGTCTGAGGTTGCTGAAAAAATTATAGAGATTCTTGAAAATGAATAGTGTAATAAATTTAGCATTAATAGGAGCATCAGGAGTTGTTGGTAAAAAAATTATTTCTTTACTTGAAAATAAAAATATTGAAATAAATAATTTTTATCCACTTGGATCTACTTCCGTAGGTGATGAAATAGTGTTCAATAATAATCAATATAAAATTGAAGATTTGACCAATTTTGATTATTCAAAGGTAAATTTGGCTATCTTTTCAGCTGGGTCTAAGGTTGCAGAAGAACATGCAAAAGATTTTGTTAATGCAGGAGTTTATGTAATAGATTTGTCTTCTAAATTTAGATACGAAAAGCATATACCTCTTATAATTCCTGAGATAAACGGAAATGAGATCAATCTCCTAGATACACCATCCTTAATATCTAATCCTAATTGCTCAACATCTCAGCTTTTAATGGCAATTGCTCCTATCCATAAAGAATATGAAATAGATGTTTTAAATATTGCTACATATCAAGCAGTATCCGGAACTGGAAAACAAGCAGTTCAAGAATTAAAAAATCAGATTACAGATGAGTCTATTAATCAAGAAGTCTATCCAAAAAAAATAGCATTTAACGTAATCCCTCAATGCGATATTTTTTTAGAGAATGATTTTACTAAAGAAGAAATGAAACTTGTCTGGGAGACAAAAAAAATACTTGATAACAACATTGAAGTGCAAGCAACGTGCGTAAGAGTTCCTGTTATTAATGGTCATTCTGAGGCAGTCTTTTTAAGAACAAAGAAAGAAACTTCTCGAGAGCAAATAATTGAGTTATTAAACAATTCTAGTGGAATTGAGGTAATAGATAATCCAAAGTCCCAAGAGTATCCAACTCCACTTGAGAACGCAAATGATACTGAAGAGGTATTTGTAGGAAGGATAAGGTCTCAAACTATTAACAATGAAAACTGGATCTCAATGTGGATAGTAGCTGACAATGTTTATGGAAAGGGAGCTGCGTTAAATACCGTTCAAATTCTTGAAAGTTTAGTAGAGAACAAAAAGTTGTGTTGAGATATTTATTTTTATTATCCCTAATATGCTCATTAAATGCCTTTGCAGATATAATTCTGTCTTCACCAAAGATAAAACTTAATGCTCAAAATCAAAGGGTAATAGAGTTTAGAATTGACAATGAAAGCATTAATGATGGTGATGTCGTTTTAAATGAATATAAGACAAATAACAAGATAGATGAGTCATTCATTGCATATACTCTAATAAATAATTATGGAAATTATCAAACATTTTCAATTATTTTAGATGATGAATATATAGAAGATTATTTTAGCTTCAAAATTCTCATCAAAGAAAATTTTGCAAAAGATATTTTTATATTCCTGCCTTCAAAAATTAGAAATACATTTAGTAATTCAAAACCATATAAATCTCAAAGAAATTTATCAGAAATTAAAAAAGAAAATGTAGCTCTAAATAAACCTGAACAAGTTGAGTCAGAAATTCAAAAAATAGATATTTTTGAAAACTCTGATATTACAACGGTATGGAGCATGGCTGAAAAAATAAAGCGTGAATATAAAAATGTTTCGATTTATCAAATAATGTGGTCAATTTATCTTGGGAATAGGGAAGCTTTTATTGATGATAATATCAATCTCATTAGAAAGGACACTGATGTATTAATTCCTTCAATTGATGAAATTGAAAATATTTCTTTTCAAATAGCCAAAGAATCAATTTTGGACATGAATAAATCATTTGCTAGTAGCATTCAATCTGCCTCGAAATCTCTTTTAGTTCTTACAGCACCAAAAGTAACAGAAGAAGTTAAGGATAAAAAAGAAACAGATATTAGGAATGAAGATAAAAATCAAATAGATTTTGATGACTTAGATCCTCAGACTCTTATTGAGCAGAACACAAAACAAATAAGATTAGATGTTGAAAATGAAATCCTTGATGAGCTTATAGAAGAGTCAAAGCAACCTATCACAGAAGTAGATAATAAATTTCAGACCTTTGACTTAATTTTTATATCTTTAATATCTCTAGCATCAGGTGTCCTACTTGCTTTGATTTTTATCCAAATAAAAAATATTAGATCTGCAAAAGAAATTCAATATGATTTTGAGGAAGCATCGGATGACAAATCAACTTTAACAACTTTGCCATCCGATCTAAGTATTAAAAATGACATAGATCAGCAGCAGTTTGACTTAGCAGTAACATATTATGAAATGAGTGACAGAGAAAATGCAGAAGCACTTTTAAAAAATTTAATTCAAACATCCAAAAATAGTGAAATAAATAAGGCTTCTTTAGATCTTCTTGAAAAAGTGAAACAGCTGTGAGGTTAGCATTTATTTTAGAATATGATGGAACTGATTTTTCAGGATTTCAAAGTCAAAAAGATGTTCCAACAATCCAAGATAGTGTTGAAGATGCTTTAAAAAAAATTACAAATAAAAACATTAGGATTAATTACTCGGGAAGAACTGATGCTGGAGTTCATGCCTTATCGCAAGTATGTGACTTTGAAACAAATATTAAAAGAAGTAATAAAGAATGGATAAATGGTATTAATTCAAATCTTCCCTCAACAATTTCGGTTAAAGATATTTTTAAAGTTCCAAACTCTTTTAATTCAAGATTCTCTGCAATTGAAAGAAAATATTCATATATTATTTACAACTCTAAAAATAAACCTTTATTTTTAGAGAGAAATTCTTACTGGGTAAGAAATTCTCTGGATATAGACTTAATGAAAAAACAACTTCAATCATTCAAGGGAGAGAAAGACTTTAGTTCATTTAGAAGTTCAAACTGTAACTCAAAAAATCCAATTAAAACTGTAAAAGATATTAATTTAACAACGTTTAATGAATTTATAATAATAACTATTATTGCAAATGCTTTTTTACAAAATATGGTGAGAATTATGGTTGGAACATTGATTGATATTGCAAAAAATGAAAATAACATGAGTATTCAAGATATTTTAGATAAGAAAGATAGAAAAATTGCAGGTAAAACTGCACCTGCATGTGGACTTTTTTTTCTTGGTCCCAAATATCAAGATGAACTGCAATTAAATACGTGTGAAGAAAATATCTTTAGTAGGTATAAAATCTTATGAAGCCATTAATTAAGATATGTGGAATAAATGACTTTAATATTCTTCAACAATTAGTTTCCATAGACAGTATTGATTATCTTGGATTTATTTTTTACGAAAAAAGTGTAAGAAATGTTTCTCCAGAATTTCTTGAACAAATAAAAGAATTTGAATTTAAAGATAAGAGACCAGTTTGTGTATATGTTAATTCTGATCAGGATTTCGTCAAAGAAACTTCTTCATATTTTAAAGATCCTATTCTTCAATTTCATGGAGATGAAACAAATGACTTCTGTGATTCTTTTGATAATGAATTTTGGAAAGTATTGAGAGTTAAGAATCAAATCAATGTAGATGAGATTATTAAATATGGAAAGGCATCTGGAATTTTGTTTGAAAACTATAAGAAAGATCAACCAGGAGGTACTGGAGAATCTTTCGATTGGAGCTTAATAAATAGTGTAAAAGATTTAGATATGAAAATTATTCTCTCTGGTGGAATTAATTGTGAAAATGTTGATAATGCTATAGATATAAATCCATGGTGTCTTGATATAAATTCAGGAGTTGAATCTTCACCTGGCGTTAAAAACATAGACTTAATTAAACAATTATTAGATAAAATTAACATATGAAATTAGACAAGAATAATTTACCAGATAAAAATGGTTTTTTTGGAGAATACGGTGGCAAGTTTGTTCCAGAGACACTAATGTATGCTTTAGAAGAGCTTGAAACCACTTACGAAAAGTTAAAAAATAATAACGAATTCAAAGAGCAGTTTTATAAAGATCTTTCAGAATTTGTTGGACGACCTTCGCCATTATATTTTGCTGAGAGATTAACGAAACATTATGGCACAGGTTCAATATGGTTGAAGAGAGAAGATCTCAACCATACTGGTGCACATAAAATAAACAATACCATTGGTCAAATCTTGCTTGCAAAATACATGGGCAAGAAAAGAATTATTGCCGAAACAGGTGCAGGACAACATGGTGTTGCGACTGCAACTGTTGCTGCTAGGCTTGGTCTTGAATGTCATATTTATATGGGTTCAGAAGATGTTCAAAGACAATCATTAAATGTGTATAGAATTAAACTGCTTGGAGCACAAGTTCATTCTGTTGATTCTGGATCAGCTACATTAAAAGATGCACTGAATGAAGCCTTAAGGGATTGGGTAACAAATGTAGATGATACATACTATATTATTGGAAGTGTCACTGGGCCTCATCCTTATCCTATGATTGTTAGAGATTTTAATTCTGTTGTTGGTGAGGAATTGATTTCACAGTCAAAAGAGTTATTTGATTCAATGCCTGATGCAATTGTTGCATGTGTTGGTGGTGGATCAAATGCAATGGGAGCTTTTTATCCTTTTATTAAATTTAATGAAACAAGACTTATAGGTGTTGAAGCTGGTGGGGAGGGCGTAGAAACAGGAGAACATGCAGCACCATTAAATGACGGTACTCCTGGAGTTCTCCATGGAGCATTAAGTTACCTTATGCAAGATGATAGCGGTCAAGTAAAAGGCACAAAATCAGTTTCTGCTGGACTTGATTATCCTGGAGTTGGACCAGAACATTCTTGGCTAAAAGACTCTGGAAGGGCTGAATATGTTGCTGTTAGCGATGATGCTGCACTAAAAGCATTCCATGAGGTTTCTGAGCTGGAGGGAATAATTCCTGCACTTGAAACAGCTCATGCTTTTGCATATCTAGATACATTAATGAAAGAGTTTGATAAGAATTCCAATATCATTGTTAATGTATCGGGACGAGGTGATAAAGATATTAATACTGTTGCAAATATTGATGGAATAAAGATTTGAACAGACTTACAAATACTTTAGAAGAATTAAAAAATAAAAGTAAAAAGGCTCTAGTTGCATATCTTGTTGCTGGTGATCCAGATATAGAGACGACTCTTGAATTAATGACAGTACTTGTTGAATCTGGAGTGGACATAATTGAAATTGGAGTTCCTTTTACAGATCCAATTGCGGAAGGACCAATAATACAGAAGGCCCACGACCGTGCTCTCAAAAATAATGTTTCTTTAAAATCTATCTTTGAAATGGTTGATAAATTTAGAAAGAATAATAATGATACACCCCTTGTTCTCATGGGGTATCTCAATACATTTATTTTTAATAAGACTTTAATTGAAAAAAATAAAAATGACGTTATTGATTCAGTTTTAGTCGTTGATATACCGGGCGAACTAAAACTCAAAGATTATGGAGTCTATAATCCTAATATAAACACTATTTCACTTATTTCTCCAACTACGAAAAAGGACAGAATTGAATCAATTGCAAAAAATAGTTCAGGATTTGTATATTACGTCACCTTGAGAGGAGTTACTGGAGCGTCGAATTTAGACGTAAATGAAATTAGCAGCAACATTGAAGAAATAAAGAAACATGCTAGTGTTCCTACACTTGCCGGATTTGGAATCAAATCTGCTGAAGATGCAAAACTTTTATCACAGTGTTCAGATGGAGTCATAATTGGTTCATCAATTGTTCAAATGATTGAAGAAAGCTCTCAATCAAAAGAATTTGATAGAATAAGAACATATATTACTGATATTAAGAAGGCAATATCATGAGTTTTTTTCAAAATATAATCACCTCCGTAATGAAGGGAACTCGTCGTTTAAACCGTTTTCGCTCAAAAGGTTTTGGAAAGCTTCATAATAATATTAATAAAGCTGTTGATTCAGTAATGTCTACTTCCGGTGAAGTATCCTCATTAGTCTTCGCAGAACACCTTTTAAATCTCATAGAGGATCTAGATGACAATGGATTAAAGAAGTTTTTAAAGGATCTCTTAAAAAATTATGATATTGATACAAAGGTTCTTTTGAAAGATGTAAAAAATTATTCTTCAAATAAAAATACAGAAAATTTTGAAAAAATAAGGATCTCATCTGAACCAGGCTGGATAGAATTATTTAGAAGGTTAAACTCATCATCGAATGGAACATACAGATTAGTTAAACTAAGAGAAAGAATAAGATCATTGAATGATGAGGAATTAAAGACTTTTGATTTACGCCTATTGAAACTATTTAAATATTGGTTCAATCCGTCATTTTTAGTTTTAGAAAAAATTGATTGGGAAACGCCTGCAAATATTCTTGAAAAAATAATTGAGTATGAGGCTGTTCATGAGATTAATTCTTGGGATGATCTGAGAGCAAGACTAGCTCCTATAGACAGGCAGTGCTTTGCTTTTTTTCATCCTCTGATTCCAAATGATCCTTTGATTTTTGTAGAAGTTGCACTTACTACAGGCATTCCAAAGTCCATTCAAAAAATTATTAATCTTGATAGGCAAGAAATAGAAATTGAAGATGCTAATACAGCAATTTTCTACTCTATTTCAAATTGTCATAATGGCTTGCTGGGTATTTCATTTGGAAATTTTCTAATTAAACAAGTTGCAAGTAATCTTAAAAGAGAACTTCCAGATCTAAATCAATTTATGACACTATCTCCTTTACCCGGATTTATGAAGTGGATGGAAGAATATTCTCCTATATCTTTTGAGCGATGCACTGATAAAAATTGTAGTGAAGATGAACTCACTAAAAATGCAATAAAGTATTTAACTCATTCTGAAAGAGATGATGGAATGCCAAATGACCCAGTAAGTAGATTTCATATTGGAAATGGAGCAAGTCTAGAAAGAATTAATCTTAATGCAGATATTTCTGAAAAGGGGATGGCACAGTCTTATGGGGTAATGGCTAATTATTTATATGATCTGGATGTGGTTGAAGAAAATCATGAAATATTTTTCAAAAATAAGGTTGTTCCAGTTTCAAGTGAAATCGAATCCTTAAAGAAAAAACATAAAGTTTAATGATTATTAAAAGAATTTTAGGGCTATTTTTTTTAATAGCGCTTATATCATTATTTGCAATTGTTTATTATCCAAAGACCACTGAGATAACTTCTATAGAAGTAAACAAATACTCTATTTCTTCAAACCAAAATATTAATGGTGATTTTAAAGAATTTAATGAATCAGATTTTGATTTTTTTGTATATAGAGCACATGTTTTATCTTCAAAAGATAATGCAGATAAATTAAAGGAGAAGATTGTTGATAATGGATTTCCAGCCTTTGTAGAATCTTTTGGTGATAAAGGAAACTTGCACGCAATATACGTTGGACCTTTTTTGTCAGAAGATGATATTGTTACAAATATGGATTTAATTAAATCAATATCTGAATCTAATAATGGAGAAATCTCGAGATGGAAGCTTTAGGACTAAACCTTGCAGATTGGTTTATTTTAATAGTTCTTATTGCCTCAGGGATTGTTTCATTTGCTCGCGGATTTACAAAAGAATTTTTATCTTTATTTTTGTGGTTAGCAGCTTTTATAGCTGCAATAAGTTTGGAATATCTTGCAACACCTAAGATTAATGAGTTTATTGGTAACGAAGAAATATCAAAAATAATTTCTTATATCGTTGTATTTTTAATTTTTATATTTATAGGTGGAATGATAATTAAATTTATTAGTAAGTTAATTAAATGGTCTGGGGCATCTGGGTTTGATAGATTTCTTGGTGTTGTGTTTGGTCTGATGAGAGGTTCAATAGTTTTGTTTGTCATATTTTTATTACTTCCATCTGGCATAAAAACAACTGACTTAATAAATAACTCTAAAATTACACCAATAATTCAAAAATATGCGCCAGAAATAGAAGCATATTTTAGAGAATTGATAGATAATAGAAATGTTGTGGAGGAGGCTCTGGAAATTATCGAACCTTTAAAACAAGAGGTAGTTCCAGAACCAATTAGCGAAGACACTAAAGATGGGGACTCTTAATGTGTGGAATAGTTGGGATTTCGGCTGAAACAAACGTAGCTGCTGAAATCTATGATTCTCTTTTAATGCTTCAGCATAGAGGTCAAGATGCTGCAGGTATATCTGTTTGCAACAATGATGATCAATTAAACACTAGAAAATCAATGGGATATGTCCGAGATGTTTTTCAACAAAGACATATGGATAAGCTTGTCGGAAATTATGGAATAGGGCACGTAAGATATCCAACGGCTGGTGGTGCTGGTAAAGAATTTGCGCAACCCATGTATGTGAATTCACCTTATGGCATAAGTCTTGCGCACAATGGGAATCTGACTAATTCTAAGCAGTTAGGAACTCAATTATTTCATGCAGAAATGAGACATCTCAGAACAGATAGCGACTCCGAGGTTTTATTAAATATATTTGCTCATGAACTTGGTAAACAAAGAGAGATATATCCATCAGAAAAAAATATTTTTAAGGCAGTAACTAAAACACACATAAGATGTGATGGAGCATATGCAGTTATTGCTCTTATTACCGGATACGGTTTGGTTGCTTTTCGAGACAACAACGGAATAAGACCTCTTTCTATAGGAGTAAGGCAAGGAAAAGAAAGAGAGGAATACATTGTTTCTTCTGAAGATGCTCTTTTTACACCTCTTGGTTTTGAAAAGCTAAGAGATATAGATCCTGGAGAAGCTGTATTTATTGATAAAAATGGAAAACTATTTTCTCAACAATGCGCTGATAATCCTCAGAAGCGACCATGTATATTTGAATATGTTTATTTTTCAAGACCAGACTCAAAGATTGATGAAATTTCAGTTTATAAAGCAAGAATGAGAATGGGAACAAAGCTTGCTGGGCAAATTAAGAGAACTAGACCCGATCACGATATCGATGTTGTAATACCCATTCCAGATAGCTCAGTAACCGCAGCACATCAATTAGCTGTTGACTTGAATGTTCCCTACAGAGAAGGCTTTGTAAAGAATAGATATATTGGAAGAACTTTTATTATGCCTTATCAAGAAGAGAGGAAAAAATCGGTAAGAAGAAAGTTAAATATTCTTGATTTAGAATTTGAAGGAAAAAACGTTTTACTTGTTGATGACTCAATTGTAAGAGGAACAACTAGTAAAAAAATTATAGAAATGGCCAGAGAAGCTGGGGCAAAAAAAGTTTATTTTGCATCCGCTGCTCCTGCAATAAAGTATCAAAATTTATATGGAATTGATATGCCTGCAACAGCTGAGCTAATAGCGTCAAATAAATCAAATGATGAAGTTGCCTCTGAAATTAATACGGATTGGCTAATTTATCAAACGTTAGAAGACTTAATAGATTCTGTGAGGGAGGGTAATCCAGAAATAAGTGAATTTGAAACTTCAATTTTTACAGGCGAGTACTTCACTCCTTTAGTTGAAAATTATTTAGAGGAATTAGAAATTTCCAGAAAAGATGAGCTTAAGATGCAAAGGGAAAAATCTAAAGCTAAGAGTTAACTGGGATTCACAATATTAATTGCAGGTATTTCAGCATTGTTTGCACTTTCAACATAAGTATCAATTTCATTGAAGTTTAAATACCTATAAATTTGATCAGACAATGGATTTATATCATTCATATACTGATGATACTGCTCAATGGTTGGAATTTTACCAAGAACTGAACATATAGCAGATAGTTCTGCTGATGCTAGGAAAACATTAGCTCCATCACCAAGTCTATTTGGAAAATTCCTTGTAGAGGTTGAAACTACAGTTGAGTTTGCTAAAACTCTTGCCTGATTTCCCATGCACAATGAACAACCTGGTACTTCAGTCCTTGCACCAGATACTCCAAAGATATTATATATACCTTCTTCGATTAGTTGTTTCTCGTCCATCTTTGTTGGTGGTACCACCCACAGTCTTGCCTTAAGATTTTTATATTTCTCAAGAAGCGTACCAGCTGCTCTAAAATGACCAATGTTTGTCATGCACGATCCAATAAAAACTTCTTGAATTTTTGTATTTGCAACATCTGATAGGGGTTTTATATCATCTGGATCATTAGGACATGCAAGGAGAGGTTCTTTGATTTCGTTAAGATCAATTTCAATTATCTCAGCATATTCAGCGTCTTTGTCTGCTTCTAGTAGTTGTGGATTAAGAATCCATTCTTCCATTGATTGAGCTCTTCTTTCAAGTGTCTTTGCGTCTCCGTAGCCACTTGCAATCATCCATCTCAACATTACAATGTTTGACTGAAGATATTCTATTATTGGTTCTTTATTAAGCTTAACTGTGCAACCTGATGCAGATCTTTCAGCAGAAGCATCAGAAAGTTCAAAAGCTTGTTCAACCTTCATATTAGGCAGGCCTTCAATTTCAAGACACCTGCCAGAAAAGACATTCTTTTTTCCATCCTTATCTATCGTAAGTAATCCTCTTTGAAGTGCTGCATATGGAATAGCGTTAACTAGATCTCTAAGAGTTATTCCTGGTTGCATATCACCTTTAAATCTTACCAACACTGACTCTGGCATATCTAAAGGCATTACACCAAGCGTTGCAGCAAATGCAACTAAACCAGATCCTGCTGGAAAGCTTATTCCTATAGGAAATCTTGTATGACTATCACCACCTGTACCAACTGTATCTGGAAGCAGCATTCTATTCATCCAAGAATGGATAATTCCATCACCCGGCCTTAAAGATACACCGCCACGATTCATAATAAAGTCAGGTAAGCTATGTTGAGTTTCGATATCAACTGGCTTTGGATATGCTGCAGTATGACAAAATGATTGCATAACAAGATCTGCTGAAAAACCAAGACATGCTAATTCTTTTAGCTCATCTCTTGTCATTGGACCAGTTGTATCTTGCGACCCAACAGTTGTCATTCTAGGTTCACAGTATGTTCCTGGTCTTACTCCATCAACCCCACAAGCTTTTCCAACCATCTTTTGTGCAAGCGTAAAACCTGCTTTACTCTTATCTTTAGCATCAGGTCGTCTGAAGACTTTTGATGTATCTAAACCTAAGGCTTCTCTGCTTTTATCTGTAAGCTGTCTACCAATAATTAACGGAATTCTTCCGTTCGCTCTGACCTCATCCAAAAGTACATCAGTCTTAAGCTCAAATTCAGAAATTACTTCTTTGGTATTAGCATCTAAAACTCTTCCATTAAGTGGCTCTAAAATTATTTCCTGACCCATTAACATTTTTGAAACATCCATCTCAATTGGAAATGCACCTGAATCTTCGAGAGTGTTGAAAAATATTGGAGCAATTTTCCCACCAAAACAATATCCACCTTCTTTTTTATTAGGTATGCAAGGTATCTCATCTCCCATATGCCATAAAACAGAATTTGTTGCAGATTTTCTAGAAGATCCTGTACCAACCACATCCCCAACAAAAACTAGAGGATTTCCTTTTTCTTTCAATTTTTCAATTGTGCCAAGCGGGTCATCAAGACCTGTTCTTGGCATTTTAAACATAGCTAATGCATGAAGAGGAATGTCTGGTCTAGACCAAGCGTCCGGTGCAGGAGACAAATCATCAGTATTTATCTCTCCAGTAACTTTATAAACTGTAAGTTTTATTTGTTCTTCTATATCTGTTTTTTCAGTGAACCAAGTTGCATTAGCCCATTCTTCAACAACTTTCTTTGCATGTTCATTTGTTTTTGATAATTCAAATATTTCGTTAAATGCATCAAAAATTAATAAAGTTCTGCTTAGAACGTGCGCAGCTGTTTCAGCTAATTCATTATCTTTTAGACACTCAATAAGCGGTTGAATATTATATCCACCGAGCATGGTTCCAAGAATTTTTACAGCATCTATTTTAGTAATATATGGGCTTGAAGTTTTGCCAGTAGTTATATCAGCTAAAAATGCAGCTTTTACATACGCAGCTTGATCAACACCAGCCGGAACTCTTTCTTTTAATAGGTTTAATAAAAAATCTGATTCTTGATGATCTTCTTTTAGTAATTTTATAAGCTCAGAAGTCTGATCAGCATCAAGAGGCAAGGGCGGTATGTTTTGTTCTGCCCTCTCTGCAACGTGTTTTTTATAATTTTCTAACATCGTCTGGTCTCCGATGGGCATATTTTACTCTTATAGCTAAAGATAGCCACTAATTAGATGAAATATAAGGCAATTTTATTTAAAAATCGGTTATTATTTTGCAATATGCCAAAATTACAAAAAAAACGATCTTCAACACCTTGCTTGGGTATATGCTCTACAACTTTTGGCGACGAAGTTTGTAAAGGATGCAAGCGTTTTGCTCATGAGATTGTTAGTTGGACAAAATACTCAGAAGAAGAGAGAGAAATAGTAAATAATCGTTTAGAAGAATTTAAAATTAAAATTTTAAAACACAGATTTAAGATTACAGATAAAGAATTATTTTCAAATAATCTTGATCAGATGGGAATTAATTTTAATCATTCTTTAGATCCTTTGACCTGGATCTTTGATTTATTTCGCGCAACTGGATCGCAGGCAATTGAACTTGAAAGATTTGGGATAGAGAGTTTGAAATACTTTGATCCAAAAACTATAAGAGATATTATTAACAAAGAACTTCTTGATTTATCAGAAGCACACCACGAGAGATATTTTAAAAAAGCTAACTAAAATCTTTTAGCATTATCTTTAATTCTAATGAATGTTGTTCCTCTTCTCCGATTTGTGCTCTAGCATATTCTTCTAAATATACAGATTTATTTTCAACACAATTTAAAAGTTTTTTGTATAGACTTAATGCAAAAAGTTCATGCTCCAAACTTTCTTCCAAAATATCTTTAATAGTATGTCTATTGGTTTCTTCAATCTTTGCAATCTTTTGACTAGGATGTCCATCCAGACCAGCAATTTTTTCTCCAGCGAGTTGAGCATGTAGGAGAGATTCCTCAGCTTGTTCTTTAAGAAATGTAACGATTGGCAATCTATAGGGTCCACTTACCATCATCGAAGAGTGGGTATACCTAACAACACCTGCAAGTTCATATTCCATTATTTCATTTAAAATATCACAAACCTCTTTAGTATTTATCTCGTTATTTTCCATTACAATTTTTCTCCTAGTATTTGTTAAATTACGCAAAGTATAATACTATTATATATATTGTAAAGTACTGATATAAGGTATTTTTTTAATGATAATCACTATGATTATCATTCTCATTTAGAAAGTAGTTTATATTTATAGAACAATATAAATGCTATCACTGCATAACCAATTTTAGATAGCGTGTAAATCACTGGCAATTTTATTATCTTTGCAATCCACGCATAACCTTTGGTTCTCTCCCAAACATAGACAAAGGCATCAACTCCAGATATTTCTGTTCCATTTTCAAATCTAACATGGAGTTTTTTAAGATACTTATCTCCCATCTCACTGCAATTAACGAAGTTTAAATCCGATCTTTTTTTGTAATGTTTTATTTCAAAATTACATACAGAGCATTTTTCATTAAATAATATCTTCGACTCATTCATTTTTGATTTTAAAAAAATATATAATTTAGAATAATTATACAGTTTAATTTTTTATCGAGGACTTTTATGAAATTACTATTACCTATAATTTTTTTAATACCAGTATTTTTATTTGCGACAGAAGAAACTGATGAAAGAAAAGTAAGTGACCTATCAATTAATGAGTTAAAAGAAATTGTTCGTTCGATTGTAGAAGAGAGCATCGAACAATGTACCGTGACAGGGACAATGGAAGGAAGAGCAAAAGTTAATTTGAAAGTTGAGGGAGAGGTCGTTGCAAAAATGACCTGCGACTTTGAAAAAGAGTAAACATGGATAATAAAAAAAATTTCTTTAAATTTTTTGAACATGGCTGGAATAAGATTTTTGGAAAAGAGGAAGATTCAACATTGTTGAGATCTAAAAGTTTGTATAGAGCAGTAAAAGGTATTCAGAATGTTGGCACACCTCATGACTGGGAAGATTATGAAAAATATAAAAAAGAATTCGATAAAAATGAAACAGATTAATATTTTTGATGAAGTGATTGAAGAATGTTGTTCAAATCCTATTACTGGTTATTTTAGAGACGGGTTTTGTCACACTGACGAGCTTGATAGAGGTCTTCACGTAGTGTGCGCCCAAATAACAGATGAATTTTTAGATTTCTCTAAAAGTCGTGGGAATGATTTATCAACCCCAAGACCTGAATTCAATTTTCCTGGTTTAAGAGAAGGAGATTCTTGGTGTCTTTGTGCTGAGAGATGGAAAGAAGCTTATGAGTGTGGTTTTGCACCAAAGATTTACCTAAAGAGAACTAACAAAAAAGCTTTAAAAATTATCGATTTAGATGTGTTGAAGAACTTTGCGCTTGATTTAACCTAAAAATAGGCATTTATCCTAAATTATTTATTTAATTTTCTCTATCAATTTTCAAACCATGTAGCATTTTCGCCATATTCATTTTTTAAGTTTTTTCTCCAGGCATCTTTATTCTCTTCTCTTAGTTTCTCTATATTTGCTACGTGCTCTAACACTATTTTTTCTTTAAATTTTAGTTGAGTTTTTGTTTTGAATGATTTTGTATTAGCTATTGCAAACCTTAGTCTCAGTACATGTATCCATATTTGTTCTCTCAGTTCTCTTAACTCAAATTCAATATCCCATAACTGAATATTTATTTTCCAATAATCTGACGTATCTTTATCAAAATAGAAACTAGTAAGAGGTCTTTCTCTTCTAACTCGATGTTTATTTAATTTTTTTATCATTTAATTTACCTTTGGTAAGTCGTACCAATTAGTTGTGTATTTAGGCGAAGTCATGTTTTGTTTCATAGGTGACCATTTTTTTGTATTTTGTGATGCGTAGTAAATTTGAGTTTCATAGGAATTCATTTGATCAAGATATTTCATTAATTTTGTATTTTGCTTAGGATCATTAGGGTCTTTAAATAAAGAATGTTGTTTAACGTGCTCGTTAGTGAATTTATTTAAGATTATTCCTGCTTTTGCGTAATCATATCCAGATCTAAAGATAGGCAATAATCCCTTTTTTGCTGCTGTAAGAATATCTCTAGTATCGTTTGTAGGAGTAATTAGTCCAATTGTTCTCAGGTCTGAGTGTTGAGGTTTATTTTTATTAAAAGGGCTAGTTCTTACAAACACAGAAACTTGAGAACATTTTTGCTTTTCACTTCTTAACTTTTCTGCTGCTCTAACAGCAAAATTACTAACTATAGGTTTTAACGTTTCTAAATTAGATACTCTTTCACCAAAGCTTCTGCTCACAACTATTTGTTTTTTTGACGAAATATCATCCTCAATATTAAGACATCTTTCTCCTCTTAATTCTCGAACGGTTCTTTCTAGAACTACACTAAATTTTTTTCTAATGTTTTGAGGATTAACGTTTGCAAGATCTAACGCTGTATTAATTCGAGCTCTACTTAAATGATCATTTAATCTTCTCCCAACCCCCCATACTTTTCCTACTGGAGTATGCTGCAAGGCAATTTTGATTTGTTCCTTATTTGATAAATCAATTACTGAGGTCGGTATATTTTTTCTTTTAATTTCATTTATAGCAATCTTGCTTAAAGTTTTGTTTGGAGCTATTCCTATTCGGACTGGAATTCCTGTCCATTGCCTCACCAAAGATCTTATATGACAACCAAAATCATATAAATTATAGTTTTGCTTCAAAGTATCTAAATCCAGAAAGGCCTCATCGATACTGTATATCTCAACCCTTGGAACAAATCCCTCAAGTATATTCATTACTCTGGCCGATATATCTCCATAAAATGTAAAATTTGATGAAAATACTTTTCCATTTTGCTTAAGAAAAGATTCTCTAACCTTAAACCATGGAACGCCCATTGCGATTCCCATCCTTTTTGCTTCTGTACTTCTTGCTATAACACAACCATCATTATTAGAAAGTACAACAATAGGAACGTTCTTTAGGTCTGGGCGAAAAATTCTTTCACAGGAAGCATAAAAACTTTCACAGTCAACAAGAGCAAAAGCCATTAGAATTTATTAATTGCTGCGGTTACAGTTCCTACTATTTCTAATTCTTGTCCGCTATTAATGAAGATAGGAGGGTACTCAGGATTTTCAGGCATTAAACACATTCTTGGTTTGAGCTTTAATCTTTTACATACAAATTCGCCATCTATAGTTGCTACCACAATACTGTTGTGAGAAGGCCTTATACTTCTATCGACTATTAAGACCGCTTGATCGGTAATGCCAGAACCAACCATGGATTGTCCCTGTGCTCTAACCAGAAAAGTTGCAGCACCATTTTTTATTAGGTGTTTATTTAAGTCTATTGGACTTTCAATATAGTCGCTTGCCGGACTGGGGAATCCGGCATGGACTGATTCAAGAAAATAGGGCACAAATATTGCCGGCAGATTTTCTTCAGAAATTTTTCCGATATAGTCAACTTTCATGGGTTAATACTGTATATATATACAGTATATTTAAATCTAATTATTTGTAAAGTAGTTAATCAAGCAATAGAAAATTTTTCTAAATTATATGATTCATCGTCAAGACGAAGATACCAACCAAAGTCATCCCAATCGCCAAGAACAATACGTTTTGAGGATGCATATTCATGAATATTAGGTCTGTGAGTGTGACCATGAATAAATATGTCAGGAGAGTAATCGTCAATAATTTTTTTGACCGATGACTCGTTAACATCAGTGATTTCTATGGATTTATCTTGGGTTGCATCATTGCTATCACTTCTTAGTTTTGATGCAATTTCACTTCTTTCTTCAATTGACTTACTCAAAAAATTATCTTGCCAGGCTTTATCTCTAACCTGATTTCTAAAATTAATGTAATCAACGTCATCAGTACACAAGAAGTCTCCATGACTTAAGAGAACTTTTTTATTATGCATAGTAATTTCAAATGGATCGGGAAGAAGTTTAATACCAGTATCAGTCAAAAATTTCTCACTTATTAAAAAATCTCTATTACCATGCATAAGAAAGGTATCTGGTCCATTAGTTGTAAACTTTAAAAGTTCAGATTTTATGTTGTTTATAAAACTTGTTTCATAATCATCACCAATCCAAACTTCAAATAAGTCTCCAAGAATAAAAAGTTGTGAGCAAGATTCTTTATAATCTTTAAGAAAGTTTATAAAAGCAGAAGATAGTTTATTATTACTTTCGCTTAAATGTATGTCCGATATAAAAAAGGATGTCATTCAGAGATAGTAACTGACTCAATAGTTATTACTTCTTCAGGAACGTCTTGATAGGCTCCAGATGATCCAGTTGCAACTTCTGCTATTTGATCAACAACATCCATACCTTCAGTAACCATACCAAATACAGCATATCCCCATCCTTGAGATGTTTCACCAGTATGATTTAGAAATGCGTTGTCCTTGTGATTAATAAAGAACTGACTTGTAGCTGAGTGTGGATCCATCGTTCTAGCCATTGCAATAGTACCTCTGTCATTTGGCAATCCATTATTAGCTTCATTTTGTATAGGACCGGTTCCACTAGGCTTATTATTCATGTCAGCAGTTAATCCACCGCCTTGAATCATGAAACCATTTATAACTCTATGAAATATTGTTCCTTCATAATATCCACTTGAGGCAATAGTTTTAAAATTTTCAACTGTTATAGGTGCTTTCTCGTCATTAAGTTCAAGTTGAATGTCTCCAACAGATGTTTTTATTGTTACTTGTGTCATTTTATTCTCCATAAGATTATTAGCTTCATCATTTTCAATAACATCCACACATGAGGTTAATGCGACTAAAAGAGGTATAAAGATTTTAAAGTTTCTAGTTTTCAATGATTCGCCTTAGATATTAATATTGATTTTATCATCAAAATTCATAGTTCATCATATAGTTTTTAAAACAGTCTTTAACTTTAGCTTCGTTTAAACCAAATTCTTCTATTGAATATGAATGCTTTTCTTTTTTTAACTTACTCTGATTTATCAAATAGTTTTTAATTTTATTTTCGGTTTCAATATCCATATCAAATTCAAAGTTTTGATATATATCTTTCAAAATGTTTAAAGGATCATCTATAAAATTGCTATAACTAATATCGATGATTTGATCTGAGGAAAGGTTTTCTTTAGCTTGGATGCCTTTTTGAAGACTGTGTTGCCAAAAGTCTAAAATAACTTCACCAATTTGCTCTGGATTTACATTCTTTGAGAACGCAGATCTTATATTTTTAGCAAGGCTGCAAAAAGATGCTACCGATTCCATAGGATCTCTATGTATATTTATAAATTTTGCATTTGGATAAGTGGTTAATATTTCTGGAATATGACCTATATGACTTGGATCTTTAAGTAACCATCTTTTTGGTCTTCCATTAATTTCTAGGACTTGAAAAAATCGTTTATGCCATTTAAAAACAGAATCAAAGCTACAGTCTTTTAGATACTCTACGTATTCAGGAACATTTGCCATACACATATAGACAAAACTTCTTACATTTATGGTTGCAAGGAGTTCACATTCTTCTGGTGAATTTGCTCTTATATGATGCATGTTTCTTAATTTAGGAATAATTGTTCTTGCAAACTTTAATTCAGCATTGATCTTCCATTCCCGTCTCTTAATATCAAATTTATTTTTAACTAATGGCATCAAGGACATTATTTCCCAATATCTAGGAGACCTATGACTATTATCAAGAGCAAGTAAATTAAAAAGAAAAGTAGTACCTGACCTTGGAAGACCAGTAACAAAAACAGGATCAGCTGGAGAGGGGAGATCTCGGTCTTTTACAAAGTCATATAATTTACTTCTCATTTTTAGCCTATCTTTAAGCTGATTTTTAAATGCTATGGAACCAAAAAGATTAAATTCGTTATTTTTATTGGCTGAATTTATCAGAATTTCAAGTGGCTCAGTATAGTCATCCTCTCCAAGTTTTCCCTCGAGTCCACTTAGCATGCTTTTGACGCTTATTTTATTAATCACTTTTAAAATTATTTATAATAGATATAAGATAACTCTATATAAGCAAATCTACAATTTATCCATGAATATTCTTTTTTTATGTGTTGGAAATTCTGCAAGAAGTCAAATCGCTGAAGGTCTTGCTGTTGATATGTTCGGACAAAATCATACCATTAAGAGTGCTGGGTCTGATCCTGTTGGTGAAGTACATCCTTTTGCTGTAAAAACGCTCAAAGATATTGGAATTGATATTAGTAGCAATAAGTCAAAATCCATAAATGACTTAGATAAAGATTTTTTGGATAATCTAGATTTTGCAATAACACTATGTGCTGAAGAGATTTGCCCAGTTTTACCAACGGATGCTATTTCTTTACACTGGATAAATGAAGATCCCGCTATGAATAATTTAAACGATGTCCAATTAAATATGGCTTTTCAAAAAACTAGAGAAAATATTTATAATTTGATGAAAAAATTTATGATTGAGAATAATTTGTGAAGTTAAATGGCTCCTCAGGTTGGGATCGAACCAACGACCAATTGATTAACAGTCAACTGCTCTACCGCTGAGCTACTGAGGAACGCTAATAGCAGAGCATTATAAGTAATTTTTTATATATAAGTAAATGACAAAAACATTAAAGGTTGTATCTGATTTTGAGCCAGCTGGATCTCAACCTGAAGCTATCAATAATTTAGTATCTGGGCTTGAGGATGGATTGCTGCATCAGACTCTATTAGGTGTTACAGGATCTGGAAAAACTTACACTATGGCAAAAGTCATTGAGGAAACTCAAAGACCTGCAATTATAATGGCTCACAATAAAACTCTTGCTGCTCAGCTATACGGTGAATTTAGAGATTTTTTTCCAAATAATTCTGTAGAGTATTTTGTTTCTTATTATGACTATTATCAGCCAGAGGCTTATGTCCCAACATCTGATACATATATAGCAAAAGATGCTTCGATAAATGAGCATATTGAACAAATGAGACTTTCTGCAACTAAAGCCCTAATAGAAAGAAAAGATACTATTGTAGTAGCAACAGTCTCATCAATTTATGGTTTAGGCGCACCCGAATCTTATTTAAAAATGGTTGTCCATCTTGATAGAGGAGATATGATTTCTCAACGTGATCTTGTTTTAAGATTATCTGCACTTCAATATACAAGAAACGATTTAGATTTTAGGAGAGCAACTTTCAGAGTTAGAGGAGACACGGTTGATGTTTATCCTGCTGACTCAGACAAGGAGGCATTAAGAATTGAATTTTTTGGTGATGAAATTGAAAAACTATCTTGGTTTGATCCTCTTACCGGAGTCATTATTAGCGAGATTCCAAGAGTCACGATTTTTCCTAAAACTCATTACGTAACACCAAAAGACACAGTTACAAATTGTATTCCGGATATAAAAGATGAATTGAAAACACGACTTAACTTTCTAAGAGACAACAACAAACTTGTTGAGGCTCAAAGATTAGAAGAGAGGACCAATTATGATATCGAAATGATGCGAGAGCTTGGTTATTGTCAAGGTATTGAGAATTATTCAAGATATTTAAGTGGCAGAAAACCTGGAGAGTCTCCGCCGTGTTTATTTGATTACATTCCAAAGGATGCAATTGTTTTTATTGATGAATCTCATGTTTCTGTTCCGCAAATAGGAGCAATGTATAAAGGTGATAGATCAAGAAAAGAAACACTAGTTGAATATGGTTTTAGACTTCCATCAGCTTTGGATAATAGGCCTTTAAAATTTGAGGAATGGGAAATGTTGGCACCACAAAGAATTTATGTTTCTGCCACTCCAAGTAAATATGAAAATGAAAAGCAAGATAATTTAGTCGAGTTGCTTGTAAGACCAACTGGCCTCACTGATCCTGAAGTAGAAATAAGACCTGCCTCTACACAAATTGATGATGTTATAGGTGAATGTAATGATAGAGTTGCAATGAAAGAAAGGGTATTAGTTACGACTCTTACAAAAAGAATGGCAGAAGATTTAACAGATTATTTAAATGAAAATAATATTTCTGCGAGATACATGCACTCTGATATAGACACAGTAGAGCGTGTTGAAATTATTAGAGATCTTAGATTGGGTAAATTTGATGTTCTTGTTGGCATTAATTTATTAAGAGAGGGCTTAGATATTCCTGAGGTTAGTCTCGTTGCAGTTTTAGATGCAGACAAAGAGGGATTTTTGAGATCTGATACTACTTTAATTCAAACAATAGGAAGAGCAGCAAGAAATTTGAGGGGGAAGGCTATTTTGTATGCAGACAAAGTAACCGGATCAATGCAAAGGGCAATTGATGAAACAGATAGAAGAAGGTCCATTCAAGAGGAGTTTAATGACAAAAATAATATCACGCCAAAATCTATTTCAACAAAAGTTAAAGATATTATGGAAGGCGCAAGAATTATTAAGGGTAATACCAAAAAGAAAAAAGAAGACATTGATAAAATTGTTACCTTTAAGATTAAGGATGACACCGTTGATAACATTACTGAGACTTTACAAAAATTAGAAGATGAGATGTTTGCTTTGGCAAAAAAAATGGAATTCGAAAAAGCTGCAGTTTGCAGAGATAAAATAACTTCGCTTAAAAGAAAGTTAATTGATCTTTAGGATTTACACATGCATGAGCACTCATTAATTGATAATAGCTCTTAACTCTATCAACATAATCTATTGCCTGTTGAGCCCTTGAGTAGGATCCGTTATCCATCATATTAAGATCTTCTCCAGTAGTTACTTTGAGTTTTTCTTTTATATTCTCCCAAGTAACGTTTTCAATATTAGAATCTATTTGACCAGCTATTTTAATGATATTTGTTGGCCCAAGATTATAACTTGCTAATACGATAGATAATTTGTCAGCTTCGGAGGGACCGATTTTATTTTTATTTTGAAGCATTGAAAAATATTTTGCTCCACCTTTAATATTTTGTTCAGGATTTAGTCTTTTTTCAACGCCAACTAAGGCTGCAGTCTCTAATGTAACCATCATCATACCTCTAACACCCATATTAGATTTTGCTTTTGGATCCCATTGAGATTCTTGAAATGAGATTGCTGCTAAAAGATTCTTTTCTATGTTTGTTTCTTTGGATGCTGATTCAAACATCTCGTCGTATTGAGGATACCTATTTTCGAGCAAGTCTTTAAATTTATTTTTTTCAAAGTTGTTTAATGAAGACTCTTCATAAGAATTTATTAGAATTTCTTCACAACTCATTTCTTTGCTAAAGAAAGAACAACCTACCAAAAAGACCGTAATGGCTGAAAATAAAAAAAATCTAAAGATATTCCCCATTTTTAATTATTTAATTCATAAAGACTTTATAATTAATATGTTATATACAATATTTCAGACTTAAAGAAGTGTCAAAGACTAAAAACTTTATATTTAAGGGTAAACAAAGTTTTTCAAGTTCTAAGCTTGATCAGATCAAGCACCAATTCTCAAATTCAAACAAAATCAATGCAAAAATATCATCTAATGAGATTTATTTGGTTCAATCTAAATCTGAAAAAATTAATCATGAGGGTCTTCAAGACATTCTTGCTGCAAAAGAGAATGACGCAGAGTTTACTTTTTATGTAGGACCAAGATTAGGAACAATTTCACCATGGTCATCTAAGACAGAGGACATCATCAGAAACGTTGGTTTCGATAATATCGAAAGAGTTGAAAGACTATATGGATTTAATCTTGAATGCGATTCTGAAATTAATTCACTAGATCTTTCGATGTTTTACGATCGAATGACCCAATCGATTTATAACAATAAAGATGATTTCAAGAATCTTTTTAAATCAGATAAATCCAGATCCTTGAATCACATCAACATTTTAGAAGAAGGTAAACCAGAGCTTGAAAGAGCAAACAAGTCATTTGGGTTTGCTATGAGCAATCAAGAAATAGATTACTTGTATGATTTTTACAATAAAGAAAAAAGAAATCCCACCGATGCAGAATTGATGATGTTTGCTCAAGCTAATTCTGAGCATTGTAGACACAAAATATTTAATGCTAAATGGAATGTAGACGGTTCTCAAAAAAATAATACGTTATTTGATTTAATAAAAGAGACAAGCAAATCATCTCCAGATGGAATAATTTCAGCATACAAAGATAACGCAGCTATTGTCGAGGGATCAAAAGTTGAGAGATTGAACTTAAATGAGTCCAATGAATATGAATTTAAAGAGGATAATTTAAATTCAACTATTAAAGTTGAAACTCATAACCATCCAACAGCAATTTCACCATACCCAGGAGCTTCAACAGGATCTGGTGGAGAAATTCGAGATGAGGGAGCTACAGGAAGGGGGGCAAAACCTAAAATTGGGTTGGTTGGTTTCAATGTTTCTAATTTAAGAATTCCAAACCTTTTAAGAAGCTGGGAAAAGAATGAGCTTAAACCATCAAGAATTGCATCCCCGCTAGATATTATGATTGAAGCCCCTATCGGAGCAGCTGCTTTTAATAATGAATTTGGAAGACCATCAACTCTCGGATATTTTAGATGTTTTGAAACCGACTTTGATAATAACAAAGCCTTTGGATATCACAAACCAATAATGCTTGCTGGAGGTATAGGTGAAGTAAGGGATGTAAACAACTTTAAATTACAAATTAAGGAAGATTATTTAGTTGTTGTTTTAGGAGGACCTGCAATGCTTATTGGTCTTGGTGGAGGTGCTGCATCATCAGTCTCATCAGGAGATAGCGATGAAGATTTAGATTTTGCTTCCGTTCAAAGAGACAATGCTGAAATGGAAAGGAGATGCCAAGAGGTCATTAATAAATGTTCATCACAAGAAAATAGCTTTATTGAGTTTATTCACGATGTTGGTGCTGGTGGACTATCCAATGCTATTCCTGAATTAGCTAAAGATTCTAATCTGGGTGTGTATATTGAATTATCAAAAATTCCAAATGCAGATAAGTCCATGTCACCTATGGAAATTTGGTCTAATGAATCTCAAGAAAGATATGTATTAGCAATTCATAAAGATAATAAAAATGCTTTTGAAAAGATATGTCAAAGAGAGAGATGTGAATATGCAATTGTTGGACATACAACAAAAGAAATGTCTGTAAAACTTTATGATGATAAAAACAAAAACTATCCGGTTGATGTGCCATTATCAATGCTATTCGGCGATCTTCCAATTACAGAAATGGAAGTTAAAGAAGAATTTGTTAAAACTTTTAATGAAGATAATTCAGAAGACATCGATCTGAGTGATTCAATTACTAAAGTTCTTCAACATCCGACTGTTTCATCAAAATCTTTCTTAATAACAATTGGTGATAGAACAGTAAGTGGAATGGTTGCAAGAGATCAGTTCGTGGGACCATATCAAGTTCCTGTTTCTGACTATTCACTAAGCTTAAGATCTTATACATCAAATAATGGAGAAGTTCTAAGTATTGGAGAAAAGCCTACCATTGCTCTTATAAATCCTGCCGCATCTATGAGAATGGCTCTTGGCGAAGCTTTAACCAATATGTCAGGGGTTGTTATTAATGGATTAAATAATGTTCAAGTGTCTGCAAATTGGATGGCAGCATCTGGAGAAAATTCAGATGATTTTGCCTTGAGGTCTGGAGTTGAGGCCTTGTCAAAAATTGCGGTCGATTTAAAAGTTTCTATTCCTGTTGGAAAAGACTCTTTATCTATGAGAACTAAGTGGTCAGAAAATAATTCAGATTATGAGGTATCAAGTCCCTTGTCTGGAGTTATTACAGCTATGGCACCAGTTGATGATGTTACAGAGTCAGTTACTCCAGAATTAAACACTTCTGATGATTCAAGCATTCTTTTAATTAAGTTAAATAACAAAAATAGGTTGGCTGGATCAATATTCTCAGAAATTACTGAAACAAAATATCAACATACCCCAGACATAGATGATATTGAGGTATTCGAAAAACTGTTTTCAAGTATTCAAAATCTTCTGAAAAGTAAAAAAATACTAGCAATGCATGATATTTCTGATGGAGGTCTTATAACAACATTGTTAGAAATGTGCTTTACCAAAAAAGTTGGTATGAGATTGAATTTAGATGATTCATCAGGCGTCAATGAATTCCTTTTCTCTGAGGAAATTGGCTTTGCAATTCAAATTAAGAAAAATAATCTTGATGAAGTTACAAATACTCTAACGAATGAAAATATTTATGTAAAAAATATAGCTGAAATAATAGATGATGAGCAATTTTCAATTTTTAAAAATGATTCAGAGCTTTTTAGTAAGTCAGTTATTGAATTAGAAAAAAATTGGCGAGAGACTTCTCATGCTATCCAATCCATAAGAGATAACGAAGAAATTGCAAACTCTGAGCTGAGTTTGCTTGATGATAGAAATTTTAAAGGACTTAAAAGCAATATCTCGTTTGATGAGGATGAACTTAAACATATCAGTGTTAAAAGAACAAAACCTAAAGTAGCGATCTTAAGAGAACAGGGCGTAAATGGACAAAACGAAATGGCAGCTGCTTTTACCCTGGCAGGCTTCAATGCTTTTGATGTTCATATGCAAGACCTTCTTGATGGAAATACAAACTTAAAGGACTTTCAGGGCATGGCAGTATGCGGTGGTTTTTCATACGGTGATGTTCTGGGTGCCGGAGGAGGCTGGTCAAAAACTATTTTGTATAACAATCTTGTTAAAGATCAATTCCAAGAATTTTTCAATGATAAAAAAGTTTTCACATTAGGTGTATGTAACGGATGTCAGATGCTCTCAAATTTAAAAGATATTATTCCAGGGGCTGAATTTTGGCCAAGTTTTGAAAGAAATTTGTCAGATCAATTTGAAGCCCGTTTGGCTCAAGTAAAAATATCAAAAACAGAGTCGGTTCTTTTAGATGGGATGGAGGATTGGATGATACCAGTTGCATCAGCTCATGGAGAAGGAAGAGCTCAATTTAATAATAATGATCTTCAGGAATTAGAAAAATCCAATCAAATAGCCATGCGCTTTGTTGATTCATCAGAAAACTCATCTGAAATATATCCTATTAATCCAAACGGCTCACCTAATGGCATAACAGGTATTACAGCTTCTAATGGAAGAGTTACCATCATGATGCCCCATCCCGAAAGAGTTTTTAGAAAAGTTCAACTAAGTTGGCACAGAAAAGACTGGAATGAGTACTCTCCTTGGATGCAAATTTTTATAAATGCAAAAAAATTTAGCGATAAAAATTAATTACCAAAGTTTTATATCTTCTTCTCTAAAAATAAAATCGCCTTTTTTGAGATCCTCAATATAGTACTCAAGTGTTTTTTTAACAGTAGGAAAGGCTATTTCGTCCCATAAAATTTCATCGATATCAAATAGCCTCACATCTGAACTTTCAAAAGTTGGACCATAGTTATCATCTAAAAGATCAGCTAAAAAAAACATATGCACTTGATTAATATGAGGCAGACTAAACATTGAATATGCCATTTTAATTTTTGCCTTTGAACCAGTTTCTTCAAAAGTTTCTCTAATAGCACCTTCTTGGAGAGTTTCAGCGTTCTCCATAAAACCAGCAGGTAGTGTCCATAAACCTTTACGAGGATTGATATCTCTTTTTGCCATTAGTATTTTGTTATCTCTTGTACATAACGCGCCAACAACATTGTTTGGATTCGTGTAGAAGATTGAATCACAGTCTTGGCAGCAATATCTTTTAATATTGTCATGTTCTGGAATCATAAATTCCAGGTTTGAGCTGCCGCAATTAGAACAATATTTCAATTTCCTTCCTTATTTAAAGATTATAGATACTTTAGACGTTAAAATTATCCATATGATTAACAGCATAAAGCAAAAACTTGAACAAATAAATCTCATTGATACTACTGATCATAAAAAAGCTGGTGTGATGATTATTCTTTTACAAAATGATAATGATAGTGGCATCAAAATTTTATTTACTAAACGGTCTTCAAGTCTATCAACTCACTCTGGTGAGGTAAGTTTTCCTGGAGGCAAGTGGGAGGAAGGCGATAAAGACCTTTATGAAACTGCTTTAAGAGAAAGTAATGAGGAAATAAATTTAGATACAAAGAATTTAAAAAAATTAGGTGCACTTAATTATTTGATATCGCGACATAAGATCGAAGTTCATCCATATGTAGGACATCTTGTAAAGAATCAAGATTTTAAGGGAAATTATGAGATAGATGAGATATTTACAGTACCTTTAGAATTTCTAATGGAACCTGAAAACATAACCTATAACGAATTCAAAAAAAATGATTTAAAACTATATATTCCTAGTTGGGTTTATAATGGTAATAAAATTTGGGGCCTCACAGCCATGATAGCAGCGGATTTTTTGAATATTTGTTTTGATGCTGCCATAAAAACTGACTTTGATTTAATAAGAAAATACGATGAAAATTAATCTGGGTGACAAAAAAATTAAAACTGAGGGAGATGACTTTTGGATTGCTCCAAACGCAACTGTTATTGGAGACATAATCTTAAAAAAAGATGCAAGTATATGGTTCAATGCAGTTTTAAGAGGTGATAATGAACCAATTGAAATTGGTGAGGGCTCTAACGTTCAGGATGGCGCAATTTTACATACAGACCCTGGATTTAAGTGTACTATCGGCAAGATGGTAACTGTTGGACACATGGCTATGCTTCATGGATGCACTATTGGTGACGGAAGTTTGATAGGAATTGGTTCTGTAGTTTTAAACGGAGCTAAAATAGGAAAAAATTGCATTATCGGGTCCAAGGCACTAGTTACAGAAGGTATGGAAGTGCCTGATGGTTCAATGGTTTTAGGCATTCCAGGAAAAATTAAAAAGGTTCTTAGCGAAGAAGAACAAAGCGTTGTTTCTATTGGTGCTTCTCATTACGTAGAAAATTACAAAAAATATAAGCAAATAATGAATTCAGATGAAAACAAGTGATATTAGAAAAGCCTTTTTAGATTTTTTTAATTCAAAGAATCATGAAGTTGTTGCTTCAAGCTCTCTAGTTCCATCAAATGATGAAACTCTATTATTTACAAATGCAGGAATGGTGCAGTTTAAGGATGTTTTCTTAGGTACTGAGACTAAAAATTTTAAACGAGCTGCAACTTCACAAAGATGTATTAGAGCTGGAGGCAAGCATAATGATTTAGAAAATGTTGGTTATACCTTAAGACACCATACATTTTTTGAAATGTTGGGTAATTTTAGTTTTGGAGACTATTTCAAAGAAGATGCTATTAAATTCGCGTGGGAATTTTTAACAGAAGAACTCAAGCTGGATAAAGAAAAATTATGGATAACTGTTTATAAAGATGATGATGAGGCTGAAGAAATTTGGAAAAATATTATTGGAATTGATCCAGGCAGAATAGCTAGATTAGGTGATGATGATAATTTTTGGTCTATGGGTGATACAGGACCATGCGGGCCATGCTCTGAAATATTTTATGATCATGGAGAACACATTGATGGAACACCTCCAGGGGCCGAAGGTGATGAAGGTGATAGATTTATTGAAATATGGAATCTTGTCTTTATGCAATTTAATAGAGATGAAAGTGGAAAGATGAAACCACTTCCCAAACCATCTGTTGATACTGGAATGGGATTAGAGAGAATCGCAGCTGTCCTTCAAAATGTAAATTCAAATTATGAAACAGATGTATTTATAGACTTAATCAATGCTTCAGAAAAAATTCTTGGCAGCCAAGGAAGTACATCTCATAAAGTTATTGCTGATCATATTCGATCAAGTGTTTTTTTAATATCTGACGGAGTAATTCCTGAAAAAGAAGGAAGAGGCTATGTCTTGAGAAGAATAATGAGAAGAGGCATTAGACATGGATATAAAATTGGTGCCAAAAAACCATTTATGCATTTACTTGTAAAAGATTTAATAAAACTCATGAATTCTGCTTACCCAGAATTAAAGAAAAAACAAAAAGATATTATTGAATTAATTAAGAATGAAGAGATTAAATTCTTTGAAACGCTTGAAACAGGAATAGAAATACTTGATGAGACTATTTCCAATATGAAAAATAAAACTCTTTCTGGAGATGTAGTTTTTAAGTTACATGATACTTATGGTTTTCCATTTGATTTGACTGCAGATATTGCAAGAGAAAAGCAATTAGAAATAGATGAAGAAAGATTCAATGAATGCATGAATCAACAAAAACAAACCTCGAAAGCATCAAGCAGTTTTGTATCTTCGCTCCCAGCAGCATCTGGAATTGAAGAGACTAAATTTTTAGGTTACGAAAATTTAGAGTCTGATTCAAAAGTTTTGGTTATTTGGAAAGATCAGGAAAGAATAGATGCAGCTAAGAACAATGAAGAAATATTTTTTGCATGCAATCAAACACCTTTTTATGCTGAAGCAGGTGGACAAATTGGAGATAAAGGAAAATTTGCATCTCAATCGTCAACTGGTAGTATTTTAGATTGTAAAAAACAAGGTAAAGTATATATTCATAAGGCAATTGTTGACAAAGGAAGCATTAAAACCGGTGACGTTATTAAAATGAGTGTTGAAAAAGAAAAAAGGTCTGCAATTGCTATACATCATTCATCAACTCATTTAGTTCATGCAGCATTAAGAGCGGTTTTGGGTGATCATGTTCAACAAAAGGGGTCCTTGGTTGACGAAAATAAACTTAGATTTGATTTTTCTCACACTAAACCACTTACGAAAGAAGAAATTACTAAGATTGAGGATATTGTAAATAAAGAGGCTCTAAAAAATCTCGAAGTAAAAACTGAATTAATGAAATTAGATGATGCTCTTAAGTCTGGAGCTATGGCATTGTTTGGAGAAAAATATGATGATGATGTAAGAGTTCTTACTATGGGAGAAAACTCATATTCGGTAGAACTATGTGGTGGAACTCATGTCAATCGAACAGGAGATATAGGATTTTTTGTAATTACAAACCAATCAAGTGTTGCTTCAGGAATTAGAAGAATTGAAGCATTGGCAGGGTCAAAGTCTATTGAGCATGTTAAAAAATTAAGGGACGTTAATTTATCTTTACAAAATTCTCTTAACGTATCAGCTGATGAACTTCAAGAAAAGGTAAATTCTTTGATTGAAGAAAATAAGAAATTAAAGAAATCTTCAAAGAGCAAAAGTGCCAAGAAATCAGTAATTTCATCAGAAATGCATGAATTTGGCGATTGGAAATTAATTGTTGAGCAAGTAGATGTTGAGGATACTAAAGATTTAAGATTTCTTGCTGATGAACAGAAAAATACAAATGAAAAATTATGCGTAGTTATTTTTACAGAGTCATCAAATAAAATTGCTTTAGTCTGTGGAGTTACAAAAAATCTAACTGAATCTTTATCAGCAAAAGAAGTTGTATCTAAGTTATCTAATCAAATTAATGGTAAAGGTGGAGGTAGATCTGATTTTGCCCAAGGTGCTGGCGAAACAGATAATATTAAAGATTTCGTGACTTCTATTCCAAATTCAGTAAAATCCCTCGCAAAATAGAAAATACTATGTCTGAAATTGTTGTTCAAAAATTTGGAGGTACATCTGTTGGAACAGTCGACAGGATAGATTCTGTAGCTGAAATAATTAAAAATGCCTCTAAATCAAACAAAATAGTTGTTGTAGTCTCGGCAATGGGTGGTGAGACAAATAGACTTGTTGATTTAGCTAAAGCGTTTGGAGATGATCCTGACAAAAGAGAATTTGATGCCTTAGTATCTACAGGTGAAACAGTAAGTTCAGCTCTATTAACTATGGCACTTCATTCTAAAGGAGTAAAAGCAAAATCATTTTCGGCATCTCAAATTTCTATGAGAACCACTAGTTCATACTCTAAAGCAAAAATTCTTGATGTAGATGCTAAGAAAATTTTAGATGTTGTTGAAAACGATACGATTCCAATTATTACAGGTTTTCAAGGAGTGACAGAGGGTGGCGATGTGACAACTCTTGGCAGAGGAGGGTCTGATACAACAGCAGTAGCTATTGCAGCTCAAATTGCAGCAACTAGATGTGACATATTTACAGATGTTGATGGAATTTTTACCACAGACCCTGGTGTAGTTCCTAATGCAAAAAAATTAGATTCAATTACAATGGAAGAGATGCTTGAGCTTGCAGGTCAGGGTGCAAAAGTCATGCAAACTAGAGCAGTAGAATTTGCTAATAAATACAAGGTTCCAGTAAGAGTTTTATCAAGTTTTAATGATGGAAATGGAACCTTAATTTCATTAAAGGATGAAAGTATGGAAAATGCATTAGTATCAGGGATAGCATTTCAAAAAGATCAGGTAAAGTTTACCCTTCATAGTGTTGGAGATACTCCTGGTACAGCTTTCAAGATACTTGGACCAATAAGTGATGCAGAAATAGAAGTCGATGTTATTGTACAAAATGTAAGTATTGACGATAAAACAGATTTTACTTTTACCGTATCAAATGAAGACAAAGAATCAGTTGAAAAGATACTCACAGACCTCAAAACTGAAGTTGACTACAAAGAGGTAATAATCAATTCAGACATTGCAAAAGTTTCTCTTGTTGGAGCTGGAATGAGATCTCAAGCTGGTGTTGCAAGTAAAGCTTTCAAAGCTCTTTCAGAGAACGATGTGAACATTCAAATTATATGTACATCTGAAATTAAGATTACAATGGTTATTGATGAAGCATTGGTTGATAAAGCAGTTAATGTCCTTCATGAAGAGTTTGAACTTGAAAAATAAATGTACGACATAATTTTAAAAAATTGCAACATTGTTAATGAAAATCAGATCAAAGAATCAGATATTGCTATCAAAAATCAAAGAATAGATTTAATTTCAACTTCTATAGATTCCGAAGCTAGAGAAGTAATAGATTTAAATGGTAGATATGTAATACCTGGATTGATTGACGATCAGGTCCATTTTAGAGAACCTGGACTAACTCACAAAGGTGACATAGCAACAGAATCAAAGGCTGGTCTTGCTGGAGGTGTAACTAGTTTCTTTGAAATGCCAAATGTAAATCCAACCACTACTACAAATGAAAACTTAACAAAGAAGTTTGAATTGGCTAGTACCAGAGCTCTTTCTAATTACAGTTTTCATCTTGGAGCAAGTAATACAAATATTGAAGAAATTAAAAAGGTTGATATTAATCAGGCATCAGCACTTAAAGTTTTTATGGGAGCCTCTTTTGGAGAAATGCTTGTTGATGATATTGATGCACTTGATGACATTTTTAACTACTCACCATTAATAGTTGTAACGCATTGTGAAGATCAAAAAACTGTAAAGAAAAATGAAGAGATATATTTAAATAAATATGGAGAAGATTTGTGTGCTGAACATCATCATTTAATAAGAGATGTTGATAGTTGTTATTTATCAAGCTCATTAGCAGTCGATTTAGCTAAAAAATATGATGCTGATCTCCACGTATTCCATTTAACAACCGAGAAAGAAATGGAATTATTTACACCAGGTAAAGTTGATGGCAAAAAAATTACTGCAGAGGTATGCGTTCACCATATGTACTTTAATGAATCAAGATATACAGATCTTGGCAATCAGATTAAATGTAATCCATCAATAAAATTTGAGTCTGACAGGCTTGCGCTTATAGACGCATTGCTTCAGGACAAGATTGATATTATTGCGACCGACCACGCTCCTCATACATGGGAGGAAAAAAATCAAAGCTATTCAAAGGCACCTGCTGGACTTCCGCTTGTTCAACACGGTATGCAAATACTAATGGATTTTTATCATCAAGATATTTTATCGCTTGAAACAATAGTTCAGAAAACAAGTCATAATGTTGCTAACAGATTTCAAGTAAAAGATAGAGGATATATTAGAGAAGGATATTATGCTGACCTTGCAGTTTTAGATTTAAATACTCCATATACAGTATCTCAAGATAACATTTTGTATAAATGTGGATGGTCTCCTTTCGATGGACATACATTCAAATCTTCGATATTTATGACTATTGTTAATGGTAATGTTGCTTTCAAAGATGGAAAAGTTGAAGAAAACTTACCAAATGGTATGCAAATAGAATTCGATAGATAATTTAGTTATCTTTATATTTTCAAAGAGTTATAATCCCTCTTCTTAAATACAAATAGGAGAGTTGGCTGAGTGGTCGAAAGCGCCTCCCTGCTAAGGAGGTAACTGGGCAACTGGTTCGAGGGTTCGAATCCCTCACTCTCCGCCAGATATATGGTTTAATAAGTTATGAGTAGTGAAGCAATTAAAAAATTCTTAGATGGTTTTTCAGTTGAAGTAACACCAAAGGCTGCATCTAAAATAGAAAATTTTGAAGATTATATTCCTTCAGGGACCCTTGTATATATTGCACATATCGAAGGGACTCCGATTGAAGAGATGGTTGAAACAGCTAAGAAAATTAATGATCAAGGCTTTTGTGCAATGCCTCATTTTCCTGCAAGAATTATCAAGGATAAGAATGTGCTTGAAGACTGGATTTCTAGATATAAAAATGAAGCTAATGTTTCAAATGCGCTCTTAATTGCTGGCGGTGCAAATAAACCATACGGACAATATGATTCTTCAATTCAACTAATAGAATCTGAACTATTTGATAAAGCAGATTTTAATAATCTTCATATTGCTGGACATCCTGAAGGTAGTATGGATATTGATCCCGATGGATCAACAACCAATGTTGATCAAGCGCTGTCTTGGAAAAACGAATTTAGTAAGCGAACTGATGCAAATATGGCAATCACTACACAGTTTAGTTTCGATGCAAGTTCTGTAATTAGCTGGGCAAATAACATAAAAGAAGCCGGCATTGATATCCCTGTACATATTGGCATAGCTGGCCCTGCAAAATTACAAACACTACTTAGATATTCGATTGAATGTGGTGTTGGAGCTTCTATTAAAATAATTCAGAAACGTGCAAAGGATTTAACTAAATTGCTTTTGCCATATAAGCCAACGAATATCATCACAGAATTAGCAACTTATAAAGCTAATAATCCTTCATTTAATATTGAAAAAGTTCATTTCTTCCCGCTAGGTGGAATCAAACAAGTATCAGATTTCGTTAAAGAAGCCTGTTAATTATGTAAATAAAATTTACCTAATTTTTGCGTTTTTGTTTCATTCTTCTATTAACATATAAGATTATTTAAATAATAAGGGAGATATTATGGAAGATATTATTGTGCAAAGTGCAATGGCTGAAATAGCTATGTGGGATGCTTTTCATACTGGCAGAGGTGCAAACGCCACAGGGTTACTTGCTTTAATCCTTGGTTTTTGGGTTGCAGCCAGATTTAGCAGTGTTTCACTAGAAAAAAATGTAAATTTATTTGGAAAAATAATTATTACTGCTTTTGCAGTAAGTATATTTATGATGTCAGTAATTGTATTTACAAATATTGGCAATCTTTTTGAAGGTCAAGCCGCAGCTCTTGCTGCACTTGATGCTGCAAATGGTGATGTTGATCTTAGTCCTGCTGCTCAAGCTTATTTAGCAAGTCAAGACGAAGGAAGTGGTTTTGGTAGAGCTATGGCTTTGATGATGAGTATTTCAGCATTAGCAATAGCAGTATTACCACTGTGGATTAATACAAACGATTAGTTAGAACAATTAATCTTAAAACGCCTATCTTTGTATAGGCGTTTTTTTTAGAACAGCTCAGTTAGCATGCAACGGGCAGATCCACCACCGTATTTTTCAATAGTAGGAATATCTGAGTGAATAATATCTTTATAACTTTTAAGCAGTTGTTCTTTTTGATCTTGATTTAATGCATTGAAAGCTGTTGATGAAATTATTAAGAACAGTTCGTTATTATTATTTTTTGCCTCTATAGCATTTCCGCAGAAATTTTGAATTTGATCCGGAGTCAATTCTATAACCTTGTGCTGAGCATTAACTTTTTCTTCAACGTAATCCCTATGTTCTGGTTTTATAACATCAAGACATATGCCAATGATATCTGTTCCAACATACATCAAGACATCTGTATGATATATTGGTGAACCAGTATGACTTTCAGTTTCAAAAAGAACTAACTCATAGTCATTATTTCTACACCAAATTATTAATTGGACTGCATTAGTTCTTGGTGAAATTCCAGCATAGACAATCCTATTAACTCTATCAAAAACCATACTGCTCGTTGATTCTAGAAATACCTCTTTGTCCTCTAAATAAGACATATCATCTGTAAGTTCATACGTATTTGTGAGATGCTCAATCATGGATGGCTTTTTTTCTTTTCTCCTGTTGGGTGCCAACATGCTAAAAATCTGCATAGTTTTATCATCGAAAGTGATAAACCAATTTGGGAATATATGATCAGGACAATCCTTTGAACCTTTTAAACTTGTAACTTTAATACCTTTATCTTCAATTGCATTTTTAAGACCATGAAACTCTGCTAAGGCCTTTTCTGCAATAATTTCTGGCGTTTCGTCAGTTACTTTTTCTTGATAATGATTAGTAAATGCCGTTTGCTCATTAGAGTAAAAAGCCTCAGGCTCAATCATAAATAAATGCGAAGTTGATTGTTTAGACATATACTCTCTTGCCGATAAAATCTATGCGGTTAAAATACACTCATGTCATCAAGTTTACAAGACGAATACATAAAAAAAGAATCATTGTACGGAGCTCAAAACTATTCACCATTATCTGTTGTATTAGAAAAAGGAGAGGGTGCATATCTTTGGGATGTTGATGGAAATAAATACTTAGATATGGTTTCGGCTTACTCTGCAGTAAGTCATGGCCACTCGCATCCAGAATTATTGAAGACTCTTCATGAACAGTCTTCAAAGCTCTCAGTTACATCCAGAGCTTTCTATACAGAGCCCTTTTCTATATTTTTAGAGAAACTATCAAAGGTGTCTGGTTTTGAATCTATATTAACAATGAATACTGGTGCTGAGGCTGTTGAAACAGCTATTAAAGCTGCAAGAAGATGGGGTTATTTTTCAAAAGGAATTCCTGAGGATAAGGCAGAAATTATTGTAGCTAATGGTAACTTCCATGGAAGAACAACCACAATAGTTAGCTTTTCTTCGGATGCCTCATATAAAGATGGTTTTGGTCCATTTACTCCAGGATTTAACAGCGCTGAATACTGTGGTTCCTGTGACTGTCAATCAATTGATAGCTGCGTATCCATAGAGTCATTTGAAAAGAAAATCAATAAAAATACATGTGCCATTTTAGTCGAGCCTATCCAAGGAGAAGCTGGAATAAGAGTACCCACTGATGGATGGTTAAAACAACTTCGTGCTTTATGCACCTCTAGAAATATCCTTTTGATTTTAGATGAAATTCAATCAGGACTCGGAAGAACTGGAAAGCTTTTTGCTTATGAGCATGAAAATATTAAACCTGATGGATTAATTCTTGGAAAAGCTCTAGGAGGCGCACTGCTCCCTATTTCTGCCTTCCTGAGTACAAAAGAGATAATGAATCATTTTAATCCAGGATCACATGGTTCTACTTTTGGAGGAAATCCATTGGCTTCAAAGGTCGCCATAAAAGCGATTGATCTTTTGTTTGAAGAAAAGCTCATAGAGAATAGTAAAAAAATGGGTGAATACTTCTTAAAAAGCTTAAGACAAATAGACTCAAAAATAATTAAAGAAGTTCGTGGAAAGGGCCTTTGGATAGGCATGGAACTAAATAAATCAGATGTGAATGCAAAGGATTTATGTTTAATGCTTCTTAATGAAGGTCTTTTATGTAAAGAAACTCATAAAACAGTTATAAGATTTGCTCCACCTTTAATGATCTCAAAAAAAGATTTAGATTGGGCTATCGATAAAATAAAAAAAGTATTAAGAGCTATTTAGTGCAAACATATTCTGATTTTGAAAAATTAGTTTTCAAAGAAATTGATAAGATTCAATACGGTAAGACTAAGTCATACAAAGAAATTGCTATAGCTATTGGAAAACCTAAATCATTTAGAGCTGTTGCAAATGCCTGTGGTAAAAATCCTATTCCGATCATTAGACCATGTCACAGGGTAGTATGTTCTGATGGCAAGATAGGCGGTTATAGCGCAAGCGGAGGCACTAGACTTAAATCAATATTGCTAAAAATAGAATCTTACAGCCAATAATTTATTTACTATCAAAGAAATTATTAACTTTAAAATAAATTAAATCATAGTGATTAGATTTAAATCTGTTATTCCTACTAAAATCTAATATTTCTTTTAATGCAGAAAAAATTGCTGCTTTAGAAACGTCATCGTATGGACCCTCATTAAATCCATTAGTAAGCAAATTTACGTATGTAGATTGAAGGTTCTTTTTAAAGGTATCAGGCTCTTCACCAGAAACAAAAATAGCAGAGTTTAAATCCTCTAAGACCTCATCAGGCATATATTCATTTCCGTACAAAGAACTATTTACCAACCTTTTCATAACTGCAGGATGCAGTATATTTCTAAGAATATTACTTTGACTTGCCAATACAATCTCATGAAAATCTGGATCATTATTATCGCCGAAATTTGCATAATAACTTTCTGAATCTCTTTCAAAAATTAGATTTGCAAGAATTTTAGGATCATAGTTCATTGCACCATTTGAAAAGACCTCGTTTTTAAGTAACTCAAAAGCCTGTTTTTGTTTTTCGTATGGAACTGGCTCTAAAGAAACAAAATCGTTTTGATTTGAAGCTATTTTGTTTATGTAAACTCCGCCAATTTGTTGAGCGACGGTTTCAAGAAATCTACCTTTAGTTCTAAATAATCTATAAAAAGAGTTTGTATAGTTGTTAAAACCTTCTTCATCAGAAAATATTTCTGGTAATTCATTAATCTTTTGATCAACTATTTTTACTATATCTTCAGCATAACCTATAGGATCATTACTCATATCATATCTTTTCGTTCTTGGATCAATATTATTTCCAGGATAAGACATTGCATCATCGTCAGTGCCAAATGTTAATTCTCTTTTAACAGATTGTTGAAGTAATGCAGTTCTCTCTTCGTCTGTTAAGTTAGGAGTGTATCCAAATTTAACTGCCCATTTGTCATAAACGCCAGGCTCAGTTGAAAAGTAAATCCCTTGTTCAACTCCTTCAGGAGCAATATTGATAGGGTCATAATCCATTACAGAACTCATTAGGACATTACCAGTAATATTTTTATCATGTATTTCATCAGGACTGTATAAATAGCTACCTCTAAAATTATGTCTCAAGCCAAGAACATGTCCTACTTCATGCAAGGTTAGATTGGTGATGTACTGCATCAAAGGATCATTTTCTTCTGTGAAGCCGTATAGTTTTCTATAGTTATAACCTAATTTAATTGCTAGAAGCTTGTTAACAACATCTGCAGAAATGATTTCTCCAGTCAATGGATTGCTTACACTTGGCCCAATTCCAAGTAAATTTCCATCTGGTTCAGAAGACCACCTTACAACGTTATAGTCATAATCAGCAGCATCCCATTCCGCATCATCTGGTTGAATCTTTGCAACAATCGCATTGATAAAACCTGCTTCTTCAAAAGCAATATTCCAATTTTCAATACCAGCAATTACAGCGGGAATTATTTCTTTAGGAGTAGTATTTTCAACCCAAAAAACAATTGGTTCTTCAGGTTCTGACATTTCAACATCAGGGTTTTTCTTTATCAATCTCCACTTATTGATTAAAGCAAAATTCGGAAAATTATCGTAAGAAGTTAAGTCAGTAGATTTATTAACGAAATAACCAATTCTGTGATCATTTACTCTAGGCTCAAATCTATCGTCAGGCATTTTTACAAAAATATGTCTTCCAGTAACTGATAGATAACGCGGATCGCTTACGGCAGAAACAGAATAGGCATTTGGATTTGGCATAAAATTTTCAAATGCAAATGTC